>JACCXM010000468.1 GCA_013697005.1 Chloroflexia bacterium | reverse complement strand
TGTGCCGGCCACGTCGTGTGCTGCGGTGGAGGACTCCAGCAACGGCATCCGCGCCGCCGCCGCCGCCGGAATGACGGTCATCGCCATTCCCAACTCCGTCTATCCCCCAAGGCCGGACGCCCTGGCGCTTTGTGCGAAGATCGCCCCATCGCCAGAGGAGGTGCGCCGCTTTCTCATCGAGCGGCTACCCGAACCGAAATCCATTGCGGATCCGACGCCGGGCGGGATCGGTTCCGCGGCGGTGAGGAGCGGCGGACGATGAAGCGGATGCTCAACGAAGGGTCAGCGTTTCGGGAGGAGATGATCGCAGGGTATGCCAGCGCCTACGGGCGGTACCTCCAGCGCGTCCCTGGCGCTTCCGGGGTGATGGCCAACGGCACGCCTGCCCCTGGGCGCGTCTCGGTCGTCGTCGGCGGCGGCTCGGGGCACTATCCGGCGTTCTATGGACTGGTCGGACAAGGTCTTGCCTCCGCCGCCGTGATCGGAGACATCTTCACCTCACCCTCCGGCGAGCAGTGCTATCGAGTGGCGAAGGCGGTCGACGCTGGCGCCGGCATTCTCTTCACCTTCGGCAACTACAGCGGCGATGTGATGAACTTCGGCATGGCCGAAGCCCGGCTTCGTGCTGAGGGTGTGGCTGTATGCACCGTGCTCGTGACTGACGATGTGCTTTCCGCCGGTCCGGAGGAAGCTGATCGCCGGCGCGGCATCGCCGGAGGTTTCTATGTGTTCAAGAGCGCCGGGGCATCTGCCGCGCGTGGGGATAGTCTCGACGACGTCGAGGCGTTCACCCGCCACGCCAACGCGCGGGTGCGCACGGCGGGAGTTGCCTTCGCGGGTTGCACGGTGCCGGGCCAGGATCAGCCGCTCTTTAACGTCGCGCCCGATAAGATGGAGATTGGACTCGGAATCCACGGCGAGCCGGGGGTGCGCGTCGCCGAGCAGATGCCTGCACGGGACATTGCGGCGATGCTGGTCGAAACGCTGCTGGCTGAGACGCCCGCCGGAACCGGGAGCGACGTGGCGGTGCTCGTCAATGGACTCGGGGGCACCAAGTACGAAGAGATGTTCGTCTTCTACAACGACGTCACCGCATTACTCGACCAGGCCGGTCTCCAGGCTTACAACCCCTTGATCGGCGAGTTCGTCACCTCGCTGGACATGACCGGGATGTCACTGTCGCTCTTCTGGCTCGATGACGATCTCAAATCGCTGCTCGACGCGACGGCGTCCACGCCCGCGTTCACGAGCATCGGCCCCGATGTGACCCAGACAACGGCCTCCGCGTCGAATGCTCCAGCAACAGGGGTAGGGACGACTTCCGCCGAGACCGACGCCGTACGTGATGAAGGCGGCATCCCCGGGGGCGAGTTCGGCGAGAGCGTTCGCGCCGCACTGCGACAGGCGCTGGCGACGATCGAGAAGATGGAAAGCGAGCTGGGGCGGCTTGACGCCGCCGCGGGCGACGGCGACCACGGCGCGGGTATGGTGCGCGGGCTGCGCGCTGCGGTCGAAGCCATCGAGGGCTTCGATGGCACCGCCCGGCAAACATTCAGGCGCGGCGGCATTGCCTTCCAGAACGCGGCCGGTGGCGCCTCCGGCGCACTCGTCGGAGCTTGGCTGATCGCCATCGGCACAGGGCTACCCGACCGAGACGAGGCGGTCGATGCCGCCGCCGTGGCGCTGGCGCTTGATCAGGCGCTGTCCACCTTGCAGGGGCTCGGTCAGGCCCAACCGGGAGACAAGACCATGGTTGACACCCTTGCGCCATTCTGTGCCGCACTCAATGACGCAGCCGCGCGTGGACTGAGAATCTCCGACGCTTGGGCGGCAGCACTACCAGCGGGCGCGGCAGGGATGCTTTCGACGATCGATATGGTCAGCCGCCGTGGTCGCGCCTCGCGCCTCGGCGAGCGCTCGCGAGGTGTTCAGGATGCCGGGGCGACATCTATCTACCACGTCTTGTACGCCTTCGGCACTGGATTCAAGAACTCAGGTTCGTGAGCAATTCAATGCTAGAAATGTGGCAGCCGAAGGCCTTAGGCAAGGAATCACATCACCAGCTCTGCAATTAGAGAGCCATGAGCGGGATCCTTCACTACGTTCAGACGCCACCTTCATCGGGTCGACACAAAGGGAGACGATTTTGGCAACAGAGCGATATGTAGTAGCGATCGGTGCAGACAATGCCGGCGCTGATATGAAGAATGCGCTCAGAAAACAACTCGAGACAGACCCACGGGTTGACGTCATCGACTTTGGCGTCCCCGATGCGTCTGACGATCGCCCCTATCCGCACGTTGGACTTGATGTCGCGCAAGCAGTGGCGCGAGGCGAGGCGCGCCGTGGGCTCCTCGTCTGCGGCACTGGCATCGGTATGGCGATCAGCGCGAATAAGGTGCCCGGCATTCGCGCGACAGTCGCCCACGACTCGTATTCAGTCGAGCGCTCGGTCCTCTCCAATGATTGCCAAGTGCTCACCCTCGGCGCCCGCGTTGTCGGTCTCGAATTGGCCAAGCGTCTCGTCGCCGAATGGCTCGGTTACGAGTTCGACCCAGGCTCGCAATCAGCGGCGAAAGTGGCAGTAATTTCCGAGTACGAAGAACGGGGCAGCAAACAGATGACCGATGTTCGGTCGAACACACCCTGATGCGACCGTGCCCTCGCAACCGTCGATTCAGTGGAGCCAACATGAGCACGCACTTGTAATG
>JACCXM010000447.1 GCA_013697005.1 Chloroflexia bacterium | reverse complement strand
ATCTCTCCCTCTGGCCGGAGGCGAAGGCGGAAAGCGGGATCAGCATCGTGATCCCCTCGATCCGGCAATGGCCGGCCTCGGTGGTGGATGCCAAGATCAAGAACTTCAACCGTATGCACACCCATCTGGCGAAAATGGAAGCCGATCTGGCCGGGGCCGACGACGTCGTGCTGCTCGACGACCGCGGGCTGCTTACCGAGAGCCGCGGCGCGAACGTTTTTCTGGTCCGTGGCGGGGCGCTCTACACGCCTCGGGCCGGCATCCTGGAAGGAATCACCCGCGAAACCGTCTTCGAGATCGCCGCCGAACTGAACATCCCATCCGCTGAGCGCGATCTCACCCCATACGATCTCTACACCGCGGACGAAGCATTTCTGTGCAGCACCGCGGGCGGGCTCTACCCAATTGCCGAGGTCGACGGGCGGCGAGTGGGCGCCGCGTCACTGGGAACGCTGACCGCGCGTCTCCGGGAACGCTATTGGGATCGCCACCGGAGCGGACCGGACTTCACGCCGGTATTCTGACGAGACCGCGCAACTCGGCCTCCAGCGCGTCCAGTGCTGCTGGTGCGGTTGCCCCTGTCTGAGCCTCCGGCAGTGGTATCCCATGTGGAGGATGCATGGGGTTTTCGACAGCGCCCGCGTTGGTTCCATGCCTTGCGCCGGGCTTCGTGTAACCCGTAACCCGCGCGGTCCAGCGCTCCGCGGGGTCGCGTGGCCGGGAAGCGGTCAGGCGAAACTGGTACCGGCGAATCGTAATATCGCGAAACGCGAGCTTCGAGCCGTCCGGAATTGCTTCGAGGAGCTTTGGGTCGTCGATCACATCGCTCAGGAAATCGAAGGTCTGACCGATGCGTTGATCGATCAGGGCAGCCCGCGCTTCATCGATGTCATCATCCTGGTTCATGTCCGGTCTTCGACAGATTGCGCGTTCAGGCCGCCAGCGCCGAAAGCTCCTCGACGATCTGGCGAGAGGTAACAAGCGCCTGGGCGGGCAGTGATTGGCCGTGAACCATGGCGTTACGGATCGCGTGAACCTCGCTCAGTGTGATACCGATCAATCGCGTTGATGACAGCAAGAGCAGATCGAACAACACTAAGGACTGCGGGGCCGCCTTGGCGAGAAAATCGTGGATCGTGGCCGAGATCGCTGCCTCCGACTCTCTTTCGATCAGCAACGTCACGACGGCATTGATCTGAATTGGCAACGTCGGCTGCTTGGTTACGGAAAAGGCGACCTCGAGCATGTCCTGGTCCCGATCGTATGTGATGCTGGCGGGCTGGGCATTGCTGATTGCCGGCCATCGGACAAGACGCTGCGACGCAGTGACCGATGGCATGCCGACGGTCCACAAGACGACGTTCCGGCCGTTGGCGGCCAGATCCGAGGCCATGCGCATGTTGGCGTCTCGCAGTTCAAGATCGTCCGGGTCGTCCGGCGGCAACAGGACGACGGATGCGCCTTGTGGGATCACGCCGAGCGAGTCCTCATCATCTAGCAATTCCCGGATGAACAGGGAAGCAAGGCGAAGATTCGCATTTGTTTGTGCCACTGCGGCGTCACTAAGCCCGGTCGTATTGCTGGTAATCGCCGCCTCCGGAGAAAACTGGCGCGGTAACGCTCCCAGTTGGCCACGATATCATGTATCGCGTCGGTAAGTGCTTGGTTGTTTGTCGTTCCCACCGGCGCCCAGCGCTTGTCGATCGTCTCGCCGGCCCAATCCAGAATGTCACAATGAGTACACCGTCCAAGCATTCGTGTCTTTCCGACGAAGGAGGAATCTTGTTGGACATCGCGTACGTTCGCGTCTGGAATCGAGATTCCTCGCAAGCTCGGAATGACACCGTTGTCTGGACACTGCAATGAGGATGGCCGTGGCGACCATCATACCGGATCACTGGACGGAACTCACCGTCGATGAACGCCTCGTACTGGGCGAGGTAGTCGACGACGGTCTTCCTTGGTCTCACAATCCGAACTCGGATGACATCGCCATCGACGTTGACCGTGATGTCGAACTCTTCTCGCACCTCCCCGGTCACCGCCGCGTTCTCACACCAGTATTCCAGAGTGATCGCCAGATCATAGAATCAATGTCCTTTCCGTCCATCGCCTTTGCATCGTCGGCTGTCGGAACCTGAGTAGGAGCAGCAGTGACATGTCCCCACATCGTACTGAATTCGAGCCGACGCAACCCATCCCCATCGCCGATCTCCACAGCGATTTACCCCTGGCGCTCCTCAAACGGCGCTTCGATGGCAGCGATGGCTCGCTGCGCACGGAATGGCTGCCGCGGCTGCGCGCCGGTGGCGTCACCATCGTCGTCTGCGCCGTCTATATCGACTCGATCTATCTGCCCGAGGGCGCGTTGCGTCGCGCCGTGCAGCTCGTCGATGCCTTGCTCGAGGAAATCGCGGCGTGCCAGGACGAGATCGAATTGGCGTTGTCCCGCGCCGACGTCGCGCGCATCAATGGAGAGGGGAAGATCGCCGCGCTCCTCGCCTTCGAGGGCGCCGAGCCGCTAGGACAGGACCTCTCCGCGTTGCGTCTTTTTCACCGGCTCGGCGTGCGCATGCTGTCGTTCGCCTGGATGCGCCGCACCGCCTTCGGCGATGGCGCCTGGGAAAACGACTCGCGCGGCGGGCTGACCCGGCTCGGCCGCCAGGCCATCCACGAGATGAATCGGTTGGGCATCATCGCCGATGTCTCGCACGCCTCCGATCGAACCACCTGGGACGTGCTGGAAACGTCGGCGCGGCCGGTGATCGCCAGTCACTCCAACGCCCGCGCCCTGCTCGATCACCCCCGCAATCTCACCGATGCCATGATTACCGCCATCGCGGCGTCGGGCGGTCTCGTCGGGATCGTGGCGGTGGCCGGATACATCGCGGACAACAACGCGACCATCGCCCGCTGGGTCGATCACCTCGACCACATCGTGGAGCTGGCCGGCATCGACCACGTCGCCATCGGCTGCGACTTCTACGACGAGATCATCGCCATGAACGCGTCTCTGGAAATCCCCGCCTGGAACCCAGGTGGCGGCTTGGGTCAGCTTTCCTTCGCAGGAATGAAAAGCTGGGAAGACCTTCCCGCGCTCACTAGTGAGCTGGTCAGGCGCGGCTACTCGGACGCGGACCTGCGCAAGATCACCACCGGAAACTTCATGCGGGTGATGGAGAACGTCCTGGCATCAGACGGTCAACACAGTTTCTACAGTACGTCTGGCCCTCTCACTGATGACTGATGACTGACGACTCACGACTGGGTTCCGTCTGGCTCCCGATAACCAATGCTCCGACAGCGAGCAGCAGCGCCCCGGCGGCGATGAATGTTGAGCGGAAACCAAGACTGGTGGCGAGGCTGGCGCCGAGGAGCGGGCCGACGAACCCGCCCACCCCGGAGAGGGCGGCGGTCAGCCCGAAAATCGCGCCGCGGCGCTCGATCGGGGTGAGATGGGCGATGAGCGCGTTCGCCGAGGGGATCAATCCGCCCGCGGCGACACCCATCAGGGCCTGCAAGACCGCGAGCTGCCAGGGATCGCGCACGATCGCCATCGGCAGATAGACCAGACCGGCGGCGACGAGACTGATGGCGAGCACGCGACGATGCCCGGCGCGGTCGCCCAATCTGCCCAGGTAGGCGGCGGCGAGGGCACTGGTGAACCCCGCCGCGCCGAGAACGATACCGGCGAGGGTGGCGACCTCGGGATTGTTGGGCGAAAGCTGGGCGACGAAGAGGGGGATGATCGGCTGCATGGCCATGGCGATCGTGCGCACGGCGAGGATCGCCGCCAGCATGGTCAGCATGGCGGCGGAGAAGAGGAATGCGCCGGAGGTCCGGAAGCGCCGCCAGCGCCCCGCATCGCCATCGGTCATGGCGCGCCGCGCCCCGCGCGCGAACCGCTCGCGGGCGAAGATGGCGACGGTGACGCCGCCGCCGAAGAGCATCGCCGCGGCCAGCGCGAAGGTGGCGCGGGGGCCGATGCGGTCGTAGGCGAACCCGCCGAAAAGGGGTCCCGCCGAGGCTCCGGCGAAGACGGCGGTCTGCACCATCCCCAGCGCGTAGCCGAGACGCTGGCGCGGGGCGCTGGTGGCGACGAGGGCGGCCGCGGCGGCGACGGTGCCAGTGAGCGTCCCTTCCAGCATACGCAGCGCCAGGAGCTGCCAGGGCGCGGTGGCGAGACCCATCAATGCGACGGCGAGGGCGCCGCCGAAGAGCCCGCGCAGCAGCATCGGCTTGCGTCCGTAGCGATCGGCGAGCAGTCCCCAGATCGGGGCGGTGATCGCCATCGCGCCGGCGCCGGCGGCATTGATGGCTCCCGACCAGAGCGTTTGCCCGGCGACGTCGGTGACACCGAGATCGCCGAGGTAGAAGGGAAGAAAGGGCACCCGCGAGGAAAACCCAATGAGGGCCAGCATCTGACCGGCCCAAACCGCGTAGAGGGTGACGTTCCAGCCGGGCTGTCCTTCGTCAGGATCGGCCGGCGCGGGGATGGAAGCCGTCATGGTCGCCGAGTGTAACCGGGACGGTGAAAGGCGGGAACCTTCTACACTCATGCGCATGAAGATCATGATGGGCGGTTGGCTATTGGCTATTGGCTATTGGACCCGAGGTTGGTCGCGTGCGGCCGTGCCGCTGGTGCTTGGCGCGATGATGCTGGGCGGTGTGGCCGCACATCCGGCGTGGGTTGGGGCGCGGGAAACCGCCTCGGTTCCGGGGGCGCACGATCTCTTCGCCGATGTTGTACCGGGCGCGTTGGCGCCGGCGGAACGGGCCGCGGATACGCTGAGCGCCTACCGCATGGACGTCGCCTTTGATCCCGCGCTGGGTACGATCGGTGGCGAGATGACGCTGACCTGGCGCAACCCCGCCACGGTGGCGCTGGACGAGGTCTGGTTCCGGCTCTTTCCCAACGCCTTTTACTATGGAGCAGGCAATCTCGCCGTGGTCGATCTCACCGTCGATGGCGCGCCGGTCACGCCGGAGTTTTCCCTCGGCGACACCGCGCTGCGGGTGCTGCTGCCGGATGCGGTCGCGCCGGGGGCGAGCGCGGAGATCGCGCTGGCATTCACCACGACGGTGCCCGCCGACGCCACCGGCTCGTACGGGATCTTCAGCCGCGATACGCGCAACGGTTCCTGGGTGCTGGCCGACTGGTACCCGATTCTGGCGGTCTATGAGGAGGGGGATGGCTGGGCGCTGCCGGAGGTGACCTCCTTCGGCGATCCGACCTACGCTCCGAGCGCATTCTACGACGTGCGGGTGACGTCGCCGGATGATCTGACGGTGGTGGCGACGGGGGTTGTCACCGCCGAGGATGAGGATGAAGGGACGGTCACCCAGCAGTTCATCGC
>JACCXM010000446.1 GCA_013697005.1 Chloroflexia bacterium | reverse complement strand
CCCCGACGCCGAGCGCATCGGCATCGTGCCGGAAGACGATGTCGTTCAGGTCATGGAAGGGCCATATGACGATCCAGTCGGCAATCCGTGGTACCTGATTACGGACGGCGAGGTGACGGGGTTCGTCAGCGGTTGGTATCTGTCCCGGGCCGATCAGCCTGGGGAAGACCTCGCCACCACGGAGATTCCCTCCAAGGTCAATGTGCCGGGTCTCGCCTCCGGGGCGTTCGATTATCCACTGGCGTCGTGGGTCTTTACCCAGTCGTTCGGCTGCAGTCCCTACTGGTTCGAACCGTGGGACTCGGCAGTCGGGTGCAATTATCACAATGGCGTCGATCTGGCAGCGCCCGCCTTTACCCCGCTTCTGGCCGCCGATGGCGGCACCGTCGAATACTCCGGGTGGTGCGACTGCGGACTTGGCTACTACGTCAAGATCGATCACGGCAATGGCTTCAAGACCCTCTACGGCCACATGGCCGAGCAGCCCTGGGTCGCCCCCGGCGATGCGATCTCCAAGGGCGACGTCATCGGCCCGGTCGGCAGCACCGGCATCTCCACCGGCCCCCACGTTCATTTCATCGTCGAGGTCGATGGGGTCGCCCAGGATCCGCTGGGGTTTCTCCCGTAAGAGGCAAGAACAGCGTTGAGAGTGGGATGAGGCGTTGCGACTCGTCCCGCTTTTCCTTTGCCAGTATGGTTTGGAGAATCGTGGCGCCGCGCTCATACGATATGATGGTCGCGCCTTCGGGCACGCTCAGGATGGCGCGGCTTTGCTCATCGAGGTCACCTATGGACGTCGGAATCGAAATTCATGGAGAAGTCGCTCCTGGACTCGCGCCGATTCTGAGCCCCGCGGCACTGGCGTTCGTCGCCGATCTCCACCGCCGCTTCAATCCGCGCCGCCAAGAGCTACTGCATGCCCGTGAAGCGCGTCAGTCCGCCATCGACGCCGGCGCCGAGCTTGCCTTTCTGACCGATACCCAATCGGTGCGCGAAGCCGATTGGCAGGTCGCGCCCGCGCCCGCTGACTTGCTCGACCGCCGCGTCGAGATCACCGGTCCCTGTGACCGCAAGATGATCATCAACGCCCTCAATTCCGGGGCCAGGGTCTTCATGGCCGATCTGGAGGATGCCTCCTCGCCGACCTGGCACAATGTCGTCGACGGTCAGCAGAATCTTTACGACGCGGTGCGGCGCACGATAGCGTTTCAGAACCCCGACGGGCGCGAGTACACGCTGAATCCCGAGCCCGCCACCCTCGTCGTCCGCCCGCGCGGCTGGCACCTCGACGAGCGCCATATCACTGTCGACGGCGAACCGGTGTCCGGGAGTCTGGTCGATTTCGGACTCTATGTTTTCCACAACGCCCAGGAGCTGATCGACCGCGGCTCGGGTCCGTACTTCTATCTCCCCAAATTGCAAAACCACCTCGAAGCGCGGCTCTGGAACGACGTCTTCGTCTATGCCCAGGACGCCCTGGGTGTCCCTCGCGGTACGATCCGCGCCACGGTGCTCGTTGAAACCCTCCCCGCCGCCTTCGAGATGGACGAGATCCTCTACGAGCTGCGCGACCATGCGGCGGGGCTCAACGCCGGCCGCTGGGACTACATCTTCAGCGCCATCAAGACGTTCCGCGACGGCGACGCCCTTCCCGACCGCGCGCAGGTGACGATGACGGTGCCGTTCATGCGCGAGTACACCCAGCTCCTGGTGAAAACCTGCCACCGCCGCGGCGCCCATGCCATCGGCGGGATGGCCGCGTACATTCCGTCCCGCCGCGATCCGGAAGTCAACGAAATCGCGTTCGCCAAGGTGCGCGAAGACAAGGAGCGCGAAGCCGGTGACGGGTTCGATGGCACCTGGGTCGCCCACCCCGGACTAGTGCCGGTCGCGCTGGAGATTTTCGACCGCGTGCTCGGCGACCGCCCGCACCAGAAAGAACGCCAACGCGACGACGTGCAGGTCGAAGCGGCGCAACTCACGAGTCTCGACGTCCCCGGTGGTCAGATCACCGACGCTGGTCTGCGCGCCAATATCAGCGTGGCTCTGCAGTATCTCAACGCCTGGTTGCAAGGTACGGGCGCAGCCGCCATCAACAACCTGATGGAGGATGCCGCCACCGCCGAGATTTCGCGCGCCCAGCTCTGGCAGTGGATTCGGAACGGCGCGACGACCGGCGACGGCGAAGCGATCACCCGCGAGCGGTACGTCCGTGTCCGCGATGAAGAGCTGGCAAAACTCGGCGGACTAGGAACAGAGCACTACCGCGATGCCGCGAAGATTCTCGACGGTCTCGTGCTAGCCGATGACTTCGCGCCGTTCCTGACCATCCCCGCCTACGCGTATCTCGATTAGCACCGTGTCTACCCCAACCTCCCGCCTCCCGCCTCCCGCCTCCCGCCTCACCATGCGCGAGATCGAATCGCTCGAGCGCGAGGCATTCGTCGCCCGCATCGGCGCGCTCTTTGAAGGTTCGCCCTGGATCGCCGCAGAATCGTGGGATTCCCGTCCCTGGGGCAACCGTGAGGCGCTCCACGCGGCAATGACCGAAGTGGTTGCGCGCGCCAGTCAGGATCGCCAGCTCGCCCTGATCCGGGCCCACCCCGACCTGGTCGGCGATGCCGCGTTGGCGAGCTCCCTGACGCGCGAGTCGACCGCCGAACAGCGCGCCGCCGGTCTCGACCCTGCTACGTTGTCCGCCGCGGAGATCATCCACTTCACGGAAGCCAATGCCGCCTACCAGCAGAAATTCGACTTTCCCTTCGTGATCTGTGCCCGCGAGAACAGCAAGGACGCCATCATCGCCGGACTCGCCAGACGACTCGGCAACGATCGGCGAACCGAGATTGCCACGGCGCTCCGTGAAATCGAGCAAATCGCCTGGAACCGCCTCGCTGATCTCGTTCAGGACGATCCGGCGTCGCCTGAAGCGGCCGCCACACCCGCGCCGCTCCGCTACGAGGTGTCCTACGGTAAGCAAGGAGTGCCGGTCTATCGCGTCTTCGCCACTCCGCTGCACAATGTGCCAGCCATTCCCGAATCGTCCTTCACGGGCCGTGACAACACGCTTCTCGCCTGTGAAATCAGTGTCGAGGTTTTCGGAGACGAGTTTCTCCCCGCCTACACCCACGGCGACAACACGATGCTCGTCGCCACCGACAGCATGAAGAACTTCATCATACGCGAGACATTGGCCTACCCTGGCGCGACCATGGACGGACTCCTCCACTTTCTCGGCTTAGGGTTCGCCAATACCTATCTCCAGATGCACACGCTCACCTTGACCGCGCGCGAGATTCCGTTTGCCCCGGCGATCGTTCCCACCGGCGATGGCGGGCACCGGCCAGGGGACAATCTGTTCCGCCATGGCCGCGGCGATCGCGCGTTCGCATCGCTCTCGATCGCCAAGCGGGACGCCGCGGTCGCGATCACCGGTCACGACTGTGGGATCACCGGTATCGAGTTGATGAAGCTGACAGGTAGCGCCTTTACCAGTTTCCTCCGCGACGGGTACACCACCCTCCCCGAGCGCGGCGACCGGCCACTCTACATCGAGATGGACGTTGCCTGGCAGTACACCGATGTCGACGACATGATCGACCTGACCAGGAATCGCTACGTCCCGGTCGAGCAGATGCGCGATCTCCTGGCGGCGACATTCGATGACTTCGTCTCGGAATCGATCCAGCACCTGCTCCATGAGATGGGACAGCGCGTGCTGGCGCGTTTTCCCCAGCTCGCGGAGCTGCGTTTCGATGCGCTGAATCGCACCCGCGATCCCTATGGCCAGCGCGATGACGATCCGCGGGTCAGGATCTACAGCGATCCATTCCCCGCGTATGGCCGGCTCACCCTCACCATGCGCCGGGGAGTCTGATCCGGCCAGGGCTTAGTCAGGAGCGCGCACGTGCCCGGACGACTCACCACCCATGTCCTCGACACGGTTCATGGCCGCCCCGCCGCGG
>JACCXM010000371.1 GCA_013697005.1 Chloroflexia bacterium | reverse complement strand
TTTGCTGTTCCATGCCGCCACACTAGGTTGGCTCAGCCGTCGCTCGTCGGTGGCGCGGGCCATCACGAGGTGCTTTCCTGGCGTTGGCTGCCACGACGTCTCCCAGCGCCGCCAACCCCGCCGTTCCCCAGGCTCCAGTCCGGCAGGCTCCCAGGTCGAGCCAGCGTCGAAACTAACATCGACCGCGGCAATCGACCCGAATCCGGACCACGCCCAGCCCGCTACCGTCATCGCCCCAGCGGCTTTCGTCTCGCCGTCGCCCGGCGTGACGATCAGTGATTTCGGTGGCATCTCCGTGATAGGACGCAAAGGAGCGCCCCGTTCATCCCAGAATACGTAGTTGTCCGCATTCCAGAAACCGGCGAACGCCCGCACGGTGGCCTCGAGTCCGGTCAACCACTTTGTGGAGGCGATCCCCGCCCAGCCCGGTACGAGCATCCGCGCCGGACCGCCGTGCGCGATGGGGAGCGGTTCGTCATTCATGCTCCAGGCGATGAGCACGGCTGGATCGTGGGCCACGGAAACGGGCAAACCGCGGCGCATGCCGGGCGAGTCTCCCCCCTGGCCGACGATGTCGATGGTGTCCGGTTTCACACCCGCAAGCTCGAGAACGTCCCCGAGGGAAACACCCTCCCAGACCGCGTTGCCAACCGCGTCGTTTCGCCAGGGGGTTCCGGGCGGGACCGGGTCGAAGCGGGTGCGGCCATTACCGGCGCATTCGAGAAACGCTTCGAGTCGTTTGATTGGCAATTGGCGCAAATCCGCTAAGGAAAGCGAAATCGTTTGCGCGACGTTTCCGGAGACGGTGAGCCGCCATGACTCGGCGTCGAGGAGCGGCACCGGGCCATTGCAGCGGACGAAGAAGCGATCGTTGGCAACGGTCCGGCTCGTGCCCGGCGCGAGCAACTCAAGAGGTGTCCCAAAATTCGCGCCGCCGTAGGAAACGAGCCGGGAGTCCTTATCGAGACGACGCAAGAGGTTCTCCGGCGCCATGTCGATGTCAATGAACGTCACGCTCGTTTTCCCTCGCGCATTGCCGCCCGCCGTGGCCGGCGCGAAAGCCCCGGCGCATAGTAACCGAATCGGGGCGAGTGCCTCAGCCGCCGTCACGGTCTTGAGCCGTCTGAACGATGACATGACGATCGAGACCGGCAAGATCGGGGAGAACGGTGATCCCGGACCCGGGAAACGCCTGTGTTGCCAGGTCGATGACGGCGGCGCGCTGCCGAGGATCGAGCTCCAACCCCAAGACCCCGCCGTCAGAAACGACGCGCGGCGCATCGGAGAGCAACGCGCGAATCAGATCGAGACCTTCCTCGCCACCGTCGAGCGCCAACCGCGGTTCGGCGGCGAGTTGGGGATTGCGATCGATCTGGCCGGGCCGCAGGTACGGAAGATTGGCTAGCACCAGGTCAACGGGTTCTCGGAGCTGGGACAGGAGTGACCCCTGAATCATCGTGACCATTGACTGAAGCGCGAAACGGTCTCGATTTCGCGTAGCGATCGCGATGGCCTCAGCCGAGATGTCTATGGCGATGATTCGCCCCGGCCAACCGGGCGGCATGGCCGTGGCAACACTCAGCGCGATCGCCCCCGATCCGGCGCCAACGTCGACGACGGTGACGCCCGTGCGGTCACGCAGCCACGCGATCGCCCATTCGACCAGGACCTCCGTCTCAGGACGCGGCACCAGCACTCCGGGGCCAACCTCGAACGAGAGCCCCATAAACTCTTTGCTCCCGATGAGATATGCGACGGAAATGTAGCGTGCGCGCGCTTCGAGCAGATGGTCATAGGTGGCGAGCGCGTCCGGCGAAATCGGATCTTGCAGCCGCATGAACAGGGTGGTCCGGTCGATCCCGAGCACATGACGAAGCAGAACTTCGGCATCGAGCCCAGCCGAATCTGCTACTGTCTCCGCCAATCGGTCGCGCCCCGCGCGGAGCGCGGCGGAGAGCGTCATAGAGTCACGGTCGGAATCGAAGGAGGCGTGGGTCATGTGCTCCCCGCGGGTCATGGGCAAAGTTCGAGAGGAATTGTCGCGGCGGCGGATGCTTGGCATGGTGGGAGTTGCCGTGGCGGCTGGTGTCGCATCACGGCTTCCCGCGAGCGCACAACAAGCTACGCCCATGGCCGCCACGCCAGGGACACTCAATCTCGCCCTTGGTTCATACACCCAGGTCCAGGATTTGACGCATACGATCACCCCCACTACGCCGCTCTATCCCGGCTATCCACAACCTGAGATCGAACCACTGCGGACCTTTGCGGAAAACGGGTTCTATGCCAATCTCCTCACCTATGGCGAGCATACCGGCACCCATATGGATGCTCCAGCGCACTTTGTCGAGGGCGCCCCTTTCGCCAACGAACTCCCGGTCGAGCAATTCTTTGCGCCATTGGCCGTGATCGACATCAGCGAGCGCGCGGCGGGCGACCCCGACGCGCAACTCATGCCGGACGACATTCTGGCCTGGGAGGACGAGCATGGTGCGCTTCCCGCCGGAGCGTTTGTGGCGATGAATGCGGGATGGGACGTCAGAATTGACGACCCCGAAGCGTTCATCAACATGTCGGACGACGTGCTGCATTTCCCCGGATTCCATCCCGACGCAACCGCATTGCTCATCGATGAACGAGACGTTACCGGCATAGGCGTCGACACGCTGAGTCTCGATTACGGCGCCGCCACCGAATTCGCTACGCACGTGACATTGCTCCAGGCCGGAAAATACGGGCTGGAGTGCATCGCGGGACTGGCGAACGTCCCCGCGGCAGGTGGGCTCATCGTCGTCGGCGGACCGAAATTCATGAACGCGTCGGGTGGTCCTTCGCGGGTCATGGCCCTGTTCTAGCCCCTGCCTCGCCAAACTCGAAGGCGGGCAGCAGATTCCACGCCATCGCATCGCGCGGCCCGAGCGGGGCGAGACCCCAGCGCCACTCGATGAACTTCAGAATCGAAGTGTGATCGTATGGCGTGTGGTCGATGAACCCCTTGCGCGCCCAGGGCGAGATGATGAGCGCCGGAACCCGGCCACCGGGACCCCAGCGATCGATCGGCGGCGGGGCGACATGGTCGTACCAGCCGCCGAAATCGTCGTACGTGACGACAATGGCGGACCGCTCCCAGAATGGCGATGCCTGCACCGCTTCGATCAGCTCAACGGCGTGATTCTCGGCGCCGGCAACAGTCGAATATCCCGCGTGCTCGTCGAGAATACCGAGCGGTTTGATGAAGGAAACGGCCGGGAGCGTTCCGTCGCGCAGACTCGAGAGAAACACCGTTTCATCGCGGAGGTGCTCGCGCCCCGGCATCCCCTCGCCGTAGGGCGCAAAGTAGCTGAATGGCTGATGGTGAAACTCGAACGTCTGGGCGGGGTTGCCAGCTACGGCGTCATCCCACCCCCCGGCGTACCACGCCCACGAGACCCCTGCATCTGAAAGCCGGTCCCCGATCGTCGGGGTGAGCTGGGGCGGCATCCGGTCGACGACCGCCGTGCCTTCCTCGAACGGGGGAAAGTACGGCTGTACGTCGTTGACGCAGAAGCCGTCCGGAGTGACGTTTCCATCGGTGGTCAAACCGATGAGCGTGCCGTTGCTGTCGAAAACTGGCTCCGCGATCTGGTTGGCTGGCGCGCCCGGCCAGACCGGGGTGATACCGGCGATGAGCCAGATATGATTGAGCATCGAGCCGCCCCAGGCCGCGGTGAAAAAGTTGTCGCAGAGCGTGAACTCCCGTGTAAATGGATAGAGCGGCAATGATTCGGTCTCGAAATGGCCGAGGGGAAGCCCGCCCGTACCGCTCCAGGCGACATAGCGATCCATCCGGCCGCCGTTGACCTGCAAGATGTGTTGGTAGAAGCGGTGGACCGGCGACGGATCGATCTCGCCCAGCGCCGCGTATTGGTCAATGAGAAACGGCTCGTTCGGCAAATCGGCGGGAAATCGGGTGTCGACCACAGGCGGGTCGGCCCAGCTATTGACGATCGGCGGCAGCGTTGCGTAAGGCACACCAGACATATCAGTCTGAGGGATACGCGCTCCGGGGGTCAGGAGACCGTTCGCGCCCGGAAACAATCCGTAGAGATGGTCGAAGGGGCGATTCTCGAGAAAAATGACGATCAGATGGTCGATTGGCGCTTGCGTGGCTTTGCTGCTCTCGTCACCAGGACTGGGGGTCGCGATTGGGGTTGCGGATTCCTGCGCTAGCGTCTGGTTGGCAACGGGACGCCACGGCGAAAGAGCGAGTGACCCCGCCGCTCCGACCGCGCTGCCAATGACGCGGCGGCGACTGAGCCTGACCGCTGGCTCCCTCCGCTGTGACGAACGAGATGCGTTGTTCATCGATGACCTCTCCTCCATGACAACGGCGCCTTGACCGCCGTCATCAACCGGCTGAAACCCGGCGCTCGTCCGCAACACGCGTGACATTGCCTCGTTCGTCGTGAATCTCCGCCCCGGCGGGCGCGACGGCGAGCTGGCGGACCTCGCCCTGGATACCCATGGCGGCGGCCACCGCCCGATACGCCGCGGCGACCACCGCGGCGCCCCCCGGCCCGGTCAATGCCAGGATGGACGGTCCGGCTCCACTCAGACATGCGCCGAGTGCGCCGGCGGCGCGTGCGGCGGCCGTCATCGGTTCCAGATGGGGAAAGAGCCGCGCCCGGTAGGGCTCATGCAGCCGGTCGTGCATCCCGGCCGAGATCAATCGGGCGTCTCCGGTGTGCAGTCCGAGCACGAGACCGCCCGCCGCGGCGAGGTTGAACGCCGCGTCGGCATGCGGCACGGTGGGTGGGAGCGCGGCCCGGGCGGCGCGGGTGAGACCGGTTGCTTCGGGGATGAAAATCACGGCACAGAGATCGAGCCGGCCATGGGTGAGGAGCTGCACCGGGTCAGGAACTTCCGGCACCGCCAGTACCGCGCCGCCGTACAGCGCCGCGCCGACATTGTCACCGTGTCCTTCCATCTGCCAGGCGATGGAATAGAGATCGGCGGCGGGGAGCGACGTTCCGAGGAGATGATTGGCCGCCACGAGCCCGGCGACCAGAGCCGCCGCTGACGAGCCAAGTCCGCGCGCCACCGGAACATCAGTGCGCACGTTCAGAGAAAATGGTGGGAGCGTCCGGCCTGTTTCGGCGGCAAAGCGGCGCATGGCGGTAAGCGTCAGATTCTCACGGCCGTGAAGCAGTGCCGCCTCGGCCCCCTCCAGGGTGACGCGACCCGCTTCCCCCGCCGCATCGACGGTTGCCTCGTTCCACAGCCCGAGCGCCAGACCGAGCGCATCGAAACCCGGTCCGAGGTTCGCCGAGGAGGCAGGGGTTCTAACCGTGAAGCGCATCGGCGAGTGCCCGCTCCAGTGCGGGAAGTTCCGCCGCGACGCGGACGGGGCGGTTGGCGCCGCTCCGTGCCGTGCCCTGGACGTCGTCGAAGTGGAAGGCGGTGACCGCCTCGGTATCCTTCAGAATGTGGCCGGTGAGCAGGGCGACCGCGGTTTCGTGCGGCAAAACGACCCCCTCTCGCACGAGGCGGCGAAGCCCGGCGAGCGAGGCGGCCGAGGCTGGCTCACAACCGATCCCCGCGCGATCGATGACGGCCTTGGCGCCGAGGATGTCCTCGTCGCTGACCGTTGTGACCCAACCATTGGTCAGCTCGATCGAGCGGCGTGCCCGCGGCGTCGAAGCGGGATTACCGATCTTGATCGCGGTCGCGACCGTCGCGGCGTGGACCGGCACGTATTCCTCGAACCCGCTGGCGTGATAGGCGGCGAACGGTGCCGCCCCCTCCGCCTGGATGACAGCCAGACGAGGGAGCCGGTCGATCAAACCAACCGCCTGGAGCTCGATCAGCGCCTTGCCGAAAGACGAGGTGTTGCCGAGATTTCCTCCCGGTAGCACGATCCAGTCGGGCGCCTGCCAGCCGCGCTGCTCCAGCATCTCGAAGATGATCGTCTTCTGTCCCTCCAGACGAAAGGGGTTGACTGAATTGACGAGGTAGACGTCATATGCCGCCGTCAATTCGCGCAGGAGGAGGAGCGCCCGGTCGAAATCGCCGTCGATCTGAACGACCTTCGCGCCGTAGGCGATGGTTTGTGCCAGCTTCCCCACGGCGACATGGGTGTCGGGAACGAGCACGAGTGCCGGGATCCCGGCCGCCGCCGCGTAGGCCGCCAGCGATGCCGAGGTATTACCGGTCGAGGCGCACGCCACGATGCGGGCGCCAACGGCTTTGGCGTGGCTGACGCCGACCGTCATTCCCCGATCCTTGAAGGACGCGGTCGGATTGTGACCCTCGTGCTTCAACTCGAGGTGGCCATCACGGAGTCCCGCGAAGTGGGTCAGGCGATCGTCACGGTAAAGGGGGGTGTTGCCCTCCCAGCGGCTTACCAGCGAATCCGGGGGCAGGATCGGCAGCAATGGTGCGTAACGCCAGACTCCGGAATGACGCGCTGAATCCGGGAGTTCGACCCCGAAGTCTGCCGGCAAAATCGTGCGTTTCGTCGGGATGACGACGTCGAGCAGCCCACCACAGGCGGGGCAACTCGTGAAGACATCGGCGCCGGTAAAGCGCTCGCCGCATTCCATGCAGCGTACGGCGATGCGCGCGAGCATTTCGTCCCGGTTCGCAACGGCAAGTGATGATTCAGGCAGGATCGCGGTCACCGCGCGTGTCACCAGTGGTCCCCTGGATGCCGCGCGTCGCGGCGCGCGTCGGACTCGATATCCGCTGGGGAGGATACCCGCCCTGGGCAACAGTTTGCACTCGGTGTGGTGGTTGGCAAGGTGAGGGACGCCGTTGCGTCCCTATTCAAGCGATCGCGGGTTGCGCCGGTCCGGTGCGGTTGGCGCGGACCACGGTCCGTTGCAGGTATTCGCCATTGGCGTAGTCGAACGCGCCGCCACACGTAATCAGCGTCAATGCGTGTCCTTCGGTCGGACCCACGACGTCGTCGATTGGCATCGAGGTCGAGTCGTACTGGCGAACCCACTCCACCGCGTAAGGATAGACCTTGCCATCGTCGCCGGAAACGGTGATTCCGTCGGCGGGCTGCAACGTGGCGAGGTTGTAGAACACGGACGGTCCGACATTCCAGTAGTCGATATGCCCGGCCATGACGACATTGCCGCTTCTGCCGAGTGCGCCAAGATTTTCGTACCAGGCGACCACCCAGGGTCCGCTGGGGTCCTGCATCGCGCCGTCGACCACGCGTAGCGCCTCGATGCCCGCGTCGATACCCGCGGTTTCGATCGCCAGCCCGACCGGGGCGATGGGGAGGACGATGTTAGTCTCACGCACCCGGTTTGCCGGGCCGGGCCGGCTGGCGCCGGTGCTGGGAACGTCGCCGACACCCGTCGGTCGAATCGTACCGATCCCCGCCGCAGGCGTCGACACGCTGAGGGGAGCGTCGTCCTGGGCGTTTGCACCGATGATCCCGCGAACGGCCGTCGCGCCGAGCACGGTCAAACCAGCAACGAGTGTCCGGCGGTTGGTGCGACGTGTGATATCGACCATGGGGGTGCTCCGCGTGCGATTGAATCCAAAACGAGCGTCAAGCAATCAGACCTGCTAACGGCATATACGCTCGCCAGCCCGAAACGGTATCACGTTGCGCTGGCCATGCGCCGGTCGATGAAGCGTGCCAACTGCTTGCTGGCGGGTTCGTCGAGCGCCAATGCCGGTTGCCGCACCTTGGCCGACGAAATAATGCCGCGCCGGCGCAATTCCTCCTTGGCGGCCGTCACCGAGTGATCGATCGACTGCATCGTCCACATGGCGAAAGGTACGCCGGAGTCGAACACGGCTTCCGCCTGCGCCCGGTCGCCGGTTTGCCACAGCCGTTGCGTCTCGGCGAAGAGCCGCGTGAAATTTGGCGCCGGCATGCAGCCAATCGCGCCGCGCTCCAGCGCATCGAGCAGACTCAAGCCTCCCCAGCCACAAAACACCCCAATGCGCTCGCCACAGAGGCGCAACGTTTCCGAGATCGTCGGACCTTGCGGTGTTCCCTCGGCCTTGATGTATTTGAGTCCCGGGATCTGATCGGTCATTCGTTGCCAGAGCGCGGGGCTCATCGCGACCCCGGTCAATTGTGGTGCATCCTGAAGCATGATCGGGATACCGGCGGCATCGGCGATCCGCGCGTAGTACGACACCAGCGCGTCGGATCCGGGCGCCACGAATGAAGGAGGAAGCACCATCAATGCATCGGCGCCGTACTGGACCGCACGCGTGGCGCGGTCGATTGCCGGTTCCTCGCCCGGTCCGTCCGCGGAAGCCACAACGGGAACGCGTTCGCCGGCATGGCAAACGGTGGTCTCAACGATCGTATCGCGTTCCGCCTCGGTCAGTTTGTACCCCTCACTGGCGATGGCCAGGCAGGAGACCCCGCTCGCGCCTTCCGCGATCACCCAATCGATCTCCCGCCGCAGACTGTCCAGATCGAGCGCGCCGTCCGCGTTGAATGGGGTGACGAGAATCGGGATGCAGCCGTGGAGGGTCTCGCCGATGGCCTTTCCCGAGGGTGTCATGCGGTTTCATCGGAGGCGGCGATATCGGCCGGACCGCCTTCGCGCCGTTCCCAACCCGGAGCGAAGAGGGGCAGGAAGTTGGAAACCCGATAGGGGTGTTTTTCCGCTTGGCTCCAGTTGACATCGATGCCAAGACCCGGTGCGTCCGGTATCTGGATCCTGCCATCGACGACCTCGACCGGTGGCGTCACGATCTCTCGTTCCCAATCGACGTTGAATTCGTCGAACAGCTCCTGCACGAGGAGGTTCGGTGTGCAGGCGCCGATCTGCACGCAGACCGCGGTTGCGATCGGTCCTTGCGCTTGATGGGGAGCGACGACCGCGTAGTGGGCGTCGGCCATGGCACAGACCATCCTCGTGCGCAGGATGCCGCCCATATTCGACGGGTCAGGCTGGAGAATATGGACGGTGTTGTATTTGAGCAACTCGGCGAACTGATGGGTGGTGTAAAAACTCTCCCCCGCCGAAACCGGAATCGTGAGCCGCCGCGCAACCTCGGCGGTGGCGTCGATCTTGGTGTGGTCGGTTGGCTCCTCGAACCAGGTCGGATCGAACTCGGCGATTCGTTCCCCCACCCAGATCGCCTCGGAGACGCTGAAGCGGCGGTGCCCCTCGATCATGATCTGGATGTCTGGCCCGGCGGTCTCGCGCACGGCGCGGATGATGTCCAGCGAGAGTTGGCGGTCTTGTGGGGTCATCGTCCTCCACGCCGCGCCGAATGGATCGAACTTGAGCGCCTTGTACCCCCGGCCCACGACCTCGGCGGCGCGCTCGGCGAAGCTCTGCGGCGTGCGCGGCCCCGTGTACCAGCCGTTGGCGTAGGCAGGCAGATCGGCGTGGTACCGGCCGCCGAGGAGATCGTAAACGGGACGGCCGGTGACCTTGCCGATGATGTCCCAGCAGGCGACCTCGATCGCGGCCACCGCATTGCCGTGAATCTGACCGCCATCAGAGTAGAGATCGCGTGTCATCCGCTGATAAATCGTTTCGACCTGAAACGGATCCATCCCCTCATAGCGGGGCGCCAACTCGTGAATGGCGGTCTCTACGGTGCGCGCGAAGGCGTTGAGGGTGCCCTCGCCGACACCGTACAGCCCAGGTTGATCGGTATCGAGCCGGACGAAGACCCAGTTTTTCCAGGGGTTCCCCACGACGTAGGTGGTGGCGCGGGTGATTTTCACGCGTCCTCCACCTCGATCGTATCCTCGACCGCGGCCGGAGTCGGGCCAGGGTGCGCCACGCCGCCGGTATGGGCGGGTGCATCGGGGTAGATACCGGGCGGATGACCGTCGTTGAGATCGTGGACGACCGTTTCGTCGCCCATGATCCCCGTTCCAGGCGCTTCTTCGCCGGACGGGTCCATCAATCCCGCATCGGTGGGGTCGACATGATCGATCGACTCATGCCGTCGATTCGTTTCCTCGCGTTCCATCCCGTGTGACCTCCGCAATTCGACGTTCGGATCGATGGTGGCGATTGTATGGCCGAACCGCGGTGTGATGGGGTTGGAAAAGCGTCGACCAGCCATTAGCCGTCGACTTTTGCCTGTTCGGTTGCTGGATTTGCTGGCGCGGAGGCGTCAGACCGGCCATTGCGTGGCATCAACCCGGCGATCAGATCGATCGGCAAGGGGAAGACCACGGTGGTGTTCTTTTCGACGCCGATCTCGGTCAGCGTTTGCAAGTAGCGGAGCTGGATACCGAGCGGGTTCTGATCGATGACCACGGCTGCCTGGGCCAGCTTCACACTCGCTTCCAGCTCGCCCTCGGCATGAATGACCTTGGCTCGTTTTTCGCGCTCGGCCTCGGCCTGACGGGCCATGGCCCGCTGCATCGTCTGCGGCAATTCGACGTCTTTTACCTCGACGATGCTGACCTTTACCCCCCAGGGCTCGGTCTGCTCGTCGATGATCCGTTGCAGTTGCTCGTTGATCTTGTCGCGCTCCGCCAGCAAGTCGTCGAGTGTCGATTGACCCAACACCGAGCGCAGGGTGGTCTGCGCGATCTGCGACGTCGCCCGGTTGTAGTCGGTGACATTGACGATTGCCGCGTTGGGATTGACCACGCGGAAATAGGCAACCGCACTGACGCGCACGGTCACGTTGTCGCGGGTAATCACTTCCTGGGCCGGAACGTCCAGCGTCACGGTCCGCAACTCGATTTTTTGCATGCGCTCGACGAAGGGAACGAGCAGAATCAGTCCCGGGCCGCGGGGACCGACGAGGCGGCCGAGGCGAAAGACCACCCCACGTTCGTATTCCTTGACCACCTTGACCGTCGACGCCAGCACCATGAGGACGATCAGGACGATCGGTACGACGACGAACAACGTCCAACTCATGTCAGAAGCTCCAATCTGAATCGCTTGCGCATCAGTTTCGCGAAGTCGCGCGGATTCATCGCGAGTCAGCCAACGAGAGACCCACGTCCTGAGCCGGGCTGGATCGCGCGTCCCCGATGACGGCGACACCGGCCGCGGCGGTCTCGCTTTCGCTGGCGCGGCGCACGAAGAGTCTCAGACCATCCATCCCGGTGACCGTCACGGGAACTCGTTCCTCGATGGGCGGCGCGGCGCCGACTGAGGCGCCCGAGGCGGTTGCCTGCCAAAGCTCGCCGTAGACAAAAACGACGCCATCCGGGTTCAGCGCCTGCCGCACCGTGCCGACCGCGCCCATCAATCCTTCGCGGCCGGTCGTCGGTTTGCGGCGCAATACGGACAGGGCGAAGCCGCCAATAACGAGAAATATGGCAACAATCCCGGCGGCAATCGCCCAGATCAGGATGCGATTGACGAAAATACCTCCAGCTTCGTCGAACAAGAGAAATGACCCCGCGACGAGTAGGGCAAGTCCTGACAGAGTGAGCAGCCCTAACGACGGCAAGAAGACATCGGCAAAGAAGAGCACAAACGCAACCAGAATGAGTAGCGCGCCGCGCCAATCGAACGGAAGTTGAGAGAAGCCGATGCCACCGAGAATGAGGAAGATGACCCCGATGGTCCCTGGGATCGCCGTGCCTGGGCTCGAAAGCTCCAGGAACAGACCGAGAAATCCAAGCACCAGGAACAAATAGGCGACGTTCGGGTTGGCCAGCGCGGCCGTCAAAGATCCCCACGCGCTTTCCGGTTGCGTCTGCGCGAAGAGAAGGACCGCGCTGCCGGACTCGCGTTGCGCGACATTGAGCGTCGGATGCAGCATGTTTCAACTCCAGGCGATTCGCCCGGAGTATACGTGGTTCTCGCGAGTGACCAGGCGTGTCCTACACCGGCGCGACGCCGAGCGCCATGCCGTCGAGAACGCTCCACATGCTGAGGAAATCGCCCCAAGGGTAGTAATCGTAGCTGCCACGGCCGGGGTTCGAGACGTAGACGCCTCCGTCGTCATACCCGTAGACCGTGACCACGTGCATACCGGGCACGAGAAGATACGAGCCCTCGTCTTCCTGAAGCCAGGCGGTATCGCCGAAGTAGCCGAGCCAGGTCATCACCGGCATCCCGGCGTCGATCCGCGAGGTCAGGGCGGATGCCTCACTTCCGTAGAATACGTCTCCGATAAATCCGAATTCGTTGAGCGTCGGCACCAGCGCCTCCGGGTAGATACCATAGTCGTCGGTGCCGCCCCAGGCACCGTGAATACTGCCCCGGTAGCCCCAATGCGGATTGGCGGAAGTACCGATGCGCTCGAGGAACGCCGACTCCGGAATCCCCCACCCGAACGCGGCGGTCGCGATATACGCCGCGGCGTATTCGCAGGAGAGCGAATAGCTCTGCAGGTACGCTGGAGCGTCGGCGGCGAAGACCGTCCCACCTGCCGGTTCTTCCCAGTCGCCAACCATCCCACCCACCGCATCCGCAACCCACGCCTCTTCGGCCAAGGGAATGCGTAACAGTTGTCCGGCGACGAGGGAGTCGACGTCGGAGATGCCGTTGAACGCCGCCAGTGCCCACGGATCGAGCCCGTAATTCCCTGAAATGCTGGCCAGGGTCTCGCCGGCCGCTACGTCGTGCGCGCCGGCCACAAACGGACTGGCGCCCTGGCGCTGGCTGGCATTCCACGCGGCCGCGTCCGGGGTCTCGCTGGGATCGGGGATGACGACGATTTCCGAGGGGGTGAGCTGAGGAGGATTTTGCAAGGTGCTGGCGGCGAGTATCGCGGACGCATCGACACCGAACTCGGCGGCTATGCCTTCGAGCGTGTCGCCCGGCTCCACGATGTATCGTGACTGGGCCGGGGTTTCCTCGGCATTTGCGACGATGATGCCGACCGGCAGCAAAAGCAGAACCGCAATCCCCGCGACCGCGAGCCGGCGCACCCATGGGTTCGTGTGGCGAAATTCTCCGTTGCCATGCGCGACCTGAAGATGCAATGCGGTGCCCCGGCCAAAGTGGGCTGTGCGCGCTCGTGTCATGAGCGCCCGCCTTTGGATGCCGCGATCCGGGCTGCCGAGATGGTCGGCGCGAACCTCAGCGCACAGCGCACGCGGATCGATACCCCGCTCCAGGACACGGGCGGCATAGATACCGGCGATTCCGTCCGCGCCGGGATCGAACGCGTAGGAGGCGCCGACCGCGGTCGCTATTCCGGTGCGACGCGATCCAGTTTCCGGTTTGGTGGTTGCGCTGACGCGCAGAGTTTCGACCATTGGCTGCCCCTGACTTCCCTCGAATTCCGGTTGGCGGGGCAGCACACCAATGGTGTACGTACAGATGGACGCGATCATAGCAAGGCGATGACCGGGGGGCAAGTCCGGGCGCCCTCTAGCGCCGTTCCTGTCCAGCGGGGACAATTGCCTGCGCATCGACGCCGTGCCGTTATTTCGTGGGATGGTTGATGGACGACACGCGCGAGATACCCGCGACCGATCTCCTCTATCAGCGCGACGCGGACCTCCGCGGAGTCGACGCTACCGTCGTCGCCGTCGACACAGAATCCCGGAGCGTGGCGCTCGACCAGACCGTCTTCTTTCCAGGTGGGGGAGGACAACCAAGCGACAGCGGAACGCTCGTTGGGACATCAGACGGTCAACACTGGCCGGTGCCAATCACGCGCAAATCAGGGGCCGTCGTCTGGCACGAGCTGGATGGCGAAGATTCGCTTCCGGAAATCGGGGATGCCGTCCGCGGTGAGCTCGACTGGGATCGCCGCTACCGGCTGATGCGTATGCACACGGCATTGCACGTGCTGTGCGGCGTCGTCTTCCGCGACTATGGCGCGCTCGTCACCGGAGGCAACATGGAGCCGGATCGGGCGCGCATGGATTTTGAAATGGATTCCGCCGACTTCACCCCGGAACGCGTTGTCGAAATCGAGTTGCGGGCCAATGAAGCACTGGCCGCGGCGTACGACGTGCGGGTGCGCACCCTGCCTCGCGACGAGGCGTTTCAGATTCCAGACCTCATCCGGACGAAGATCAACTTGCTTCCGGAGGGGATCGCCGAGGTGCGGACGGTCGAGATTGTCGGTCTCGATTTGCAGGCCGATGGCGGTACCCACGTCAGCAATACGCGCGAGGTTGGTACGCTGCGCGTAGTCGGCACGCGTTCCAAAGGCAAAGCGAACAAACGGATGGAGATCGAATTGACGGCTCCGGAGGAATCGGTGACGACGGCAAGCGTGCAGGATGAGAATCGGTGACTGAGACAGCGCAAGAGCAAGCGGCCCCGGCGACCTCGCGGCGGATCGAGCCATTTGTGGCATCGGTGTGGCCGTGGGTGCATGATCTGGAAGAGCGAAATCCGGAGGCGGTCTTTTTTGGCGGCGGCGTGCCTCCCACCGACGTCATCCCCGTCGACCGGCTGCGTCATGGGTCCGAGCGCGCCTGGGAAGATGGCGCCGATATCCTCCTCTACGGTGAAGTCCGCGGCTATCGCCCGCTCCGTGAGCTGATCGCCGCGCGCATGCTGACCCGTGGCGCAAACGTCGATCCCGCCGACATTCTGATTACCAATGGCGCGCAACAGGGGATCGATCTGGCGGCGCGGGTATTCGTCGATCCCGGCGACATCGTACTTACCGAGGCGCCGACGTTCATGGATGCCTTGCGCGTCTTCAAGTCGCATGAGGCGGAAACGGTCGGTGTCCCCGTCGATGAATTCGGGCTCCAGGTCGATGTCCTGGAGACGATCCTGGATCAACTGCCGAAGCGGCCGAAGTTCCTGTACACGGTGCCGACGTACCAAAACCCGATGGGGGTGACGATGTCGGCCGCGCGGCGGCGAGCCCTCGTCGATCTGTCGCAAGAGCGAGGGTTCGTGATCGTCGAAGACGATCCATATGGTGATCTGTCGTTCGATGGCGCGCCGGTGCCGACGCTGAAGTCACTCGATCCCGACGTGGTCTATCTGGGCACGTTTTCCAAGATTCTGGCGCCGGGGTTGCGCGTGGGGTGGGTGGCCTCGTCGCCGCGGCTGAGGGAGTCGTTTTTCAACGTCAAGGAAGGGACCGATATCCATAACGAGCGGATCATGACCCGCGCCGTCTTTCACGCCTCGCAGGGGTTCCTCGATGACCATATCGCGGCCACGCGGGAAATCTATCGCCGCCGTCGTGACGCCATGCTCGCAGGTCTGGCGCGTGAGATGCCGGTGGGCGTGCACTGGACGACGCCAAATGGCGGCTTCTTTCTCTGGGTCACGCTGCCCGAGGGGTATGACACCGATGCCATGCTGTCCGATGCAACCGACCGCGGCATCATCTACCTGCCCAGCTCATGGTTCTACCCGGATCGCTCCTGGAATCGCTCGATGCGATTGAACTTCTCGTCGCAGCCCGAGGAGCGGATCACTGAGGCGATGCGCCGGTTGGCGGAAACTATCGCGGCGGTCTGAACTCGTGTTTACACCGGAAGAATGCCGCGGCGAGTCGCGAGTGTGACCGCCTCGGTGCGGCTCCCCGCGCCGAGTTTTCCGAGCAACGAACCAACGTGGAATTTTGCGGTATGTTCGCTGATGCCGAGTTGGCGGGCGATCGCCTTGTTTGGCAAACCTTCTGCCACGAGATGCAGGACTTCGCGCTCGCGGGCCGTGAGCGATTCACCCGCGTCGCTGGCGCGGACATGGGTATGCACCCCGGTTGCACCCGCCACCGCCGGATCGAGCACGATCAATCCGGCGGCCGCGGCGTGTACGGCGGCGGCCAGGGCCCGGGCATCGACGTCGCTGGGGAGATAGGCGACCGGTACCCCGGAAATACCCGGACCGTCGGAGGCGGGATCCGCCCCAATCAAGATCAAGGGCGTTTCAGGTAACGCCTCGGCGATCGACAGAATCTCCTCCGGTTCACCCGCGGAGTAGTCGACGACCACCGCGGAGATAACGTTCCCGTCATTTCCGCCAAGCTCGGCGCCCTCGGTCGCGATCGGTTCGAGCGCGGGATCGCTGGCGAGCAGGGCCAGCAATCCCGCCCGTAACGCCGGATAGGCGGCAACCACGAGCACGCGCTGGCGGGTCGCGCCGCCGTCCGTCATGCCCGCTCCGTCGGCACCACCGTGAACTGTCGTGGTTCGCCGCCGCGCACGATCGCCAGGACCACCGCCTCACCGGGGTTGAGCCGGAGAACCGCGGCCGGCACCGATTCGTTATCCACGACCTCGACCGTGCCGAAAGCAACCACGATGTCCCCGACGATCAAGCCAGCGCGGTCGGCGGGGGATCCTTCGGCTACTTCGGTGAGAAGGTAGCCCGCGGCGTGACCGGACAGTCGCAGTGGCACCGTGAGTCCGGTGACACCAAGCCAGGCGTGGGGATCGCCGGGCCGTTCGCCGGCCACGAAACGTTCCACCGTCGAGCTGGGGATTGACAATGAAAGCCGCCCACTAACCATGGTGTTGATGCCGATGACGCCGCCCTGGGCGTCCACCAGCGGACCACCCGAATTGCCGGGCCGCAGCGTGACATCGGTTTGCAGCCAGTCCCCGGTGCGGGGTCCCTCCAGGGTTGCCGCCTGTCCCGCGGCGACCACGATTCCCGCCGTCGCCGCGCTGCGCAGACCTGGCGGATGTCCAATCGCGATCACGAGCTGTCCCGGCCGCACGGTGCTGGAATCGCCCAGCCGCGCCGCCGGCAGCCCTTCGGCGGCGATCTTGACCACCGCGAGATCGCGATCGGGATGACGGGCGGCGACGATACCGGTCAACGTCCGGCCATCGTCGAGGATGACCTCGACACGATCGTCATGCAAGACATGGCGATTGGTGACGACAATGCCGTCGCTGCGCCAGATGACCCCCGCGCCGTGGCTGCCATTCTGTCCTATCAGCACCACCGAGCGTTTGATCTCGGCCGTGATGTCGGCGATAGCGTCTGAGAGGGCCAGCCCGGCGAGGGCCGGCGCGACTGGAGCGTCGAGTGTGATCGACATGTGAGCTTTTTTCCCGTTACTCGGCCTGGCGCTGGCGTTCACCGATCGTAACGCCGATCTCCCGCGGCTCACCGCCGCGAGCGATGCGAACTGGCACGGAATTGCCGACGCGGTCCCCGGTCAGACGTTCCTGAAGCTGCTCGACCTGATGAACCTCGTCGCCGTCGATAGCCAGAATGACGTCTCCGAGCATCAGCCCGGCCGTGTCCGCGGGACCGCCGGATTCAACCGAGACGATCAGCAAACCTTGCTCCTGACCGTTGCCGAGCGATTGCGTCAGTGCATCCGGCAGGCGGACGCCTTGTGCGCCGACGCCAAGATACCCGCGACGCACCCGCCCGTGCTGAAGCAGGGTTGCTACCGTGGCGTCGATTGTTTCAGCGAGGACGGTCAACTGTCCGGAGCGGCCCAGGGTCGAGGAATTCAAACCGATCAGGTTGCCGGTGGTGTCCACGAGCGGACCCCCGGAGAACCCAGGCAGCATCGCCACGTCGGCGCGCATATATCGCTCGAGCGATGCACCACCGCGAAAACGGAGCGGACCGCCGACCGAGGTGACTACACCTAGCGATGCCATGGCCCCGCTTGGTCCGGGTCGTCCAATTGCCAGCGCCAAATGACCGACGCGTGGCTCGACCGATGATCGGTCCATGGGGGCAATATCGGACGCGTCGATGCGCAGCAGGGCCAGATCGCTCCCCGGGTCCCTGCCGACGAGGTTCGCGTTGGCGCTTCTGCCATCGGGCAGACCAACCTCGATCTCCTCGTCGCGCTCGACGACGTGGTTCGCGGTGGCGATCAGCCCATCAACCGTCCAGACGATGCCGCTCGCCGGGTGGCGGTGACGCCCGTCGACGGTCACGACGCCGGCTCCAGCGCGCTCCACCGCTCCCGCGAGCTCATCGGAAACACTGGCGAGAACAGACGAAGATGAGAGTGTGGCGGACATGGAAAGAACTCCTTTCGATTCGTGCCGGCGGTCGCTCTGCAGCACTCCCCGGCCCCGCCAAAGCGGCGATGCAGTGAGATTAGGCCGCCGAGCCGGCACTGCCATCGCCGAAGTGGGGGAGTCAACCCTAGCCATTCAGGGAGGGAGCATTCCTATACTCAAGACGACACATCGCGACATTGTGCGGCGGGAAGACTGTGAACCGAGCATCTGGCAGTGACCTGAGCTTCGAAACCTCTGGGTTGGTGAAACGCTACGGCGCCATCATCGCCCTCGATCGCGTCGATCTCGCGGTGCCCCGCGCCGCGGTCGGACTCCTCGGACCAAATGGCGCCGGCAAATCGACATTGCTGAAGATTCTGCTCGGTATTTCCCGGCCAAACGCGGGAACCGCACGGGTGCTCGGCCAGGACACCGCCGGCGACGGCCGGGAGCTTCGGGCGCGGGTCGGCTATATGCCAGAAACCGACGCGCTTCCCGACAATGCCACCGCCGCGGATTTTGTCTCGCACATGGCGGAGATGAGTGGGCTGCCGCGCCGTGCCGCACGCCAGCGCGCGGCGGATGTCCTCTACCACGTCGGTCTCGATGAGGAGCGCTATCGTCTCATCAAGGGGTTTTCCACGGGGATGAAACAGCGCGTGAAACTGGCCCAAGCGCTCGTTCACGATCCGGAATTGGTCTTCCTCGACGAACCGACAAACGGCCTCGACCCGCTTGGCCGGGAAGAGATGCTCGACCTCATCGGCCGCATTCACCGGCAGCTTGGCATCCTGATCGTTCTCTCCTCCCACATCCTCGACGATGTGGAACGGGTCTGCGACTACGTGGTGGTTCTCGATGGGGGCCGCGTGGTGGCCTCGCAACCGCTCCATGTCCCGGATGAGAAGACGGCTGATCTCCACGTTCGGGTCGATGGTGATCCCGTTGTGTTCCTGCGCAACCTCGCGTCGCTGGGGATCGAGGCAAGACCGGCGGGGATCGAGTTCCGGGCCGACGAGCTCATCATCTGCATGGATGGCGACCGCACGCTCGACGCGATCCGGGATGCGTCGGCCGCTACGGGGGCGCCACTGCGTCTCCTCCGCCCCGCCACCCGATCGCTCGAAGATCTCTATGTCGATTCGGTGGGTTCCGCCGCGAACGGTTTGGACCATCGCGCGCCTACGGAGGCGCGATGAGCACGGCGCCAGCCGAATACGGCGAGATTTTCGATCGCGGCTATTTGCACTACGACGGTCCCCGGCTCGGGCAGACCCACACCGTCTGGGCGCTGGCGCGCTACTCGATCGCGCGCTCGCTTGGCTTCCGCCGTCCCTGGACCGCGAAGATCATCCCGATGCTGCTCTATGCGGCGGTAGCGATACCCGTCGCGATCGCCATTGGCATCCGGGCGTTCGTGCCGGGAATCGAATTTCTCGATTATCCGGCGCTGTTTGGCGCCATCTTTTTGCTGGTCGGAATTTTCGTGGCGCTGATCGCGCCGGAGATGATGTCGAGCGATCGCCACGATCGGCTGCTGCCACTCTATTTCTCGCGGCCGGTGGGGCGGGGCGCCTACGTGCTGGCGAAACTGCTTGGCGCCGGGCTGCTCACGCTGTCGATGTCGCTCCTGCCGGCGGCCGTGCTCTGGCTTGGCAATGGACTCCTGGCCCCGGAGCCGCTCCCCGCGATGCGTGACAGTCTGGACGATCTCGGGCGCATCGTCGTCGCGGGAACGCTGATTGCCTTCTATCTGGGGGCGATCGGGTTGATGATCGCCTCGTTTACCGGGCGCAGGAGCGTCGCCGTGGGGGTGATCATCCTCGGGTTCGCCCTTTCGGAGTCGCTCTCGTTCGCCATCTCCGAGGCACTCCGCGATCAGCCGGACCTGGTGCGCTGGAGCTTCGTCTTGAGTCCCCTGCGCACCGTCATGGCGCTGGTCGGAAAGCTGTTCATGGAACCGGAGCTCGACAGTGACGTCTCATTGAACGCGGCCATTGGGGTCATGATGGCAGTGATCGTCGTCTGTAGTCTGGTGATGTTCGCCTGGTATCAGCGGCATGACTGAAACCGCGATGCCCGTTGCCGCGCCACCGCCCGCGAGCGATCTTCCGGGCTTGGCCGCGGGGGAAGAAGCGGTCATCGCCTTGCGCGGTGTCTCCAAGTGGTACGGCGAGGTGGTGGCAGTTTCCGATCTGAACTTCGGCATCGGGTCCGGTGTGACGGCCTTGTTGGGACCAAATGGCGCGGGAAAATCGACGATTCTGAACCTGATTTCCGGACTGATCGCGGCATCGAGCGGCGTCATCGACGTGCTCGACCGGCCCGTGCGCGGCAATATCCGTATCTATCGCGATATCGGACTCGCCGGGGAACAAGAGCAGCTCTACGGCTCGCTGACCGGCCGCGAGTTCGTGCGCCTCAATGCGATCTTGCAGAAGACGCCTGACGCGGAGCGCGCTACCGAGCGCACGATTGCCGTTGTCGACATGGGCAGCGCTGCCGATCGTCCTCTCGGCGGTTACTCGAAAGGAATGCGGCAGCGCATCAAGGTCGCCGCCGCACTCGTCCATGACCCGCGCATTCTCCTGCTGGACGAACCGCTGAACGGCACCGATCCCGTGCAGAGGGCAAGCCTCGTCGCGTTGATTCGCCGCCTCGGCGACGAAGGCAAGACCGTGGTCGTCTCCTCCCACGTGCTCTCTGAAGTCGAGCGTTTCGCACGCAATGTGCTGGTCATCGTCAACGGCAAACTGGCCGCGGCGGGGGACTTTTACGCGATCCGGGAACGGATGGATGAGCGCGATCACATGGTCCGCATCCGCTGCAATCATCCGCGGCAGTTCGCGGCGGCCCTGGTGGCCGAGCCGGTGACGACCTCAATCCGGTTCGGTGGTGACGGCAGGTTGACGGCGGAGACGAACGATGTGCGCCGTTTCAGCTTGCTGGTGCCGGTGATTGCCCAGCGCGAGGGAATTCGCCTCTTCGAGGTGCAACCTGTCGATGAGTCGCTCGCCTCGGTCTTCTCCTACCTGGTGGGCAAGTAAGGGGTGAGCGCGTTCTGGAGACTGTTGCCGGTCACGACCTTGACGCTACGCCAGTTCATCGGCGGGCGCACGGCCAGGCTCGCGTTCGTCCTGAGTTTGATCCCGGCGCTTTTCGCCGCGATCTACGCGGTCAGACCGTGGGACGTCACTGCCGGGGAGTTCCTGATCGATCTGTTCCGCGAGTTGATCGTGCCGACGTTGCTGCCGATCGTCGTATTGCTGCCAGCAACCGCCGCGTTCGGCGACGAGCTGGAAGATGGGACGCTGCCTTATCTGCTCATG
>JACCXM010000362.1 GCA_013697005.1 Chloroflexia bacterium | reverse complement strand
GAATATCGTCGCTCCCCTGATCGTGATGACCAGCGTCTACCTCTCGAGCGCGATCCTGAGCGAGGCGGCGCTGAGTTTTCTCGGGCTCGGCACGCAACCGCCGGAGCCAGCCTGGGGTGGGATGCTCAACCTGGCTCGGACGTACATGGAGATTTCGCCGTGGATGGCGATCTTCCCCGGTCTGGCGATCATGATCGTCGTCCTCGGGTTCAACTTCCTCGGCGACGGTCTGCGCGACGTTCTCGACCCGCGCCTGCGGGAGAGTTGAGTAGCGATCGAGTGCCGTGTCATAGCGTGACATGATGAGCGCTGCTGTTTCCAGCCACCGCACCGGGGTTAGAAGATGTATTGACATCCAGTGGCGATCTTCATATCCTGTTCATGATCGAAACAAAAAAGTATCTCCTGTGCGATAGATGAACAGTAGGATGCGGTGACGGTGCGCGAACCCCATGAAATCTCGGCCGTCCTCTCGGTCGGCAAGGCCTTGTCGATCGTCGAGGCGCTGTTGCAGGCGTCCGGACCCCTCTCGGCCCGCGAGATCGGCGAGCGCAGCAGTGTCAACCGCACCACCGCGCACCGCTTGCTGAATACCCTCATGCTGCACGGGTGGGTCGAGCGCCATGTCGCGGGCGGCTACCGGCTCTCGCTGAAGTTTCTCGCGCTCGCCCACGTCTCGGAGCAGGTGCGCGGTCTCTTCGCCGAGATCAGACCCGCGTTGATACCCCTTTCCGAGCTCTCGCGGGAGACGGTCCACGTGGCGGTGCTGGACGGATTCGATATCGTCCACATCGACAAGATCGAGAGTCTGGAACACGTCGGCGTCTCGTCCCGCATCGGCACCCGCGGTGTCACCCATCGCACCGGTCTCGGCAAGGCGCTCCTCGCGGCCAGTCCGGATGAATTCGTATCGGCCTATATCGCGCAAGGGCGACATCGTGAGGAGCCGTTTACCGTGGCCGCGGCGGAGCCGGTCTGGGAGGCGGTCCAGAGTACACGGGCAGCGGGGTACAGCCTCGACGATGAAGAGGACTCGGTAGGAGTCCGTTGCCTCGGCGCCGCCATCCGCGGGGCGGGCGGACATCCCCTCTTTGCGGTGAGTATCACCGGTCCCTCTCCGCGATTCACGCGGGAGGTCTGCGCTCGTCTCGCGCCAACCGTGATGGCCGTCGCCGGTGGCTTGTCCCAGAGATTCGGTGGCGACGGAGAACCGGGAGAATGCACCACCGCGGGAGGGATCCATGATGCCGCCTGAAGCCGTGAGCCGAGGCGGCGCGGAGTCGACGCCTGGCGCGGACGACGCATTGCTGGAGACACTACGGGCGAAACTGTACACGGCCGTCGTCTCCGATGTGCTCGACCGCCAGGGTCTGCTCGAGCAGGCGATGAGCGCCCGCATCAGACCGATCGATCCGCGCATGCGGCTGATCGGCCGGGCGCACACGATGCTGACCGCGGACATCTACCAGCAACCCGCGGAGCCATACCAGAAGGAGATCGCCGCCGTCGACTCCCTCAAACCCGGAGACGTCATGGTCGCGGCGACGAACGGATCGGAGCGAACCTGTCTCTGGGGCGAGCTGCTCTCCACCGCGGCCCGCGCGCGCGGCGCCACGGGCTGCCTGATCGACGGTCACACCCGCGACGTGGCGCGCATCCTCGAGATGGAGTTCCCCCTCTTCTGCACCGGATTCCGGCCGGTAGACTCCTCATTCCGCTCGATCGTCGTCGACTATGGCTGCCCGGTGTTGTGCGGCGGAGTGCTCGTGCATCCCGGCGACATCATCTTTGCCGACATCGACGGGGTGGTGGTCATTCCCCGCGATCGCCTGGAGGAGACCGTCCAGACCGCGCTGGAGAAGGTGGCGGCCGAGAACTCCAGCCGTCAGATGCTCGAAGAGGGCGCCCTCCTGCGCGACGTCTACGACCGCTTCGGCGTGCTCTGAGTGAGAGGTCGAAAGAATCTGGGATGGGAACGTGGCGTTGGGCAACGAGAGGACACAGCATGCCGTATCCCTACCAGATCATAGGAACGCCGTGACGCTGCGGATTGGCATCGATACCGGGGGCACCTTCACCGATCTCGTCGGCTTCGACGATGACGGCGAGGGCTTCGTGTACGGCAAGCAGGCCTCCACCCCGGATATGCCGGCGCGGGCGGTGGCGAACGTGCTGAATGAGGTCGACGCCGGCAAGCAATCCGTCGCCAGCATCGTCGTCGGCACCACGGTGGCGACTAACGCGGTGTTGCAGCGGCATGGCGCGCGCGTGCTCTACGTGACGACCGCCGGATTCGAAGACGTGCCCTTCATTGGCCGCCTCGACAAGGAAGAGCTCTACAACCTGCACTGGCGGAAACCGGCGCCGCTGGTGACGCGTCGCGACTGTTTCGGCATCGCCGAGCGGGTCGCGCACGATGGCTCGATCCTGGTGCCGCTGACGGAGGCGGCGCTCGACGATCTGGTCGCCTTCGTCGCGGCGCGCCGGAACGACGGCGCGGACCTGGCCGTCGCCGTCTGTCTTCTCTTTTCCTACCTGGCGCCGCAGCACGAAGAACGGATCAGAGAGCGGCTCGCGCGCGAGTTTCCCGGTCTCTCCGTCTCCGTCTCGCACCAGGTTTCCCCCACCTGGCGGGAGTACGAACGCGCCAGCACCACCGTCGGCGACGCCTACATCAAACCGGTCCTACGCTCCTATGTCGCCGGGGTGCAGGCGACGCTGCGCGAGCTCGCCATCGGCGCACCCGCCAGCATGCTGAAATCGAACGGCGGTCATCTGCGCATCGACGCCGCCGATACGCAGCCATCCCAGTTTCTTATCTCCGGACTCGCCGGTGGCATCGTGGCGGCCCGGCACTATGCCCACATGGCCGAGGTCGATCACGCCTTCTCCCTCGATATGGGCGGCACCAGCGCCGACATCGGCACCATCCAGGGTGGCCAGGAACGCTATCTGAGCGAGTTCCAGGTCGAGTTCGGTATTCCCATCTCCGTCACCTGCGTCGACGTCGCCACGTTGGGCGCCGGCGGCGGTAGCATCGCCTGGATCGACAAGGGCGGTCTGCTCCAGGTCGGACCGCGCAGCGCGGGGGCGGAACCGGGGCCGATGTGCTACGGCAAAGGCGGGCAAGAACCGACCACCACTGATGCCAATCTCGTGCTCGGCCGGCTCAACCCCGATTACTTTCTGGGCGGCCAAATCGTCCTCGATGCGAAAGCCTCGCTTGCCGCGCTGGCGGAAATCGGCAGGGCACTCCAGGGAATCCTGGCCCCCGCCACTGGCAACCCCTCTCGCATCCCCCCCTCTCCCGGCTCGACGGGAGAGGGGGCAGGGGGGTGAGGGACTTCGCCGAAACCGCGGCGCACGCCATCGTTGAGACCGCCAATGAGAACATGGCCAACCAGGTGAAACTGATCGCGGTCGACCGCGGTCTCGACCCCCGTGATTTCGTGTTGATCCCGTTCGGTGGCGCGGGACCGGTCCATGCCAGCGCCTGCGCGCGGCTGCTCGGTATCCGGCGAGTGCTCATCCCGCCCCATCCCGGATTGAGCTCGGCGTTCGGCGCGCTCGCCGCTAACTGGCGCGTCGACCGGGTGTGGACCATCTTTGGCCGCTCGACCCACCTCGATATCGCGGGCATCGCCGCCCGGCTCGACGCGCTATGTACCGCCGCCGTACGGGAGCTGCGCGAGGACGGGTTCGCGGGCGGGCCGGTCCTCCTGCGCAGTATCGACATGCGCTACTCCGGGCAGAACTACGAACGCGAGGTTTCTCTGCCCGCGGGGCCATTCACGGTCGAGACCGCCGAAGCGATGATCGAGCGCTTCAGCCGTGCCCACGACGAGTTCTATGGGTTCTCGCTCGCAGGGGAGCCGGTCGAGTTCGTCCATCTGCGAGTGAGCGCGATCGGCCCGGCTGAGCTCGTCGGCGAGGTCCAGGCGCCGGCGGCGGGGGACGCCATCCCAGCGGCATGGCGCCCGGTGTCGTTCCGGAGCTTGGGCTACATCGAAACACCCGTCTACCGGAGGGAGCGCCTGCCAGCAGGTTTCACGATCGCAGGCCCCGCGATCGTCGAGGAATCCGATTCGACCTCGGTGATTCACCCCGGCGACATGTTGACCGTCCGTGCCGACGGCTTGCTGGAGGTGCGCGTTGGCTGATGGGAGAAGCGCCATCGAAACGATCGAGAAAGAGCGTCCGCTGGCGATCGACACGGTCACGCTCAACATCGTGCACAACGCGCTCACCAACATCGCCTCCGAGATGGCGCTGGTGATGCTGAAAACGTCCTACTCGACCATCTTCAATGAGGGACTCGATTTTACGACCGTGCTCCTCGACCGCCACGGCGATCTCATCGCCGAGAAGAATTACACCCCCTCGATGATGGGCGCCATTCCGCACACGGTGAAATGGGCCGTCGAGGAGAAAGGAATCGATCACTTCCACCCCGGCGACGTGCTGGTGCACAACGATTGCTACCGGGGCGGCTGCCACCTGCCCGAGCACATGATGATGCGGCCGATGTTCGTCAAGGATCGCCTGGTCGGATTTGCCGGAAACATCGGGCATATCGCCGAGATCGGCGGCAAAGCGCCCGGTTCCTTCGCCTCCGATGCCACCGACATCTATCAGGAGGGGTTGCGGCTGCCGCCGGTGAAGCTGATCGACCGCGGCGAATATGTCGAGGATGTCTGGCGCATTGTGCTCGCCAACCATCGCACCCCGCACAACACCTGGGGCGATTTCCACGCCATGATCGGCTCGCTGGAAACCGCCGAGCGGCGCATGGGGGAGCTGGCCGAGCGTTACGATCTGGCGTTGATCGAACGGGCCACCGCCGAGCTGATGGATTACTCGGAGCGCCGCCTGCGCGCGGAAATCCGGGAGCTGCCGGACGGCGAGTACAGTGCCAGCATGCTGGTCGAAGACGATGGCGTCACCGCCGATCCCTTCGAAGTCAAGGTGACGATCGTTATCCGCGGTGACGAGATCATCGCCGATTTCACCGGGTCTAGCCCGCAGGTGCGGGGTCCGATGAACTGCACCGTCGTCGTGGTCGCCTCGGCGATCTACAACGCCGTCTTTTCCGTTACCGATCCGCACTCGACGATTCCCCGCAACTCGGGCTGCTACCGGCCGGTGAAGTTCATCGCCCCCGCCGGGTCGGTCGTCAATGTCGTGCATCCGGGTCCGTGCGTCGGCGGCAACACCGACTTGCAACCAAAGCTGATCGATTTGTTGCTCAAAGCCTTCAGCCAGGCCGTCCCCGAGCGCATCGCCGCGGCCAGCGGCGGCTCGTCGAGCAACTTTCTTTTTGGCGGGATTCACCCGGTGACGGGCACGTATTACACCAATTATCACTTCGACGGGCATGGCACCGGCGGCACCATTCAGAAAGACGGCAACAACGGCGAGATCACCCGTCACTCCAATTGCCGCAATACCCCGGTCGAAGTCTTCGAAGGGCGATACCCATTCCTGAACATCGAATACCGCCTGATGCCTGATTCCGGGGGAGCGGGCGAGCATCGCGGCGGTCTGGCGACGACACGCACCCTGGAAGTCACCGCCGACGAGATTACCCTGAGTTGCCTCTTCGATCGCGCCAAAATCCCCGGCTGGGGGCTGTTCAATGGGAAATCGGGCGGGCTTAGCCAGCTCTTGGTCAAGCGCGCCGGCGATGACCAATTCCGCACCTTCGTTGCGGCCTTCAACACGGTCTCGCCGACGAAGTTCACCAACGTCCTGTTGAAACGGGGCGACGTCGTCCGCTATGTGACTCCCGGCGGTGGTGGCTACGGCGACCCGCTCCGGCGCGATCCGGCCGCGGTGCTCGCCGACGTCCGCAACGGCTGGGTCTCCGTCGCTGCCGCGCGCCGCGACTACGGGGTGGCGGTCATGGAGCAGAACGGCGACCTGACGATCGACGACGCGGCCACCGCCGTGCTGCGGACGGTCTGATGGAGACGGAAACGAACGGGCGATGGGTCGAAATCGTGCGCACCTGGCACGACACGGCGGTGACGAACTGCGCGCTCTGCGGGCGGCTCGTGCCGCGCCGTATCTGGCTGGTCGAGATCGACGGGGCGGTGCTCCCCTTCTGCAACGAGGAGTGCGAGGGGCTCTACCGCTCGTACTGGCTCCCGAAGTACGGCCAGCCCGAGACCAGGCACAACGTCAAGAGCCCCTCTCCCGGCTTGACGGGAGAGGGGTTGGGGTGAGGGCAAAGCGCCGAGGACGCGATGCCTCCTCGAAGGACGACATGGATGGAATTCGCGGACCGCTCACCGTTCTACTGGGGCAATCTCACCTGGGAGGAGCTGCG
>JACCXM010000304.1 GCA_013697005.1 Chloroflexia bacterium | reverse complement strand
CTGGTGCAATACCCCCCGCGTGCTGAACGTCATCGAAATCGTCGCGCCGCAGCCTGGGCAACGCCGCTCCGTAGACTTTGGTGTTTCCACCAACGAAGTAGTGAACGCCGGGAGAAAACCACCCGCCGGCGGCATCGCGCCACTTCTCCGCCGCCTTGTAGCGATTCTCGACGAAGACCGCCTCCGGGCTCCAGTTCTGCGGTTCACTGGGCAGGAATCCACCTCGCTCCAACAGCAGAATCCGTGCGCCGCAGTCCCGGAGCGCCCAGGCCAATGTGCCTCCGCCCATTCCGGTCCCGACGATCACCACGTGGGCATGATGCGATCGCGTCATCAGGCGGAAATCAGTTTCTAGCCCTTCATCGATCCGGCCAACAGACCGCGAATGAAGAAGCGTCCCAGGAAGATGTAGACAAGCGCCGTGGGCAGCGCGGAGAGCACCGCCGCCGCCATGACAACGGTCCAGTCCACCGAGTTGGTGCCGTTGAGGTTGTTGAGCGCTACGGTGACCGGCTGATCGGCGGGACTGAACACCACCGTGACGCCGAACAAGAAGTCGTTCCAGATGTTCGTGAATTGGAAGATACCGACCACCACAAACGCCGGCAGACTCAGCGGCAGCATGATCTGGAAGAACGTCTGGATCAGTCCGGCGCCGTCGATGCGCGCCGCCTCGACCAATTCCGATGGCACATTGGTGAAATAGTTGCGGAAGATGAGGGATGCTATCGGGATGCCATAGATGACATGGACCATCACCAGGCCCTTCCAGGAACCGTAGAGGCCGACCAGATCGAGGGTACGGATCAACGGGATGAGAATGGCTTGATAGGGAATGAACATCCCGAACAGAATCAGTGTGAAAATGATGTCCGAACCGCGAAACTTCCACTTCGAGAGCAAATATCCGTTTACGGCTCCGAGCAGCGACGACAGAATCGCCGCGGGAATGACCATCCGCAAACTCGCCCAGATGTTCGGACTCAGAACTTCCCACGCCACCGGGAAGCCACCACCGCCGAGGTCGCGGGGGAGGTTCCACATGCCGGCAAGCGTCATGTACGACTTGTCTTTGAGCCCGTTGATCACCATGACGTAAACGGGCGCGAGATAAAAGAGGGTCGCCGCGACAAGCAAGCCGAAAATCACGTAGCGGCTGAATCGGCTCTTTCTGCGCGGGGAGTATCCCGATGTTGTGGGACTGAGAATGCTGGCCATCGTTAAAGCGTCTTCAGTTGGCGGGCGAGATACGGCACGATCACGATCGACACGCCGACCAACATCACGATCGCGGCCGCCGCGCCGTAGTTGTACCGCTGAGCGCGAAAAATCATTTCGTAGACGAAGATGCCCGGGACGTCCGTTGCGAATCCCGGACCCTTTCCAGACATAGCGAAGACGAGGTCGAATATCTTCAATGAGACATGGGTGAGAATGATCAGGACGCTGACGGTAATAGGATTGAGAAGCGGAATGATAACGTCCTTATACAGACGCCAGTCGCTAGCGCCGTCCAGCGCCGCCGCCTCGCGCACCTCCTGCGAAATCGTGCCCAGACCGGCGAGAAACATGGCCATGGCGAATCCAGAGAGCTGCCAGGCCGCGGCGATCGCCACCGGAATCATCGCTAGCGGCACGCCGAGCTTCAGACTCCATTCTGCAGCTGGTGGATAGATGGCCGCGATCGGTTGGTTGAGTTGCCACGCGACCTCTGGATTGGTGATCCAGCCGGGCTTGAGAGGACCGACGCCATACGTTGCCAACACGTCATTGACACCGGTCGCGTTGATCAGCAGATTGACACCAGTTTCCGGGTTGAATATCCAGCTCCAGGCCACCCCGGTCGTAATGAACGACAAGGCATACGGAAACAGAAAAACACTGCGGAAAAACCCGCTTCCAACAATGTGGCGATCGAGCAAGATGGCGAGCGCAAGCCCACCCAGCACCGCCATCACGAGAAAGAAGAGGGTGAACACCACCGTATTGCGGAGATCGATCTGGAACCGTGATTGACCGAACAGATCGCCGTACACGGCGCCGACAGGGTGACGCAAGGAGAGATCAGGCTTGGCGCTTCTCCAGTTGGACAGCGAAACATAGAACGTGTATCCAATAAAGCCATAAACGAAAATGAAGATTGCCACCGCCGACGGCGCTAACAACAGCGGTGACAGGATGCGCTCGAGCGAAAACCCAACTCGGCGAGAGGTGGGAGGCGCGACCACGACATCGCGCGGAAGAGCTGGAGATGAGATCGCCATCCAGGTTGCCTCGCCGGAAACGCGCGCATCAAGCGCCCCTCTCCCGATACGGGGAGAGGGGCCGGACTTAGGGACTTAGGCGCTCGTCTCCGCGTCCATCGCCGCCGCATCGGTGAGCATCGACAGATATGCGTCCACGTCCTTGTCAGTGACGAAGGCGACCGACGCATCGTAGAACGCCTGTTTGAACGCCGGTGACGAAGCCTGGCCGTGCGTGCATGAAGGCACCAGTGCATCGTTGGCAAAACTATCCAACGACCATTGGTGATACGCCGAGAAGATCTCACGGTCCACGTCGGTCCGCGCCGGGATCGAACCCTTCAGGGGGTTGAATGCTTCCTGCGCTTCTTTCGAGCCGAGAATCGTCAGCCAATTGCGAGCGTTCTCCGGACTCGGCGCGCCAACCGGAAGTGTGAAGCTGTCAACCACCAGGACGAATGATCCCGCGGTACCGGGGTGGCTCACCCAGCCAATGTTGTCCACGGCATCCTTGGCCACGACCTCACCGTACGCCCAGTCACCCATGCTGTTAAATCCGGCACGACCCTCGATAACGGTAGCGGTTGCCTGATCCCAGGACAGCGCCGAAAAATCTTCGTTCACGTAGTCCAACATTGTGACGAAGGTTTCGGCGGCCTCGCGAGGGCCGGCTTCGTCCCATGCGGCCTCGCCACTGAACAATGAGTTGTACATGTCCGGACCGACTGTGCCGAGGAGCGTGTTCTCGAATAGCTGGGAACCGGGGAAGGTGTCTTTCATCGCCAAGGCAAGCGCGGGAATACCGGCAGCCTGCAAGGTATCGGCCGCGGCGACGAACTCTTCCACCGTCATGGTGTCGCCGACTTCGATGCCGTTGTCGGCCATCAGTTGCTTGTTGTACCAGAACCCGTTCCCGCGGTGAACGCCGACCGGAATCGAGTATTGCTCGCTTTCCCAGGTTGCCTGCGCCACGAGGTCAGCCGGCATCACATCCAGCCAGCCCTCGCTGGTGTAAAGATCGGTAATCGGCTCGCAGTAGCCAGGCACCACGTACTGATCGATCAACTCGCGACCGACGTGGGTCTGCCAGGAATCGGGCGGTTGATTCCCTTGCAACCGGGTCTGCAATACGGCTTGCGCATTCACACCCGCGCCCCCGGCAACCGCCGCATTGATGATTTCCGTGTCAGGATGCGCCGCGAGGTAGGCGTCGAACAGCGCCTGTAGTGCCGGCGCCTCACCGGGCGACGTCCACCACGAGAAAACCTCGAGCGAACCAGCGTCCTGCGCCGCTGCCAAGCGGGTCCCGAGCGGACCCAGACTCATGGCGCCGGCACCGAGAGCGGCGCCGCCTTTCAGAACACCTCGCCGCGAAGCGCGCGAAGACAACGACTTCGTCATGTCGTACACCGACTATTCCTCCTGTCTTGCAGTGCGTCGGTCATGCATCGGCGCATAACCATCTAGCGCAGAGGGCGCTACCGCCCTCTGACATCGTTAGGCACGTGCTGCGAGCACTGAGTTCCCGCCAAGCCTACTGCGGTTTTGTACATGCACGGTTCCACGGCGTCAACCGCGGCCGATTCAGGACGCCGCGGGCGCACCGAGAAGCTTGTCCAGCGCTTCGACAAAAAAGTATTCACCCCACATTACACTTTCATCGACGCCAAGATCGAGACGCTCGTGGTAGCTGCCGTGCTTGAGAATCCCCTCCCATTCTGGCGTATCGACCGCGAGAAACTCGGTCGTCAACAGCGTGTCCAGAATCGTGCGCGCGTAGGTGTCGTACATTGTCTTACGCGTCTGGTCACCTGTAAGCGAGGCGAGTTGCAACAGTCCGCTCGCCGCGATCGCGGCGGCAGAGCTCTCCACCGGTAGTCGTGGAGAGGGTTCATCCCAGTCGTTGGGAGGCACCCCATGGCTCGGGCTCCGCGCAATGAAAAAATCAGCGCATTGCTCCGCGGTATCGAGAAAACGCTCGTCGCCGGAGAGGTGGTAAGCTGTGCCAAATCCGTAGAGCGCCCAAGTGAGACCGCGCGCCCATGACGAATCACTCCGCCAACCCTGATGCGTTGTCTGGCGCAGGAACTCCCCCGACTGGAGATCGAAAATCCCTTCGTGCGCGGTGCTCCCATCTCCCCGCACCAGAAACTTTCGCGTGGTGAGGCAATGCTCTCGAGCTTTGCGCAGAAGATCCTCATCCCCGGTTTCATTCGCGGCATAGAAGACGATGCCGACGTTCATCATGATGTCGATAAAGCAGCTATCCGCCGCGACGAACGAACGCAAGAACTTGCCTTTATCGTTGAAGCGCTGCCCCATGGTCCGTCCCGCCTGGATGACCCGGGCCTGGATGGCTTCGTCCCCAGTGAGATTGAACCACCGCTTCCACGTCGACCAGAAGACGAAGCCCAAGTCATGGACTTCGGTATCATGCTGCCGATCTTCGATCAATCGCGAATAGTGCTCGGCTCGCTCACGCCAATACACATCCTCGCCGCGACGAGCGAAGATCCACATCATCCCGCCGAGAAAGCCCTCGCACCAGTTCGTCCATGCCGCGCGGCCGTGCTGCCATTTTCCTTCCTCTGTATAGAGAGGAAAGAAGTCGGGGGACTGGGTGATGAGCCCGCGCACTTGCGTCTGGCCGAACTCGAGCGCCTGTGCGGCCCGGATCTCCAGCGACGCTGATGGGTCGAACTCGGCCATGTACGGTTCCTTCCGTATTGCTCATCGAGCGAAGGGTCAGCGGCCGGTAAATTGGGGAGTCCGCTTTTCCCGGAACGCGGCAATGCCCTCGCGGCCGTCAGCGCTGCTAGCGGCGAGCGCACCGGCGAACCCCTCCAGGGCGGTGTCATCACCGTCGATCGCGGCCTTCGCCATCTGGACCGGCAACGGGGCATTCGCCGCGATCTCGGCCGCAAGCTCGGCAGCCCGGGTCAAGAGTCCGTGCGATGGAACCATCTCGTTGATCAAACCCCAACGCTCCGCATTCGCCGCATCGATCGGGATCCCCGTGTAGATCAACTGCTTGGCACGCGCGACTCCAATAAGTGCCGGCAGCCGGCTTGTTCCGGCCCAACCCGGGAGCGTCCCGAGCGTGGTCTCTGGCATGGCAAAGGTCGCGGAGTCCGCGGCGAGGCGGATGTCTGTTGCCAACGCCAGTTCCAGCCCGCCGCCGAAGGCATATCCATTAATCGCCGCAATCGTTGGCTGTCTCAACCGCGCCATGCGCTGGAAGACGCGGTGCCCAGCGCGTATCCATTGCCGCCACATGTCCAGCGGCTCCAGCGTCGACCAGGCGTTCACGTCAGCGCCGACACAGAATGCCCGCTCGCCAACGGCCGTCACGATCACCACCCGTACTTCAGGATCGCGATCGATCTGGTCGAGCGAACGCTCGAGATCGGAAATCATCGGTGGACCGAGGGCGTTCAGCTTCGCCTCGCGATCGAGTGTCACCGTTGCGACGAACATGTCGATGTCCAGCCGCACCCGACCTTCAGGCGGCGTCTCGGTGCTGGTCACCCTGCAACACCCGATCGCATTGTGTCGATCAGCCCGCGCGCCGCCCAGAGCGAAAGCGCCCATAAAGTCAACGTCGGGTTCACGCCAGCACACGTGGGGAACACGGCGCCGGAGAAGACATAGAGTCCCGGTGTATCGTGGACTCGCAGCGTGCGGTCGACAACGCTCCCGGCCGGATCGTCACCCATGCGGCAGCCACCCACGTCGTGAGAGCTCCCCGCGCCGGTAAATCGCGGTCCTCGCCAGGTTTTCGTTGCCCCCATAGCGCGCAGGATTTCCTCGCTTTTGCCTTCCATGAAATCGGCGAGTCGCTGTTCATTGGATTGCAGATCGTAGGTCACGCGCACCACGGGCATACCGATTCCACTCCGGTCGCGTTGGGCCGGATCGATATCGAGAAAATTGCATTCGTAGGAAAGCGCCTCCGGTTGCATGCGGACCACCCCCCAATGTTGCCAGTCGCGCAGATGATCCTTGTAGCCCTGCCCCCACCGCGGCACATCGGGCGGCAGCGTCTCGCGGCTGATCTGGATCGGGAGAAACTGATTTTCCGCGCCAAGTGTGGAGCCGCCCAGAAATCCGTGCGCGCCGCAGTCGAATGAGGCGTCGAGGAAATCATCGAGAACAACCGCCTGCGCCGCCGGACCGGTATGGCGGTTGAACACGGTGTCGGGAAAATAGCCGTCGACGTGCGGGAACATCTTGCTCATGAAATGCTTGCCGAGCTGGCCGGTGGAGTTGCCGAGTCCGTCGGGATGGCGCGCGTCCCCCGAGAGGAACAGCAGGCGCACGTTTTCGAAGGTGTAGGCCGCCAGAATCACCGTCGCCGCCGCCTGGAACCGCGGGCGGCCCAGTGCGTCGACGTACTCCACGCCACGGGCGCGGCCCTCAATATCCGTGACGATCCTGGTAGCGCGGCACCCGGTACGAAGATCGAAGTTTCCAGAGGCGATAGCCTCGCGGAGCCTGGTCAACCCGGGATTCCATTTGTCACCGGTCCAGGAACCGAAACCGTTGTTCCAGGCCGAGTACGACATCGCGGGGTAACCATTGTACGGCCGGGTCGTCATGCCGACCGGGGCAGCATGTGGGTGGAGACCCATACCGCGGGCGGCGTTAATAAACATCTCTCCCATCCGGAATGGCCGGGTCGAGGGGAGTGGGTAGGCACCGTCGTGAGGCAAGAACGCATTCTGGTCGTCACCACCGATCCCCACGATGTGCTCGATTTCGGCAAAGAACGGTCTTAGTTGATCGTAAGTCACGGGCCAATCGGCGACGGTGCTACCTTCCGGAATTGCATTTGCTCCCCAACATTCCAGCGCATGGGAACGCAACCGCAGATTGTGGGCGGGGAACCGGCGCAACCACGCGCCGTAGTGGATGACCGATCCCCCGACGCCGTTCATCATGCGGCCCAAGGAGAACGTCAACTCCTGCGTTGGCTCGGCAGCGTTCCGGCGCCACGTCGGCGTTTCACTTTTGAACTTCGGCCCCATCTCGGCGCGGCAGTAATACACCGCGCGCAGCTCGTCCGGTTGAAACTCGTCGAGCCGCCACCAGGGGCCGGCTTCGAGGCCGACGACGTTCAAACCGGCGTTCGCCAGTAGCGGCGCGATAAAACCGCCGACCCCACCAACACCAATCAGCACGACATCCGCGTGTGCGGCTGGGGGCGCCGCGCCTCGCTGGGGGTCGAATCCAGGAACGACTGGATCAGATCGTTGCCGGGATAGTGCATCAGCCACATCCGCGAGGGACTGGATTCGTCCTCCCTTGGTTACACGCTCCGACGTGAGGTTTTCTTCGGCGCTATTTTCCAGCCAAACACCGGGATGACCGATCACCCGCCAGCCCATTTTGTCGCGGTTCCCGCCGTACCCTGGATCGCTGAACAGGCCCTCCTGGAGATGCGCCCTCAGTAGCGAAAAAAACGGGCGCTGTTCGGGAACTTCCCAATCCGGGACAGATCCCTTTTCCAGATCGCGCAGCAGATCGTCTTGCTCGGTGCTGGACGCACCGACAAACTCACACTGGTGACGAACCCGGCTCATGTGATCGAGCATTGCCAGCCCGCCTCGATACGCCGGAATACAATCGGCATAGGCGCCGGCCAGCGCGCGGTCCAGATAATTCACGACGCCGATGTCGCCCGCGCCGGGTCCATTCGCGTCCGCCGGAAACATGCGCTCGAACACCGCCGCCACGGTGGAAGCTTCCTTTGCGCTCAGTACCAGATACGGCTCACCCTGGTCCACGTGACCCCACGCTTTCCTGTTCGACGGTCCGGTCTCGATATGCCCGTTTGGACGCGATTGGATTCAGCCGCAGGCGCATCGATTGTGGACAAAACACCCGATCATCGATCCGCGATAGATTCGGGCTGACCCGCAACGGAATCTGGACCCGATCGAGAATGTCTCGATCAAGATCGACGCCGGGAGCGATCTCCATGACCGTTAGGCCATCGTCCAGGAGTCGAATCACACAGCGCTCGGTCACGAACGTGACGTGTTGTCCGCGCTCGCGCGCCATTCGGCCACTGAACGTGACATGCTCTACCTCCGGAACAAACTTCGCCACCATGCCATCATCGACGATGGTCACGCGGCCATCGCCGAGGTCGATCCGCTGACGGCCAGCGCTGAAAGCGCCGCTGAATACGAGATTTCGCGCCGCGGAGGTGATGTCGACGAATCCTCCCGCGCCAGCCGTGACATGCGGTTTACCTCGCAAGCGTGAAACGTTGACGTTGCCCGCGCTATCCACCTGAAGAAACGACAACAGGCAGCGATCGAAGCCTCCACCCTGAAAATAGGTGAACTGCGCGGGCGAGGGCATGATGGCTTGCGCGTTAGCGGCACAACCGAATTGAAAGCCGAGCAAAGGCATTCCACCCACGGCCCCCTGCTCGATCACCCACGTCACCTGGCCATCCAACCCTTCTTCAAGCAGGATGCGCGGTACTAGCGCAGAAATGCCGAAACCGAGATTGACCACTTCTCCATCATGCAGCTCCATCGCCGCGCGACGGGCAATGACTTTTTCCAGCCCCCATTCCGGGATTTCAAAATGAGTCGCAGGTCGTCGCGTTTCACCGCTGATGGCAGGGTCATAAGCGGTCTGCGTCGTTTGCTGCTGTCCGGGCGCGACCACGACCCAATCGACCAGAGTGCCGGGAATGCGAACCTGTTGTGCTGGAATGGCTCCGGCCGCGGTCATCCGTTCAACCTGGGCAATCACGATGCCCCCGTTGTTCCTCGCCGCGATCGCCTGATCGAGCCCCCCAAGGTAGGCGCCCTCGTGCTCCATCGATAGGTTGCCCAGCTCGTCCGCGGTGGTGCCACGGATGACGGCAACGTCGATGGGAATCGCACGGTAGAAGAGCCATTCATCGTCGTCGAACTCCACGACCTGGACGATATCCGCCGTCGTGGCGGCGTTCATGCGCCCACCCTGCCGACGAGGATCGACGAAGGTATCGATTCCGACTTTGGTCAACACCCCCGGACGACCGGCCGCGGCATCCGCGTGCATGTGAAAGAGCACACCACTTGGCAGGTTGTACGCCTCGATGGCATCGCTATCAATGAGTTGCCAGATTTTTGGTGACGGCGCTCCCGACGGCCCGCTCGGGTAGCTCCCGGCGATGATCCGCGCGATCAGCCCCGGCTCGGCAATATGATCGACGCCGTCGATACCATACATGTCGCCGGCGGCGATGGGGTGGATCGTCGTCAGACCGCGTGGAGCGCCAGTCTCGCGAAAACGATCGCCAATCGCCTGCAACATCGCGTCGGGGCAACCGAGTCCGGACGACGAGCTGACCGAGATGGTCGCGGCATCGGGAATGAGCCTCGCTGCCTCATCCAGCTTGATCCATTTGGAACGAGTCAGCGCGCTCGTGTTCACCGCTCTTTGACCCTCGCCACCGTCACAATGCAGGAACGCTGATGACCCGGCCGGTCTGGGCCGACTCCCGTACGGCGAGAGCGATCGCGAGCGACCGGGCGCCATCTTCGCCGGTTGCCGAGGGTGGTCCTTCACCCCGAATCGCTCCCACGAAGCGTGCGACCGACCGCTCGTACATGTTCTCGTGTGTGATGGGAACGTCCTCGTCGCGGCCGTCGCGCCTCAGCGTGACAGTTCCTATCGGTTGCTGGGTCATGACATCCCTCGCGTAGAGCGACCCAGTGGTTCCATGCACCTCGAACCCGGTGAAAGCGTGGCGAGCGGTGAACGCATCGTGGAACTGGGCCAGAACGCCGTTCTGGAATCGCATAACGCCCATGACCGAATCTTCCAACCCGGCCTGACCCATTCCTTGCGACGCTGTCATGGCAGTTACCTCGCGCACCTCATTGTCGAGCACGAAACGAAGCGTGTCCGCGCCATGGACGGTAATGTCGAGAATTACGCCACCTCCGGATTCCGGGCGATTGATTCGCCAACCTTGTAAATGCTCTGGCAAATAGACGGCGTGGAACCCTCGCGCTGCCAGTGGTTGCCCGATGGCGCCCTCGGCAATGAGTTTGCGCATGGCGCGATGGGTCGCCGCGTTTCGCAAGTGGTGGTTGGTCGCCATGACCACTCTCGCGTCGGCGCACGCCTGGACCATCCTGCGCGCGCCGTCGAGGGTGAGGGCCAGGGGTTTTTCGCAAAGCACATGCTTGCCCGCACGGGCGGCCGCGATCACCTGTTGTTCGTGCCACTCGTTTGTGGTGCTGATGTAGACCGCTTCGATCTCGGATTCGGCGAGAAGCTCGTCAACCGCGCCGTAGTGCCTGGGTATGGACATTTCCGCCGCAAAGGCGCGCGCGCGCGCCGCATTGCTGCTCGCCACAGCAGCGACAACACAGTCGGGCTGCGCCGCGATGGCCGGAGCCATCCATTCGCGCGCGATCGTACTGGCCCCAATCAATCCCCAACGCACCATGCACGGCTCCATCGTCGATTCTTCGTCCCCGGCTATTGATAGATGATGACGTCGGGCGCCGGCACGAGCGCCAGAATCTCCTGGGGAGTCATCATCGGGACATCCTGCCGGTAAAAGAGTTTGACGCCAGCGAACTCGATCGGTTCGTCGCGGACAAGGAAGTTGAACACCGCCGTCTTCAACTCGGGGCCGCCATACCCGTCGGCGTCGATGACTAACTGCACGCCAGGATATGGCGCGAGTTGGTCCTTGTTCTGAATCATATCCTCGCGAAACTGGTGCACGATGAGCATTTTTGGCGGAATGCCGTTTGCGGCCGAAATCTCGGCGAGCACTTGCTGCGCATAGATGATGCTCTCGGCGGTTACCGAGCCGATGTACTCACCCGGAATCTGCCCTTCCGCCACGGCGAACTCGGGATCGATGGCAAGATGCACGTTCGGTCGCGCCAGAAGATCTCGCACCTTTTCGATCTCATTTGCCACCGTGCCCCGTCCGATCTGCAGATCCAGAATCACCAGCATTCCTTGCGCGGCGGCAAAATCGATGTAGCTGGCCAGGGTTTCGTGATCGGTGTCCAGGATAAAGGTGCCGTCAGAACCAGGGACGCGCTGCGCGACGGTGGCGATCACTTCGAACGCGGGAATCACCGGCCGTGATGGATCGGCGGCAGCGTAATTTTCAGCTTCCTGGCGCAGAATGGCCGCTAACTCTTCTACCGAATGTTCACCAACAATGCCCATCGCCGCATCGTGCGGATGACCGTAATAGGCCACAACCCGGTACTTCGGCAGTACCGGTCCCTCGACTGGCAAAGGAACCACTTCTCCCGCTGGCGCTGCCGCCAGCTCCATCGTCCCCGTGCTGGGAGTGATCTGGACCGCTACTTCGGCGGCTGACGTGATCGCGGCCGGTTCGGATGGCGCATCGCTCGAGACCGTCAGCACGGCCTCTGGGGCCGCGTCAATCGCTGGCTGTTCAACGGCTGTGCTCCGCGTTCCGGATAGCAATCCGTTGAGGATGACCACAATGCAGACAGTGACCACGAGACCGGCGCTCAACGCGCGGCCATCGGGAACCCAGGTAGGCAGGACAAAGGGCCGCCGCTCCGGTTTCGGCGGGCCGTCGCCGGATAGCCATGCTGATGAAAAGGGTTGCGGGCCGCTGTCGCGTTGTGGCCGGACCCCAAGCCGAGCAGGCATCAGCGCCACCTCTGCAGAACAACGCGGAGAACATGCGGCGCGTCGCCGGTTGGCATGAGTCGCACAGGAGCGGGATCTGCGAGCATTTCTGGCATCTTCGCCTCCGCGGGTCTCGCTGCTGTTAGGATCGTACCGTGCTCCCGTGCTGGCTGACGAGCGCTGATGTGACGTGGCCTGCCCCGATGAGAGGTGCAAAGTCACGCTGTGAGGCGCAAACGGCGCCGGCAAACTGCGACAAACTAATACACCATTTAGCGAGACCCAGGAGCGGAATGATGTTCGAAACATCATTGGACGATTGGGATTACGGCCGCGCACTGGCTGAGCTGTGGCGGCGATCGAAGTATGAACGAGGGTTCATCAGCGACCCGTTTGGCGGCCCGCAACGCGCCGAGCAGGGTCTGCACCGCATGCGCGCGCTGCTCGCCGGTCTCGGCGATCCGCACTTGCGCGTGCCCACCGTTCATATTGCTGGTTCCAAGGGAAAAGGATCGACTGGGGCATTCATCGCCACCGTCGCCAGCCAAGCCGGTCACCGGGTCGGGTTTTACACATCCCCGCATCTGCATCGTTTCCCAGAACGCATCGCAATCAACGGGCTCCCGCTTACCGATGACGCGTTCGCGTCCGAAGCACGACTCGTCGGTCTGGTTGCCGATCGGCTCGATGCCTCCAGTTCCGACGAGGCGCAAGTGACGACCTTCGAGTTCATCACCGCGATGGCGTGTGCCGCATTCGCGCGCGACGCCTGCGATCTCGCCGTCATCGAAGTCGGTCTCGGCGGCCGCTATGACTCGACGAATGTCGTGGCGCCGATCGTCTCGGTGATTACCCGCATCGACCTGGAGCACACGGGGGTGCTCGGTTTCACCTACGGCGAAATTGCGGCGCAGAAGGCTGGCATTCTGCGAGCGGGGGTGCCGTGTGTCAGTTCACCCCAGGTTTCAGAGGCCGACGAGGTAATCACGGAAACGGCAATTGAAATTGGGTCGCCATTGCAGATGGGAGGACGCGACTGGAACTGGACCGGATCATGGCGGTCGTTTACCGCGACCGGACCCTGGGGCGACTGGAGAGATCTCGCACTTGGATTGCCTGGTCCACACCAGGTCGAAAACGCCTGTACTGCGCTCGCCGCTCTCCATTTCGTCAATGCTTCCGGGTTGACCATCCCCGAACCGGCTGCGCGCTCCGGATTGTCCGGCACGCTTTGGCCGGGTCGATTCGAGCAAACGATGGTTGACGACCGCGTGCTCATTCTGGACGCCGCGCACACTCCCGCGGCGGCGGCGGCACTGGTCAGTACGTGGCGGGAATTGGGGATATCTTCGCCGGCCACGGTCATCCTTGGAATGAGCGCCGACAAAGACCCGAAGGCGTTCCTGGAGGCTCTGCGGCCCCTGATTGGCCACCTCATCGCGACGCGCGCGGATAGTCCTCGCGCCGCGGAGACCGAAGCAATTTTCGCCATCGCCAGCGAGATGGGGATACCTAGCGACATGCAGCCCTCGGTTGCGGGTGCTGTCGGAACGGCACTCAAAAGTGGCGATGCGCCCATCCTCGTTACGGGATCTCTGTTTGTCGTGGGAGAAGGGCGCGAGGCGATTGGACTGGCCGACCCTGATCCACTGTGGCGCGCGCTTAACGACGTCAATCGCGCGCGGCCGCAGAGATGCGATCGTCCCTGAGACATTGCCAAATTGGCCTGTCCGGGCGTGGTGATACGGTAAACTTCACGACAGCGTCCCCCGCCTCGCAATTCACGCTGGCACTCATGTGTACCGCGTACGCAGGCCGGGTAGCGAACTGCCGAGAGCACGATACATCCAAACGAGCCGGTTGAGCCGTATATCGTGGCGAGACCGGCGTGGAGGCTAGTGTGGCCATGCCGGCCAGCGACGAGGGGGGTAGTCCACCCGACCTCATCGAAGCAAGCGATGCCGACTTGATCGGTCTTGCCGCGCAAGGTGAAGCGCGCGCGCTGGAGGTCTTGTACGACCGGTATTCAGGCGTGGTGTTCTCCTTTGCGTTGAGGATCGTCGCGGACCGGCCGCTCGCGGAAGAGATTCTGCAAGAAGTTTTTTTCCGCGCATGGCAGCAGGGAGGAAATTTCAGCGCCGGGCGCGGCTCATTCATCACCTGGCTGCTGAGCATTACGCATAACCTGTCGATCGACGAGATTCGCCGGCGACGGAGACGGCCCCAGAAGGCCGATAGCGAGGAGCCCGAACAAATCCTGGCCGCGGTCCCCGACACGGGCGCTGGCGCGGACGTCGAGGATGAAGTCTGGCTAGGCGCGCTACGAGAGACGATTGGCGAAGCGCTGGCGCAACTCCCGCCGGCGCAAAGGGAAGCGATAGAGATGGCGTACTTCAAGGGCATGACCCAACGCGAAATATCCGATTCGCTGGGAGAACCCCTGGGAACGATCAAGACGAGAATGCGGCTTGGGCTACAGAAGCTCAAAGACGCGCTCGGTAGTGACGGAGCACAGTTGGCGTGAGCGACACGCACGGACAGCATCCATCGCGGGATCGTCGAAGTTATCGCATCGCGGGATCCGAAGGTCGGACAGTGACGGCGTCGCAGATGGCGATGGGACATGTCGATGACCTTGTCGCGGGTTATGCGCTTGGCGCGCTCGAACCGCAAGAGACCGCTGCCGTCGATGCTCACGTGCGGACGTGCCCCACTTGCGAACGCGCGCTTGCCGACGCGCAACGGACCGTTGGTATGCTGCCGTTTCTCGTTCCGATGCGAAAGCCGGCCGCTGATACCAAAGCCACGCTGTTCGCGCGAGTGGCGCATGTCGAGCGGGCTGCCACGGCCGCCGCACTGCCAAGATCTCTTGCGGACCAGGTTCGCACGCCATCTTTGCCTCGTTCCGCGGGAACACATCTGGTTGATGCCGCTCCAGTCGCTGGCTCCAGTGCCGGTGATGGGCGATCTCGTCAGGGATCGCGCACGGGTTGGCTCATTTCAGCGTTGTCGGTGCCCATGCTCATTGCACTCGTGGTAACCGGTTTCTGGGGACTGCAGTTGCGCGAGCAGCTCTCGACGCAAGATGCGCAACTTGCGGAACTTCAATCTGAGTTCGCCAATTTTGCCTCGGGAACGACATCCTATCCGCTTTCACCCGGCTTCGACGCACCGCAGGCGGAAGGTCAGATCGTGATGGGCGCGAACCAACGCGATGGCTTGTTGCAGATCGATGTCAATAGCAAAGATGGTCCACAGTCATACGAGCTCCTCGTGAACACCGATGGAAAACTCGAATCCGTAGGCGAAGTAACCGTGAATCAGGATGGCCAGGGACAAGCACGCATCGCACTCGACCAGCCATTCGGAGACTACGACAGCGTCCATATCAGAGCGAAGACGGTTGATCCGAGTGGGGATAGCTCACAGCTCGATACGTTGCTTCGCGATAGCGAAGGGGCGCTGGGATCGACCGGCTCCGGTCTCGACATCGGTCCCTGATTCGTCAGACCACGATCAGGAGCACGGCGAGCGGTGTGCGCACCGCTCGCTTCTTTGTTGCTGCGCATGATCGCCGCCTCTTCCACAGACACACTTGGTTCCGAATGCTCATTGCGGGGTATGATCTAAGTCCCGCTACTCGCGCAGGGTGAATCGCGCTCTGTCATGCTCTCCCGCTCGGTGTTGGCGATGTGTCTCCCCGGAGGGCCGTTCTCGCATGCAAAGCAGGCTGTCGTGAGCACGCTACACGCCGGCGACGAATTCCACGATCGCTACCCCCTGCTACCTCTGAAGAATGTCGTCGTCTTCCCGCGCAATGTGGTCACGCTTTTGGTCGGCCGGCCGCGTTCCGTGCGTGCCGTCGATCACGCGTTGGCGGCGGACCGGCGCTTGATCGTGACGGCGCATCGCGATCCCGACGCCGATGATCCCCGCCCCGAAGATTTGCATCATGTCGGCACGCTGGTCGGCATCGTGTCATCGGAGCGACAATCGGCTGGGAACGTGCAGGTCGTACTCGAAGGAATTGGCCGGGTGCGGGTCACCGACTTTGCCAACTCTCCCGGGTTTTTCACCGTCCAGGCCGAACCATTCGAGGAACCCGAGGCCCCGGTCTCCGAAGCACGCGCCCTGATCGCCCATGTGCAGAACCTGGCCAACCGCTTTGCCGAAGCACGCGGGGCACTCCCAGTCGAAGTGCATGACATGGTGCAGCGGGCGTCCGATCCGAGCCATCTCGCCGATTTGCTGGCAACCCAACTGCTGACCGACGTCACTCGCCGCCAGGCCCTTCTGGAAATCGCCGATCCCCTACGCCGGCTCGAACATGTTGCAGTTCACCTCTCGGCGGAGATCGACGTCGCCGCGCTGGAGCGACGGATCAAGGATCGTGTCCGCGACCAGATCGACCGCAACCAACGCGAGTACTACTTGCGCGAACAGCTCAAGGCGATCCATGACGAGCTCGGCGGGGAAAACGGCAGCGAGTTCGATACCCTGCGCGCCCGAATCACCGAGCGCGGCATTCCTGAGGAGATCTCGGAACGAGTGTTGAAGGAAATTGCTCGTTTAGAGCGGATGCCGGGCGTCTCCGCCGAGGCTACCGTGGTCCGCACCTACCTCGACACCGTATTGGCGCTGCCCTGGCACGAATCGAGTGTCGATCGCCTCGACCTGGTCGAAGCCGAGCGGATTCTGAATGCCGATCACTATGGACTCGAAACCGTCAAGGAGCGGATTCTGGACTATCTTGCAGTGCGAAAGCTTACGATGGAATCCACGGCGCCAGGCACGACACAAATCCTCTGTCTGGTCGGTCCTCCCGGCGTGGGCAAGACCAGCCTGGGGCGATCTGTGGCCACCGCGATGGGCCGCCAATTCGTCCGTGTCAGCCTCGGCGGCGTCCGGGACGAGGCGGAAATCCGCGGCCACCGCCGAACCTATATTGGCGCCATGCCAGGTCGGATCATCGCGGCCATGAAGCAGGCGGGGACGGTCAACCCGGTCATTCTCCTCGACGAAATCGATAAACTCTCATCAGACTATCGTGGCGATCCCGCGTCGGCCATGCTCGAAGTGCTCGACCCCGAACAAAACCGGGCCTTCAGCGATCACTTTCTCGATCTCCCCTACGACCTCTCGCGGGTGCTCTTTCTGACCACCGCGAATAGCATGAGTCCCGTACCCCGCCCGCTGCGCGATCGCATGGAGGTCATCGAGATTCCCGGCTACTCCGAAGAGGAGAAGATCGAGATCGGGCGCAAACATCTCCTGCCAAAGCAGATTGCCGGCCACGGTTTGGCGCCAAAGTCGCTTGTCATCCCTGCTCGAGCGTGGATGCATCTGGTGCGGGATTACACCCGCGAAGCGGGTGTGCGACAACTCGAGCGCGAAATCGCCGCGGTCTGCCGGCGCGTGGCACGCGAGGTGGTGCGCGGCAAGGGCGAGCGCATGCGTCTGTCTGAGGCCCGCCTGGTGGAGTTTCTCGGACCATCCCGATACGGGCAGGACCTACATCTGGGTGACGATCAGATCGGGCTCGCGATCGGCCTAGGTGTGACCGAAATCGGCGGCGAACTGCTGCCCGTCGAGGTGGCCACCATGCCCGGCAAGGGCACGCTGACCATTACCGGCAAGGCCGGGGATATCATGCAGGAATCTGCGCACGCGGCGGTCTCCTACGCACGTTCGCGGGCCGAACAACTGCACATTGACCCCGAGTTTCAGTCGACACTCGATCTGCACATCCACTTGCCGGAAGGCGCCACCCCTAAAGACGGTCCTTCGGCGGGGATCACCATGGCCACCGCGTTGATTTCAGCACTCGTGCGTCGTCCGGTGCGCGGTGATACCGCGATGACCGGCGAGATTACGCTTCGCGGACGCGTGCTTGCCGTCGGCGGATTCCGCGAGAAAGCGCTCGCTGCCCACCGTCACGGCATCAAGCGGCTGATCGCCCCCAAAGAGAATGCCCGCGATCTCTCCAAACTCTCGACGAGCGTGCGCAGGGAAATGGAGATCGTGTTCGCCGCCACCATGGATCAGGTTATCGCCGCGGCGATTCTTCTGGACGATACGCTGGTTGGCGGGTTGCTCGAAGGGATCGCGCCGGCGACACCGGCGCCAGTGCCAGAACCATTAGCGGCTATCCCCGCGGCCCAGACTGCGCCCGAGCCGCATGACCGCGGGCTGCCCACCGGCGCCGCGTAGCAGTTCTCGTATTCAGTCGAAGGATGGGCGAAAATCCACGGTTCGCACTTGCACTCGCGCCGACCCGTTCCAGACATTCGTCTCCAGATAGCCAATGATATCCACGTGGCGCGTTCCTATGAGCTCAGGTGACCTCTCCGCGCCACTCCAGAGAATGGCGTCGACATTGCCAGCGGGACCGGCTGTGAGAATCTTCAGGTGCTGCTTCTCACGCCCCATCACCGTATAGCCGCGGATCGGAACGCGCGAAATGCGCAGCAACGGAACGGGATTGCCCTCGCCAAACGGGCCTATCGTCTGGATGAGACGAGCGGTACCAATCTGCAAGCGATCCGGTTCAAGGTCGGCATCGATGACAAGACGCGGCGGGCCCGGCAACGCTGCTTGAGACTCAGCAATGGCAACCTGGAGGGCATCATCAAGTTCAGGCAAGCGTTTCTCCGGTAAGGCCAGACCCGCCGCTCGCTCATGCCCCCCGTGCCGCAGGAGCAACCCCGCGGCGGAGGACAGCGCGCTAGCGATATCAAATCCCGCCACCGACCGCGCCGATCCGTGTGCAATTCCGTCCGCGATCGAAAGGACGACGACCGGCCGATCGTACTGTTCGGCCAGTTTGCTTGCGACGAGACCGACGATGCCAGGCTCCCAGTCTGACGCCGCGAAAACCAAGACCCGCCGCTCGAGCTGCCGAGGATTGGAGGCGAGCGTGGTCTCGATATCACGCAGAATGCGACCCTGGAGCATCTTCCGCTTCTGGTTGGCTCCTTCCGCCTGCGGGGCCAGCTTCAGGGCGGCGCGTGAATCCGTGGCCATCAGCAGCTCGTACGCGATGCGGGGATCGCCAAGTCTGCCTGGCGCGTTCAACCGGGGCGACACCTGATACGCGATGTGTACGCTCGTGACATTGCGGGGTTCGATAGACGCACACTCGCACAGTGCCTTCAGACCGGGACGGGGTTGATCGCGGAACCGCCGCAAGCCATCGCGGACGAGCGCGCGGTTGACACCCGTTAATGACGAGACATCGCCCACGATTCCAGTCATCGCCAGGTCGAGCAGACTAACTGGTTCCTGGCCGCGCCCGTCGCCAGCGTCGAATCCAGCCTGTGTCAACCCGGTCGCCAGCAGATATGCCAGACCCGCGGCGGAAACCTCGCGATAGGGCGCGTCATCTCGCAGATGCGCGGAGGCCACTATCGCCTCCGCCGGGGGCGCTTCCAGCAACCGGTGATGATCGAGAATGACCACATCCATATTGAGCGCGCGCGCGCGCGCGACGGCCGCGTGGTCCTTGCTGCCGCAGTCAACGGTGACGAGGAGCGTCGCGCCCGCGGCCGCGAGATCGTCGACGCCCGCTTCACTCAGTCCGTAACCTTCCTGCCGCAAAGGCAGGCGAACCGCTACCGGCTGGATTCCGTTACTCGCGGCGCGCAACGCATTCGTGAGAAGAGCCGCCGAGGTAACTCCATCCGTATCGTAATCGCCAAAGACCCCAATCTGTTCACCTCTTCGCAAGGCGTCACCGATCCGCGTCACGGCCTCCGACATACCCGGTAAGAGACAAGGATCCGGCGCCGGTCGCGGCCGCGCATCGAGGAAGTCTTTTGCGTCCTGGGGATTTGCTATCCGGCGCGCTAGCAGTTCATGGAGCAAGGGATCATCGTGGAGTCGCGGTGCTCCGGCAAGCAGCGGCACTGGCTCGATCCAGAGTGGTCCTGACACGCGGTTCGATTCCTTCGCATCGTAGGCAAT
>JACCXM010000272.1 GCA_013697005.1 Chloroflexia bacterium | reverse complement strand
CCTCCTCATACACGGAAAACCGTCCCAAACCTATACACGAGGTCCGATTCACCCCGCGCACTATACGGGACGAAAAACGCAATAGATAGCACTCGATAGTGCCCGCGGCGCGCTCCATTTGGTCCGTCTTAAGAGATCAATGGATACGGAACACTCGTCGCGCCCGGTGCTATGGCGCCGCGTCGCACCAGACCGGGTTGGTCCAGGCTTTGCGCCCGGCGTCATCGCGCACCAGGACCCGCGCCCAGGGACTCGTCCACTCGCTCAGGTCGAACTCCGTCTCGGTGATGCCCTGTTCGCCGGCGACGGTGTACTTGGCCGGACCGCCCAGGAGAAAAATGCGGTTGGCCGGGGAGCAGCGGATGGCGAGCCGCTGGCCCGGTTCGATGACCAGATCGTGGATGACCGGGCCGGTACTGGAGTAGTAGTCGCCTGCTTTCAGCGCGGTGAGCAGCGAGTCCGGATCGAGGGTCTCGCTCTTGACCATCGTCCAACCCGATTCGCGGTCACGCGAATTGAGCACGAAGTGGGCGTCGTCGGTGGCGCAGACGGAAAGGCGATGGCCTCGCGCCAGCAGCAGATCGAGCATGTAGGCGCTGTCGGCGCTGTCGTTGTCGTCGGCGCAACTGGCGTTGTAGATCTCCAGGGCATGAATCGGTCCCAGCGCCGCGACATCGCGGTCGGTCGTGGTGTGCCACTGGGGATGGGCCGCAACCACGAACGCGCCGGCATCGAGCGCGCGCCGCGCCAACTCCGGCCCGGTCTCGTTCAGGGGCGACGGGGCGAAGTCAAAGGGGAGCCCGGCGGCCAGGATGTGCCAGGGCGCTCCCAACTCCATGCGGTCCTGCGCAGGGTGCAGCTCGGCGCCGATGATCGTCGTGAAATGCTCGCCGCGGAACGGCCGCGTATCGGCCAGCGGCCAACCATAGTGCGCCAGGAAGTGATCGGTCAGCGCCAGGAAGTCGTAGCCCGCGGATTCGTAGAAGCGGCAGACCTCCTCCGGCGTGCGATGCCCGTCGGAGAGGGTCGAGTGGGTGTGCAGGTTGCCGCGCCAGAAACGGCCTGGCCGGGAAAAGGGCGTCTCCACGAGGGCTAGTGGCTCCTGGCTATGGCTCCTGGCTCTCGGCCTTGGGAACTCGGCTCGCCATCAGAGAGCGGGCCGAGGGAGAGAATCTCTCGCGGGGAGCGAATCGTCAATAGCCAGAAGCTCGTAGCCAGTAGCCTCGTCAGTCGCCGCCGGCGCCGGCCATCCCGATCGGTCCCCGCCCCGAAGGCACCGCTTCGCCCTGCGGCGCCGCGGCCTCCGGTCCGAGCTGACCCTTGTAGGAACCGCGCACGAGTTGGCGCAGCAGCAGGACGAAATCGTCGTCGTCACGCCCTCCCGAAAGCCAGACGTTGAGCGGACGCGCGCCGGCGACCCCTTGCAGCCGCACTCCGCCGCGCCGCCGCGCCACCCCGCCAAACTCCGTCCAGCGCCGGAACGGCGTCCACGCGGCGCGGATGCCCTGGGAGGTCATGACGTACCGCACCGGCAACGCCAGCAGCAGGCCCAGCAACCCCGTGACGACGAGCACGGTGAGCAGTCCGATGCGGTCCATGACGAGCAGGGTGATCGCGACCAGGTACAGGAGCGAGGCCGCCGGACCGTGCATTCGCAGCCGGCCCAGCACGGAGAGGGTCTCCCGGCTGACCAGATTGCCCGACGCTGATACTCCCCACGGCACCCAGACCCGGGCGAACAGCGCCAGGGTGATGACAATCAGGATGATGGCGATGATATTCACATTCATGCTCATGTCCGCATTCCTCAGACCGGGTTCAGGATGCGCCCGGCCACGGCGGCGCGTTCCAGCCCGGCGTCCATTGCCGAACCGAGAACCGAGCGTAGTGTGACACCCCGGTGCGGCAAAGTCTCTGGCTGCATGTTAACGATAGAACGCTCCGAAGTTGTCCACCCGACACAACTCCACGTGGCCAGCCTGGCTCGGTGATCCCGATGGTCTCCGGTAGAATGACGCGCGATCTCGCTCGTCGTGAGAGATGTCTCCCAGACACGGAGGAATAAGGACGATGAGCGCCATCGAGCTTCAGCGGATCGCGGTGATCGGTTCCGGGTTGATGGGCCACGGTATCGCCCTGGAGCTGGCCGCGTACGGCTATGACATTCGCCTGCAAGATCAGGACCCAGTGCAGCTCGACAAGGCCCAGGTTGCCATCGCGGAGGGTCTGGCGCGGCTGGTCGCCATCGGCCGCATCACCGCGGAGGCCGCCGCCAAAGCGCCCGCGCGGATCGCCACAGGGACCGATGCGAGCACCGCCGCCGGCGACGCCGACCTCGTCATCGAGGCGGTCAGCGAAAACCTCGAGCTGAAACAACGGCTCTTTCAAGAACTCGATGACTGGGCGCCGCCCCACGCCATCCTGGCCAGCAATACCTCCAGTTTCATGCCATCGCTGCTGGCTGAGGCGACGAACCGGCCGGATCGGGTGCTCGTTGCCCACTACTTCAATCCGCCCCATCTCCTGCCACTGGTCGAGCTGGTGCGCGGCGCGCAAACCTCCGACGCGACGATTGAGACGATGCGCGCGCTCTACCTGGGCATCGGCAAGGCGCCAGCGGTGGTCCAAAAGGAAGCGCCGGGGTTCGTCGGCAACCGCATCCAGGCCGCCATCTTCCGCGAGACGCTGGCGATCGTCGCCGCCGGTATCGCGAGTGTGGAGGATGTCGACGCCATCGTACGGAACGGGTTTGGCCGTCGCCTTGGGGTGGCAGGACCGTTTGAGATCGCCGACGCGGCGGGGCTGGACGTGAAACTGGCCGTCTGCGAGCAACTCTTCCCGGAGATCGCCTCCTCCACCGAAATCCCAGCACTCCTGCGGGAGAAGGTCGCCCGCGGCGAGCTGGGCATAAAGGCGGGCAAGGGCTACTACGCCTGGACCCCGGAGGACGCGGCGGCGCTGCGGCAGCGGATTGGCAATGGGTTGGCGGCCATTGCCCGGCTTCCCGAAAACTGATTCAGTTCGCGCGGTCAGTCCCCGTGCCGATGGCACGCGAACCAATGGAAAAGGATCGACCGAACAATGACCCTCGATCAAGTGGCGAAGAAGAAGGTTCTGCGCGATATCACGTATGGGCTGTACGCGGTGACCGCTTCACATGAAGACGAGCGCGGGGTGTTCACCGCCAACTGGCTCAGCCAGGCGTCATTCGAGCCGCCGCTGGTGATGCTCTCGGTCGAGAACGACAGCTCCACCTTGCCTCTCATCCGCGCCAGCGGCCGCTTTGCGGTCTGCCCGCTCGCCGCGGGGCAGAAGGAGCTCGCCGGGGCGCTGGGCCGTCCCAAGGCGCGTGCGGGCGACAAGTTCGTCACTCTCGAGCTCGCGGTGGTCGATACCACCAGTGGCGTGCCCGCGCTCGCCGAAAGTCTTGGCTATCTCATCTGCGCGGTCCGCTCCGAGACTCCCGCCGGAGACTCGGTCGTCTTCATCGCCGAAGTCGAAGAGGCTCGTTCCTTCTCCGATTCCCCGCCGCTGGAGATGCGCCAGGCCGGGTTCCGCCACGCGGGATAGCGACTGGCTGTCGGCTACCGGCTATCGGCTTTCGTCCTCCGCCTCCCGCCTTCCGCCCTATCCGCGCGCGGGTTCCTGGGCGAGGTCTTCCTGTTGTTCCGTGGCGCCTTCCTCGGTGTACTCGTCCTCGAGGTCGCCGTCCTCTTCCAACTCGTAGTCGCCGGAGGCGATGACGTGCAAATCCTCCAGCACGTCGTAGGCGGCGAAGGTAGCCTCCGCGAAGTCGAGCTCGCCCCGCACGTAGCGGACGAAAATCTCCGTCAACTCATCCCCAATCCCGCGGGCGAGCATCTCCTGTTCCGCCGGGTCCTTCGCCACTTCATTTTCTGGGTCCACTCCGGCACCCCCGTCCGCTTCCCGCATCTCAATCCGATGCGGGCGCTCCACTCCACAGTCTGCCGCACGGCAGCGCCAGATGGGGAGAGTATCACTCCGAGAAGAAAGCCAGGGGCGTACCAAGCCCCTCCCCCGTGCACACTTGCCAGGAGAGGGGTTGGGGTGAGGGGTCTTCGGGGTTGGGGTGAGGGTTCTCCGCCCTAGTCGGCCCCGACTGCCACCGGCTCGACAATAGCTACCACCGGCCGCTTGACATCGGTGGGCGCCGCCATCCAGGCCACGATCATCGCGAAAAACGCCACGAATCCGGCAATCATCGTTATGTCCATCGCTGGGTCTCCTCGATCCGCCATCCTGGCGGCATTCGGGCGACACGGGCGTCGCCCCGACTTCTGACTTCCGACTTTAAAGTTGGTACGCCACCTCGCCGTGCGTCGTCGTGTCCAGCCCCAGCACTTCCTCCTGCTCCGGCACGCGCAGCCCGACCGTGATATCAACGAACTTGAGGATGACCCAGGTCACCACCGCGGTAAACGCCGCCACGGCGCCGACCGCCACCGTTTGCTTCAGCAGTTGCCCGGGGTTGCCATAGAACAGCCCGTCGAAACCCGCCGGGTTGATCGACGTCGTGGCGAACAGTCCGGTCGCTAGCGCACCCCAGATGCCCCCCACGCCGTGGACGGCGAAGACATCGAGCGCATCGTCAACTCCCACATTGCGCTTGAGGATATCGACGGCGAAGAAGCAGAAGACCCCGGCTCCCAGCCCGATCAGGATCGACGAGGTGACATTGACGTATCCGGAGGCGGGGGTGATGGCCACCAGACCCGCGACGGCGCCGGCCGCCAACCCGAGCACACTGGGGTGCCCATGACGGATCCAGGAGGCGGTCATCCAGGCCAGAGCACCCATCGCCGCGGCGGTGTTGGTCACCACCAGAGCGTTCACGGCCAGACCGTTGGCGCCCAGCGCGCTGCCGGCGTTGAACCCGAACCAGCCGAACCAGAGCAGTCCGGCGCCAAGCACCGTGTAGGTCAGGTTATGCGGCTCCAGTGAGCCCTGGCCGAACCCGATCCGCTTGCCGAGCATGCTGGCCGCCACCAGCGCCGCCACACCCGCGGTGATATGGACTACCGTGCCGCCCGCGAAATCGAGCGCGCCGTAGGTGCGCAGCCAGCCGCCGACGGCCCACACCCAGTGCGCCACCGGCGCATAAACGAAGGTGGCCCAGAGCAAGGTAAAGAGCACCATCGCCTTGAAGCGCTTGCGTTCGGCGAAGGCGCCGGTGATCAGGGCGGGGGTAATCACCGCGAACATCATCTGGAAGGCCATGAATGCTTCGTGCGGGATCGTGGCCGAATAGTCGGCGAACGGCTCCATACCGACGCCGCGCAGCCCCAACCAATCCAGCCCGCCGATCCAGCTACTGCCCGGCGCGAAGGCCAGGGTGTATCCCCACAGCACCCACTGCACGCTGATCAGCGCCAGGATGAAAAAGCTGTGCATGATGGTGGAGAGCACATTCTTGCGCTGCACCAACCCGCCGTAGAAGAACCCCAGCGCCGGTGTCATCAACATCACGAGCGCGGTCGACGCCAGCACCCAGGCGGTATCACCCGTATCCAAGATTCCCCTCCCTGCGAACGCCGCGCCAGGCGACAACGATGCGCCGGGCCGCGACGGACCCGTTAGCCAGAGTCTAGGAAGCGGCAATCGCGGGGAATACGTGCGGTCTGGACGAATACGGCGCGATGATTCGTGCAACTTGCACAATTCACACTGCGGTAAGGTGAGGTAGCACCGCTAAACTCCTGGTACTTGTGCCAAAAGACCAAGCGCGGGGCGGTTCGCTAGGATTCAGGCTCCATGCCATGCCGCTTTGGCAGGGAGGTTGGCTACCAGATCACGATGCGGTCCTCGGGAGCGAGATAGACCGGATCGCCGGGCTCGATGGCGAACGCATCCATGAAGGCATCCATATTGCGCGCCGGCTGGACCGCCCGGATTTGGGCCGGGGCGTGGACGTCGGACTTGATCAAGGTGTCCAGGAATTCGGCACGCGCCTCCTCCGCCCAACTGTAGGCAAAGGCGATGAAGAACCGCTGATCGGGGGTCAGCCCCTCGATCGGTTCGGTATCGCCGGAGGTCTCCAGAGCCATCTGGAGCGCGTCGTACGCGATCTGCAAGCCACCCATGTCGGCGATGTTCTCGCCAATCGTGAGCTCACCGTCGACAAAAAGACGCGGCAACACTTCGATCGTGCTGTACTGGTCGGCGACCTCGGTCGTCAGCGCCTCGAACCGCGCGTGATCTTCATCGGTCCACCAGTTGACCAGGTTCCCGGCGGCGTCGAAATTGGACCCGCTCTGGTCGTAGGCGTGGGTAATCTCATGACCGATCACCCCGCCGATCGAGCCGTAGTTGTAGGCCAAATCCGCCTGATAATCGAAAAACGGCGGCTGCAGGATGCCGGCCGGAAAGACGATTTCATTGTTGCTCGGGTTGTAGTAGGCGTTCACCTCCTGCGGCAGCATCACCCACTCTTCGCGGTCGACGGGTTTCCCGATGCGGTCGAGCCACCGCTTGTACTCGACAATGCCGGCGCTGAGCGTCGTCTGTGTGAACGAATCCTCGATCGTCACGCCGTCATAGGTCTGCCACACATCGGGGTAGGCGATCTTGATGCTCATCGCATCGAGCTTGGCTTTGGCGAGCGCCTTGGTCTCCGGACTCATCCAGGTCAACCGGTCGATACGGACGCCGGTGGCATCGATCAGCCCGTCAACCAAGGCTTCGACCTGCATTTTCGCTTCCGGGGGAAAATGTTCGTCCACATAGAGCTTGCCGAGGGCAAATCCGAGACCGCCATTGACGGCGTCCAGCGCCCGCTCGGCGAGGGGTGGTTGCTCTTCGACCCCCCACAAGGTGGTGTCGGTAAAGGCGAAGGCGGTCTGGCCGATCTCCTCGGTCAGTGTCGGAGCCGTGAACCACAGCACCTGGAGCTTGAGGTAGTCCTTGAGTGTCTCCAGATCGGTTTCCTGGACGATGGCTTCGACCGCGCCGAGATATTCCAACTCCTGGACGACGATCGTTTCCTGATCGGGGATGCCCAATTCGGTCAGAAATCCGGGCCAGTCGAAACTCGGGTTGGCCGCGATCAGGTCCGCGACCGGGCGCGGGTGGTAGTAGTTTTCCGGATCGTTCCAGTCCTCGGGAGCAAGGATTGGCTCGGCCAGAACTTTCTCGAACGCGTAAACGCGCGCCGCCGCGTCTCGCGCCGTGACGGCGTCGTACCCGGCGTACTCCAGCAGAGCGGCCGCGGTGTCGCGGTAGGACTCGCGAATCACCTCGTTCGATTCATCGTCGACCCAGTAGTAGTCGCGGTTGGGCAACCCGAGGAATGGCCCCGAGTACCAGGCGGTGTAGACCGAGCTATCAGCATAGTCGGCCCAGCCCCCGATGCCGAAGAGTCCCCAGACGTTGGTCGTCAGCACCGCATCGCGCAGGAAGGCGTAGTACTCCTCGAGATTCGCGATCTCGTCGATCGCCGCCAAGTCCCCGGCGATCGGGGCGATCCCCTGCGCGTTGCGGGTTTCGAGGTCCATCGCCTGGGCAAAGAACTGGACGGCTTTCCACTCATCCGAGCCTTCCGGAAGCTGGTCCGACGTGGCGAGGCGATCGAGCAACTCCAGCAATTGCTCGATGGTGAGATCCTCCACCACCTGGGCGACCCCGTAGGCGGCTTCGTCGGGCGGGATTTCGGTGCGGTCTTGCCAACCGCCGGTGGCATAGCGGAAGAAGTCGCGCCCGGGATCGGCTTTCGGGTCGATCACGTCGAGCAGCGACCCGTGGGCGGCGGCTTCCAATTGATTGATGGGCGAGTCGGTCCGCCCGGCCGCGGGCGGTTGCAGCTGGGCGGCGAGCGCGCCGGGGGCGCCGAGCAGCAGCGCGAGGACGAACGCGGCGGCGACCTGGAGCTTGTAGATCATGGATGCTCTCCGGGTTCACGCACGATGGTCGATTGCGTCGAATGATTCGGCACGGTTTCGCGTGGGCGCATAGTACATCCCGGTCTCGTCACACGCATCCGCAAGATGTACGGAGTTTCGCGGGCGCGGATCACGAACCGAACTGTGATGCCCAGACCGGAAACGTCTCCGGCTCCGGCAGGGTGAGCCCCGGCGCGTGCTGCGCGAAAACCTGCTCTGGCGGCGGCGTGGCGACCGAGCGCCGCAGCTCGTAACTGAGGGCTTTCACCGTCGAGGGGATAGCGCCCGCTTGCTCCATGCGGCGTAGGGCAGGGCCGACGTGCGGCTCGGAGCTGAATAGCGCATCTTCCAATAGGAAGACCTGCTTGCCGGCTTCGATCAGACCCAGTGTCGATTGCAGCACGCAGACATCGGTCTCGGCGCCGGCCAGGGCGATCTGGGAGCGCCCCAGACCGGCGATGGCCTCCACTATCGACGCTTCCCCACAGCAATTGAAGGTCTGCTTGGTGTGGCGCTGCCCGTGCGCCGGGAAGAACGGCTCCAGCCGCTCCGGCAGCCACCCCTTCTTTTCGATCGGTTGCTCGAAGGTGGCCAGCAACGGCAGATCGTAGACGGTCGCCAGCGCCAGGAGGAACTCCAAGCGGGCCAGCAGTGGCTCGCTGGCGCCGGTCATCCAGCCGTCGAGGAAATAGGGCTGCACGTCGATGACGATGATCGCCAGTTCGCTCGGGTCTACCATCAAACGCCGACGGGTCATCGTTCACCCTTCATGTTTCTCGTTCTCGTACTGGCCGGGGACATGTAAACTGCGACGGAGCGGCAAGTCCCGTCGCATTGTGTCAGGAGTTCCGGATGGCCGTCGCCCAGCGGATGAGTGAGCAAGCCTATCAAGAATTTGTGCTGTCCGGGGTGGAAGGGCGCTGGGAACTGCATGATGGGCAGTTGGTGGAGAAGCTGGGGATGAGCTGGGAACACGATGACCTCGCGGAGCGTCTCGGATATCTCCTCCGCCATCAACTCGACCGCGCCGAGTTCCGAGTCCGTGTCAACGGGGGCCGAGTCCGCAAATCGGATAACACCGTCTTCATGCCGAACGTCATGGTGGTTCCCACCGCATATGGTCAGGAATTTCGTGGTCGGCCGGGAATACTAGCGATCTTCGCTGGTCCGCTCCCCCTCGTCGTTGAGGTCTGGTCTCGCTCGACCGGGAACGACGACATCGACAGCAAGCTCCCCATCTATCAGCAACGCGGCGATCTCGAAATCTGGCGCATCCATCCGTACGAGCGGACGCTGACGAGCTGGCAGCGGCAACCTGATGGATCGTACCGGGAGACGCTGCACCGGGACGGCATGATTGAACCCATCGCTTTACCTGGCGTAACGATCGACCTGGCAGAACTCTTCGCCGTCTGATCCCAACGCGCTCCGGGAACCAGCCTCCACGCGGCGGCGTATACTCGGCGGACGCCCCGCCGGCCTGCGGGGCGCATTTGCACGACCGAGGAACGCCCGCGTGGGACAGGCGACACCGCCGGCCAAAACCATGCCCCCTCAGACCGCGGGGCGCCACAATCAAACCGAGCCCCTCTCCCCGGATGTCTCCACTGGCGGCAATGGCCACCGGTCGTTTTCGCGTGCGAGTGACCAGGGAGAGTCACCGCGCTCCGCGCCGGGTGCGTCCCCAGGTGGAGTCGGGATTACGCTCGAGACCGCGTTCTACGCGGTCATTCTGGTGCTGGCGGCGCTGACCCGCTTTTGGGATTTGGGGTCGCGGGCGCTGCATCACGACGAGAGTCTGCACGCGTATTTTTCGTGGCTGCTGGCCACCGGGCAGAACTACGCCCACGATCCGCTGATGCACGGCCCCTTCCTCTTCCATTTCACCGCGTTGGTCTACGCCATTCTCGGCGACAGCGACGCCTCCAGCCGATACAGCGCCGCGCTTTTCGGGGTGCTGCTGGTGGCGCTGCCGCTGCTTCTGCGCGGGGAGCGCCACCTGGGGCGCTGGGGCGCCCTGACCGCCTCGGCATTCTTTCTCATCTCGCCGTCACTTCTCTATCAGAGCCGCTATATCCGGCACGATATCTTCACCGTGGTCGGCACGCTCTTCCTGTTCATCGCCATCATGCGCTACATCGCGCGGCCATCGCGCGGCTGGCTCGTCGCCGGCGGCGCCACCCTCGGATTCTTGCTCACCAATCACGAGATCGTCTTCGCCATCGCCGCCATCTTCTTTGGGGTGCTGCTTGGCGCCCTCCTCTGGGGGCGATTGCGTCCCGTGGCGCCGTTGCTGGTGCTGTCCGGGATCGTCGCGGTCGCCCTCATCGCGATTCTGCCCGAGGAGACGGGCCGACCGCTGCCGTCGATTCCCTGGAGCTCGCCGTCGCAAAGCGAGCAGTTCGCCTTCTATCAGAATCTGCTCGGCCACCCCCTGACGATCGCGCTGGCACTCCTGGCAATTGTCACTTTCGCCGCCGCGGTGTTGATCGCGCGCGGGCAGCGCGACCCAGCGCGGATCGAGGAAGGATGGGCGGCGGCGTTGCTCGGTCATGAACCACCGGGCAGCGTAGCCGCGGCGCTGCGGGAGGTCTGGCGCGACCGCGGCGGTCTCTCCTGGGCGCTCATCGCCGGGATGCTGATCTTCGCCGTCCTCTTCACGACCCTGTTCACCAATCTCTATGGCCTCGCCTCCGGTACCATCGCCACCGACGGCACCCTGCTCTATTGGTTGGGTCAGCACGACGTGCAGCGCGGCGAGCAACCCTGGTTCTATTACCTGGTGCTCCTCCCCCAGTACGAGTTTCTGGCCGCGCTGTTCGGTGTCGCCGCGACGATCGTCGTCGGCGTGCGGACGCTGCGCGTTGGCATTGGCCGCGCGACTCCCGGACCACGATTCGTCTTCCAGCTTTTTCTCGCTCTCTGGTTCGCCGGTATCACCGTGGCCCTCTCCTTCGCGGGGGAGAAGATGCCGTGGCTGGTGACCCACATCACCCTCCCCGCCATTCTGCTCGCCGCGGCGTTTCTCAGTGAATGGGTATCGGGATTGAGAAACCCGTCGCGTCACGAAGAGGTGGCGCGGGCGACGCGGGCGTCGCCCCTACAATCAGGCTGGGGCTTCGCGCAATGGGCGCTTTTCGGATCGCTCCTGGCA
>JACCXM010000270.1 GCA_013697005.1 Chloroflexia bacterium | reverse complement strand
GGGTCGACTCGCACTGAGAATGGACCGACGCAACCGGCGCGGGCGAGGAGGTTCGGATCGACTTCGCCGGTCGCCTCCCGGTCGAAGGTGTACGACTGACCGTTGAACATGACGGTGTCGCCAAAGGTGCCCGGCACACCCCGGTCGTCGAGCGCGATGAACCGGCTAAGCACGCCATCGGTGGAAATGTACAACTCGGGAAATGGTTGATTGGGTGTCTCGGCATAGACCGGCTGTCCGTCCGAGGTCTGGAACACCGATTGCAGTCCGTCTGGAGTCAGATCGGGTTCGGGACCGGCGTAGACGTAGAGAAGTCCGCCGACGTCGAGCAGGGTGAAGTTTGCGGTTTCGGCGAGGCAGGCGCCCTCGCCTGAGGGCGCGCCATTGGCGCCAATGGGCTGTTCGGCGAGATACCGTCCCGCTTGTGCAGCGGCAGCATCGACCGCGCCATAGACGCGGTCCCAGGGAGGCCCGCCAGGCGCGGCGAAGAGCAGCACCCCGCCATCGTCGCCGATCTGTTCCAAACCGGGCAATGCGATGGGGACAGTGCGGTCCAGCCCGAAACGCGCACCATCGACGCTGACCTCGAGCGGCAGCTCGCCGGAGACGGCTTGCGCGGGTGCGGGTTGGTCCACGGGCGGAGTGGCGGGTTGCTCGGCCGGCGCTGGTTCCGTAGTGGGGGTTTCCGGCGGGGCAGCCGTGGCCTCCTGGATGACGGGCGCGGCGGTCTCTTCCGTGATCGGCGCGGCCGTTTCCTGAAGCACAGGCTCGGGCGTGCTCACTTCTTCATCGGTCGCCGTGCCGTCGTCTCCCGCCGGTTGAATGGGAGGAACTTCACCAGTTTCGGGAGCGGTCGGCGCTAGACTCGCCGGTGTTCCACCCTCCGCGCTATAGGCGAAAACACGGGCGTCGACGGTGGCGTACAACTGGTTGACCGCGCCGGCCGCAACCTGATCGCTGGGAGCGGAGAGCTGATAGGGACCGGCGCAACCAACGGGAGTCAGCGTTCCCGGATCGACGGTGTCTGCCTGATTACCGCCGAAGGTAAACGACACGCCACCGAACTGGAGCGTATCGCCGAGCACACCCGGCCGGCCCTGGTCATCCAGGAGCACGAAGCGGAACACCCCGGACCCGGTATCGACAAAAAGCTCGCGCGACGGTTGCTGTTGGGTGTTGGCATAGACCGTGAAGTTCTGGTCGGTGGTAGCGATGATCTCGAGACCATCGCGTGGTACATCCGCCTCCGGGCCGGCGTAGGCGTAGACCTCCTCACCGGACGCAAGATCGCCGAACTCCGCCGGTTGGGAGAGGCAGGCGTTCGCGGTCAGGGGTGCGCCGTCCGGCCCAACCGGGATCTCGGGGAGATAGCGGGCCACGGGTCCGGCTTGGGCATCAGCGGCCAGGAACAGGCGCGGATACGGTCCTTCCGCTGTCTCCGCCAGAATAACGAGCTCGTCCTGCGTCCCGATCTCAGTGAGCGCGGCGGGAAGCACGGGAATCTCGCGGTCGAACAGAAAGTAGCGGCCATCGACGGCGATCTCGACGGGGAACCGGGAAGGTTCAGACGCGACGTCTCCATCGTCCTGGGCTCTGACGGAGAATGCGGAGGGAGGCAGTAGCGACGTCACGACGACCGCGGCGAGGAGAATCAGGGCCGTGACGACGTTGAGCCCTTGCCTGTGACTGCTCATCGACCCGTCTTCCCCCTTCGCCTCTGGCGCTCATCGTCTGTCCCGGGTCGCGTTGACACATGACGCGGCCGGCTGAAGCCATTATCGCCATTCCCAGGAAACGCCACGCGCACGAATTGGGCCACCCCAAAGTGGGAGCGGTTCTGCCGCATACTGGCGCTGGCACATTCCGTGCGGCATTGTCCCGCTGCGGCCGGCAATCCCGTCCGGTGCGTTACGATATCGCGAAACGATCAGCGGTGTGGAAGGAACGAGGCGATGCGTTTACCGGCACGTTCTCTTGTCGTCGTGCAACGCACGATCGTCACGCTGCTGTTGCTGGCCTTGTTCGGCAGCCCCCTGGCACTGTTCTCCGCTCCGGCCGCAAGCGCGGCCCCACCAGCCCAGGACGATGCTGGAATCCGCACCGTCAATCTTGAGTTGATCCTCGATCTCTCTGGCTCCATGGCGCGCGATATCGGCGGCGGCGAAACGCGCATGGAAGCGGCCAAACGGGTCATGAACGATGTGATCGACGCCCTTCCCGAGCAGGAAGGAGTCAACGTTGGATTCCGGATTTACGGCCACCTGGGCGATAACACCGAGTCGCAACGGGCGGTGAGCTGCCAATCGTCCGATCTGGTGGTACCCATCGCGGGTGTCGACAAGGAGGCGTTGCGGAACCAGGTCGCGGCGGCGCAGCCAATTGGCTGGACGCCGATCGCCCTTTCTCTGGAGCGGGCGGGTGGTGATTTTCAGTCCGGCGAAGGCGTGCGCAATCACATCTTGCTCGTGACGGACGGTGAGGAAACCTGCGGCGGCGATCCCTGCGCCGTCGCCGATTCGCTCCGCACCGGCGCCGCGAATCTCACGACGCACGTGGTGGGATTTGCTTTGACCGAGCAGCAAGCCGAGTTGGTGAGCTGCATCGCCGAGCGTGGCGGCGGACTCAATCTGCGCGCCGCGAGTGCGCGCGAGCTGAGCAACGCCATCTTTTCCGTACTCGAGGAAATCCAGGTCATCGTCCAGAACGGGTTCCTCGAGATCGAAGAGATTGGCGGGCTCTTTCCGCGCGCCGCCATCAGCTTCGTCGCCACCGGCGACCAGAGTCCGCGGGACGTCATCACCCTCACCACCGACAATCGCGTCGAATTGACCGTCGGTTTTTATGACGTCTCCTGGAGTTACGCGACCGGAGGCGAGATCACGATCCGGGTCAATATCGAGGCCGGGCGCACGACGTGGGTGCGTGGCTCATTGTTGAAGTTTCCTCAAGGCGCCGGTGAGATCTATGCGGTCACCGATCTGGCCGGCACCGTTGTCTGGCAGGCACCGTTTGAGCTCGGCGATTACGTCTGGGTGCTGCCCGGCATCTACACCATGGAGCTGGTGGAGCGAGTCGGTGATCCGGTGTTGGTCATGGCTCAGGTGCAAACCCTGCCTGGCAGCGCCACACAACTCGAAGTCTTCACCGCGCCGTGAGCCCGAAAACGGGAGGCGCGAGGCAGAAGGCGAGGAGGTAGCCCGCGACAGTGATAGTTGACGCGCGGCGTTGGGTGGTCGTAGCGGGGCTGGGACTCGCGATTCTGGCAGGTGGGCGCGGGATCGGCGTCATGGCGAGCACGCTCGGCGTATCACCGGTCGGTGAAAGCACCGCGTCCACGTCGGCAAGCAGCAATTGGCAGTTCAATCTCACGCCGCAGCCATTGCCGACCGCTGCTGGCGGGGTAACGCCGACCGCCACACCGCGGGTGATCGTCATTGCGACGGCGACACCCGGTTCCGCCGCCGTCACGCCGACACCCGCCCGGACACCTTCACCCACCCAGCCGGTCAACCCGACCGCCACGCCGAAATCGATCGTTATCATTCCGCCCTCGCCGACCCCGGTTTCATCTAGTCCGCCAATCACAACGCGGATCCCCACCGCCATTCCACCACCGCCGCCACCCGCGTCCGGCACGGCCCCGACCGTGGCGCCCGCCCAGGTCGCCCGCGTCGAATTCGTCGCGGAGGACTGGCGCGGCGGATATTTTCAGGCTGATGGCGGTATCTATGGCCGGCCCTGGGTCGCGGTCTATGGCGCGTTGAGCGATTTCCCGCGGGCGGCGCTCTCGTTCTCCCTCGACACGGCGCCGAGCGGAGCGGCGACGATCGGCATCACTGGTATGGACGACGAATTGGGAACGCTGAACCCCGTTGCCGTGGAGGTCAACGGCGAGCGGGTATATGAAGGACCCAGCCCCTTCGCCAATTGGGATGGGACCGCGCAGGGTGTCACTGCCGCATGGACGACCGTGCCCTTGACCATACCGTCTGGTGTGTTGAGTGCTGGACCAAATGAGATCACCTTGGCGAACCTGTCGCCGGTCGCCAGCTTCAACGCGCCGCCGTACGTGTTGCTCGCTGGTGCGGTACTAGAGATTCCTGGCGGTGCGGCGCCGCAGGCGCCGGAGGCGCCCTCGGTTCCCATCGTTCCCTCCAGCTCGTCCGCGACGTTCACCGCCGAGGATTGGCAAGGCGGTTTCTACCGTGGCGATGATGTCTACTATGGTCGCCCCTGGACGGCGCTCTACGGGGCGGATAGCGAGTACCCGCAGGCGGCACTGACATTCAGACTCGACACGGTGACGGGCGATTCCGCGGTACTTACCGTCGCCGGACTGGACGATGAGCGGAACGAGTCGAATCCGATCACCATCAACGTCAATGGGCAGAATGCGTTTGAGGGACCCAGCCCCTTCCTCAATTGGGATGGGGTCGGCAACGGCGAGGATGCCGCCTGGACCCAAGTGGAGATCACCATTCCGGCCGAGCTCCTACGCTCCGGTCGTAACCAGATCGTGATTGCCAACCGTAGCCCCGGGGCAAACTTCAGCGCGCCGCCATACGTGCTGTTGAGTGACGCCACCTTGCGCGTTCCCGGGTCGGAAGTAACGCCAGTCACCAGAGATGGCGCTCGCGGCAACCGCAACAATGTCGCACCAAGCACTAGCGGCGACGATGATGAGAGTGACGACGGCGCCCAGGGCGACGGCTGAATTACGTCACCCCGCGACCATTCGGTTGTGGAGTTTGCCGAGTCCTTCGACCTCGACTTCGATCTGGTCGCCGGGCACCATCCACCGCTTCTCGGCCATCCCCAGGATGACCCCTTCCGGCGTGCCGGTGATGATCACATCTCCCGCCGCGAGCGAAAAATGGCGGCTGATGTAGGAGACGATCTCCGCCACGGAAAAGATCATGTCGGCGGTGGACGAATCCTGCCGCAGCTCGCCATTCAGCCACGTCCGCAGGGCCAGCGCCTGTGGATCAGGAACCTCGTCGGCGGTCACCAGATAGGGTCCGATGGGCATGAACTTGTCCATTGTCTTGCCGAGAATCCACTGGCTGGTGCGGGTCTGCAAGTCGCGAGCGCTGATGTCGTTCGCGGTTGCGTAGCCAAACACTTTTCCCAGGGCCTCACTCTCGGCGACGTCTTTAGCCGTGTCGCCGATAACGACAGCCAACTCGACCTCATAGTCATACTCGGTCGCCGCCGCGGACAGGGGGACATCTTCGTTCGCCGCGGCGATGGTGTTGGTGAACTTGGAAAAGAGGACCGGCGTGGTGGGAATCGCCGCGCCCGATTCCGCGGCGTGCTTGCGGTAGTTCAACCCGACGCAGACGATTTTGCCCGGATTTGACAGGGGCGGACCCAGGGTCAAGGTTGCTTCGTCGCGCATCCACTCCTCGGCCGCCGGCGCCGCCTCGGCGCGCGCGACAAGACCGGCGAGTGCCTCGCGCGCAGATGTTCCGCCCGCGATCAGCGCCTGCATCGACTCCGGCGCCCCCCCACTGACCGCGCCAAGCGCCGCCTGCGCCGCGGCGACGTCGATCACGCCGCGCGGTGTCTTGACGCCGAGCCGCGGATTGTCGCCATCATGAAACGTCAACAGGATCATCCCTTGTCCTCTCCCTCTCGTGGCTTAGACTCGAGCCGCCGCTGCCGTAGCGACTGGCAGCGCGCCGCGCCGCTCCGCGAAGCGGATGATGCGCCGGCAGCCTTCGGCCAAGTCGTCGTCTGCTGTGGCCAGGGAGATGCGCACCATCCCCTCGGCGACGTCACCGAACGTCGAACCCGGGGCAACCGCCACGTGTTCCTCTTCGAGGAGCAGCCGCGACAGATCGCGGCTGGCGATCCCCGCACCGCGCAGATCGACCATGGCGTAAAACGCCCCCGCGGGAATCGTTGGCAACAATCCGACCGGCTCCAGCAGTTCGCGTACCAGATCGCGCCGCCGCTGATAGGCCACCCGCATCTCCTCGACCGCGTCCTGCGGTCCGCGCACCGCCGCCTCCGCGGCAGCTTGGGAGACGGACGACGGGCAGGAGACGAGCGCCTCCTGGATCTTGCCGCAGAGCGCGACCAGCTCCGGGTTGGTGATGGCCCAACCGATGCGCCAGCCGGTCATGGCGTAGCTCTTGGACACCCCGGAAATCGTGATAACCCGCTCCGCGTCGAAGCGCGCCGCCGGGAAATGCTCGCCTTCGAACACGAGGTCCTCGTAGATCTCGTCCGAAATGAGCCAGAGATCGTGCTTCGCCGCGAGCGCCACCAGCTCGCGCACCGTCTCTTCCGGAAATACGGCCCCGGTCGGGTTCGATGGGTTGTTGATGACGAGCGCCTTCGTGCGCGGGGTGATTTGCGCCTCGATCTCGGCGATGTCCGGCAGGTAGCCCCGCTCCGGCCGTAAGGGGAAGCGTACCGCGACCGTGCGCGCCAGCCCGATCATGGAGACGTAGTTGGGCCAGCCGGGATCGGGGATGAGAATTTCGTCGCCCTCTTCGGCGATTGCCGCCACAATGGCCGCCAGGGCGTTGACCGCGCCGGCGGTGACGAGCACTTCTGCCGGCGTCACGGGTCGCCCAAACTTTTTGCTATAGCGCTCCGCCACCGCGGTCTTGATCCCCGGCAATCCCGAGTTCGGAGTGTATTTGGTCGTCCCGGCGTGGGCTGCTTTGGCCGCGGCATCGATGATATGCGCGGGGGTGTTGAAGCTGGGCTCGCCGACGACGAGAACGATGACGTCGTCCATCTGGCGGGCGAGATCCATCACCTCGCGTATGCCCGAGCGCGGCAGTGATTCGGCAAGTGCCGAGCGAGGTTTCATGATTCCTACTCCTGGTCCCTCTCCAAGAACAAACGCGTTTTGACCCGTCGCTATAGTAGCGCGAGAATCGGAAGCATTCGTCGCCGCGAACCATACATTCGTCCCGGGCGAGGTTAGTGCGGAGCAGGGCCGGCGGTGCGTATTCACGACATTCAGGCAATTGGGCTGGCAGGTGCGACACCAAAGGGGGGCTGGAGCGAAGAGCTGCGTCCCGAATACACCGTGCATACCCTGGTCATCGTGCGCACCGACGAGGGACTTTCCGGTATTGGCAGTGTCTTCACCAACGCCGGGCTGGTGCGCGCCGCGCTCGCCGTGATGGAACCGCTGTACCAGGGCGAGAACGCGCTCGAGCCGGAGCGCGTCAGCGAAAAGCTGCACCAGAACACGTTCTGGTTGGGACGGGGCGGCAGTCTCACCCACACCATCAGCGGCATCGACATCGCGCTGTGGGACATCCTGGGGCAGGCGACCGGACAACCCGTGGGACGGCTTCTCGGCGGCCGCTACCGCGAGCGCGTGCTCCCCTATGCCTCCCTGCTCATGGACCAACCCGAACCGCTGGCGGAGCATCTGCGCCAGATCGCGGCCCGCGGATTCCGCGCCTTCAAGATCGGTTGGGGACCCTTTGGCCGGGAAAGCGCCGTGCTCGACGATCGCATCGTCCGCGCCGCGCGGGACGCCGTGGGGGGCGACGCGCTCCTCATGGTCGACGCCGGGGGCAGCGACGCGTTCTGGGCGAACGGGCTGAAGT
>JACCXM010000265.1 GCA_013697005.1 Chloroflexia bacterium | reverse complement strand
AAGGTATCGTCCATGGGTCGTGCTCCCTTTACCTGACACCGAACCGCTCGCGGCACGATAGCACGATACCAGTGCACCGCCAGCTCGGGTTACTGGCGCGGGCGGTCAACCTGGGCGAACGGAGGTTCAGCCCGCCATCGTGGCCCTTGCCCGGCGGATTTGATCGGCGTGGTCGTGGGCATGGTTGCCATAGATGCGTAGCCAGTCCTCGATCGTGTAGAGTCCGCTCTCGCTGTGCATACCGGACCGTCGCCACTGCTCCTCGCGTAGAAGCCGCAGGATGGGCGCCGTACTCGCCCGCGCTGCCGCGAACGCGGCAAGGGACGGCTCGATGGGGCGATCGGCGAAGAGGCGGCGGACGAACGCCTCCTGGTCGTAACCGACGAGGTACGGCGCATCTTGGGCGATGATCAGCCGCACCCGAACGGCCGCATTCATCTCGCTGTCCGCCAGGTGGTGGACGATCTCGCGTGAGCTCCACTCACCCGGCGCCTCGCGTGCCTCCTGCTCCGCGTCGGTGATTCCCGCCAAAGCCGTCACGATGATTTGGAAGCCGTCTTCGTACTGGGCGATCAGCGCATTGCGCTGTGCCGCGTCCATCGGTCCCATCACTCCCATCACTCCTTCGCTATCACCTATCGGCTATCAGTTACTGGCCTGTTGGGATGGCTCGCGAGGTTCCATCCACCATTCGGTGAATTCGAGGCATCGTCCGGCGGGGTCGAACCGGAGTATCCACAGATTGTTGTAGTCGGCGGGGGGATTGGTGTAGTGGGTCCAACCGCGCACGAAGGCGAGGTCGCCGGTCGTCGCGAGAATCTCGGAGCGGAAAGTCCAGTCGCCCGGCTCGTCTTTATTCTCGAGCCAGCCGGCGACGATGCCGTCGCGGCCGCGCCACGGCACGTCGTCCGGCCGCTGCGCGTAGCACGCATCGTCGTTGAATAGATCGCCGATGGCGGCGGGATCGTTGGACTCCCAGGCGCGCACGTAGCGCTCGACCCAGGCGGCGACGGATTCGTTCAAGGACTGGCTCCGATCGCGTGGGAGGACGGTCACCCGTGGGTCCTCCCCCTGAGGTCTAGCGGCCGGACCAGAGTCCTCTGGCGAAGCCGCGCGCGGCGAGTGACAGGCGGGACCGCTTCCAGCGCGGCGCCAATTCGGTGCGTTCTCCCGGAACGAGGGCAAGATCGGCGTCGTACTGACGCGCGATGGTCTGCAAGCCGTCCCAAGCGGTGTAGGCGATCATGAGCGTCTCCGTTCATGGGCGCCGGGGCTGGGTCTCACGCTCGATCTGGAGGCGGCGAAACGCTATCTGCTCGACGTTGAGATCGCAATCGGTGGGAAGATGCACTACCGGACGCCGGAGTGGGTGGGGTAGTGCGCGGTTCGGTGGCCGCTCTACCGGGGTCGTCGGTCGATCAGCCAGCGCAACCGGCGCTCGCCAGCGACGAACGTCTCGACATTGGCCGCGAGTGCCTCCAGCGCATCCGGCAGCGTGGCGAGGAGGGTTTGCTGCTGCTTCACCATCCCCTCGGCAGCGGCGCTCGGGGTGGCTGGCATCTCGGCGAGCATCGTCTCGATGTAGATCAGATAGAGCACCTTGGAACGGGCGTCGCGGGCGTCATCCCGCAGATCGGGCGGGAGGACGTGCAGTACCGGTAAAGCCGCGTCGAATGCCTGCCGCTCGAGTCCTGACGGCGAGAAGTCCCAGTCATGCTCGTCGCGATGGCGCAACAGCTTGGCATTGAACCGGGCCTCGTCGGCGAGCGCCTGCACGGTTTCAAGGGCGGCGGTTTTGCGCTCGAAGAGAATCGACCAGCGGGTGATCAGCGTTGCTCCCAGCGCCCCGGCGATGGCGCCGATCAACGCTCCCAGAATCTCGGCCCGCGTTCCGTCCATGGTCGCCTCGAAGGTCATGGGGTGATAGGGTGATGGGGTGATGGGAAGAACGAATGCTCGGCAAATGGGCGCGAGTGGTCTTCGCTCAGATTCTCATTACCCTATGACCCCATCACCCCATAGTGTCGTCATCGAAGCCGCGCTCAATGGTAGCCGCGGCCGGGATGAGCATCTGGCCGTGCCGTTTACCGCTCCGGAGCTGGCCGCCGAGGCGCGGCGCTGCGCGGACGAAGGCGCGACGGTCTTTCACGTTCATGCGCGGGACGACAATGGCGGCTGGACCGTCGATGCCGGGCGCTACCGGGAGATCGTGCGTGCTCTGCGCGATGCGGTTCCCGCGGGGTTGGTCAGTATCACCTCGCTTCGCCCCGAGAGCGAACCGGTCACATCGCTTGTCGCTTTGCTCGGCGCGTTGGCGGCCGACCCCGCGACGCCGCCGGATTTGATCTCGATCAATCTCGGCCACATCACCGTCTGGGAGCCGCTTTCCGGCGCTACGGATCGCCGCCGCACGGTTCTTTTTCCCAATACGTACGCGGACATTACCCGGCTCCTGGCGGCGTGTCAGGAATACACGATCCGCCCCGAGCTGGGCATCATGGATCTTGGCTTCGTCAGCAACGCCGTCGCCCTGCGCGATGATGGCGTTTTACCGGCGCGGCCCTGGTTTCTGATCGAACTCGATAGCCCAGCCTATGGCTCGGGGGCGCAGGTGGCTCCCGCGACCGTCGCCAACTATGAGG
>JACCXM010000221.1 GCA_013697005.1 Chloroflexia bacterium | reverse complement strand
TCCCAGCGGGGCGCCAGCGATGGTCTTTACCTCGTTACCTGGTGGGTCTGCCGGAGGAGATCGCGATGACCCCCGCGCCGCGCCGGCCGCCCGCTGCTGGAGAAAGTGGGCGAGCGATTCCAGCGTGATCTGGAAGCTCCGGCCGCGCTTGACCGCGAGGAGGTCACCCCGGGCAATGGCGCGGCGCACGGTGCGCTCGTTCAATCCGAGCATGCCCGCGGCGTCCTTTGCGGAGACGATACCGGATCCGGCCAGCCTGACCGTGTCCGGTGTCATCTCGTCCAGGTTCACGCCTCTACTGGATTCACCGTTGTCGCTCATGACCTCTTCAGTTTCGCGCGGGCTCGGGGGCGTTGGGCGTTGGGCGTCGGAACCGAATTCATCACGTATCGTGCCACGATGGGGCGGCGGCCGCGCCTACAATAGTCCCATGCCGGTCCGCGTCTCATACGTGCCTGGGTGCAAAGAGGAGAGAGCGTCATGACGGCCGCCCGCAGTGCTGAGGAGCGCGCCCCGCGAGTTGCAACGCGACCCAGTCTCGACGACCTCCAGCGCCAGAGCGTCGAGGCGCGCAAGCTCATCATCGAAGCGATCCATCACGCCGGGGCCGGACACCTGGGCGGCCCACTCTCCGCCACCGACATCCTCGTCGCCCTCTATTTCGATCAGATGACGATCGATCCAACCAATCCCGCGTGGCCCGAGCGGGACCGCTTCATCCTCAGCAAGGGGCACTCCTCGATTGCGCTCTACACCGTGCTCGCCATGCGTGGCTATTTCCCAGTCGACGAGCTGAACACCTTCGATGCCGCCCACTCCCGCTTGCAGGGCCACCCCGACATGCACGCCCTGCCGGGGCTGGAGATGTCGACCGGCTCCCTCGGTCAGGGTCTTTCGCCGGGGGCGGGGATGGCGCTCGGGGCGAGACTCCGCGGCCTCCCCTTCCATACCTGGGTGATGCTCGGCGACGGCGAAATCCAGGAGGGTCAAATCTGGGAGGCGGCGTTCTGGTCGGCGCGCAACCGGCTCGACAATCTCACCGCCATCCTCGATTACAACGGTCTCCCCCAGTTCGGTTGGCCGGAAGAGCGCGGCTTCACGCGCGAAACCCCCATCGACGACCCGGGGGCCAAGTTTCGCGCCTTCGGCTGGCACGTCAGCGAATGCGACGGTCACGATCAGGCCAGCATCCGCGCCGCCCTCGACGCCGCGCGGGCGCATCAGGGCCAGCCAACCTGCATCGTGGCGCACACGGTCAAGGGCAAAGGCGTCTCCTACATGGAAGGGGATTTCAACTGGCACGCCAAGGTCCCGGATGACGCGCAGCTCGCGCAGGCGTTGGCCGAACTGGATACCCAGATCGCGGCCATCGGCAATGAGGCGGCGGCATGACCGGCACGACGATCAGCGAGCAGGCCAGCGTCCAACGCATCGCGCCACTACCGCTCGCTGGCGCGGAACAGCAGGCGCTGCGCGAGGTCTGGGGGCAGACCCTGGTCGAGCTGGCCGCGGACTACCCCGCGCTGGTCGTGCTCGACGGCGACCTCGCCAATTCCACCCGCGCCGATATCTTCGCCGCGGCCGTGCCGGATCGTTTCTTCGAGATGGGAATCGCCGAGCAGAACATGGTCGGGGTCGCGGCGGGGATGGCCACCCTCGGCTTCGTTCCCTGGCTTTCCACCTTCGCCGCCTTCATGGCTAACCGCGCCACCGATCAGGTGCGCATCGTCGTCGCCCAGCCGCACCTGAATGTGAAAATGTGCGGTGGCTACACCGGTATCCTCACCGGCAAGACCGGCAAAACGCACCAGAGCGTGGAGGACATCGCCATCTTCCGCGCCATGCCCGGCGTCGTCACCCTCGCTCCCGCCGATGGCGTCGAGCTGCGTGCTTCGATGCGGGCGATGATGGAAACCCCTGGGCCGATGTATCTGCGCGTCACCCGCGATCCGTCGCCGGTGATCTTCCCCGCCGATTATCAGTTTCAGATCGGCGCCGGTGTGCTGCTGCGCGACGGGGCCGATGTCGGTTTGATCGGAACCGGGGTGCAGACGGTGCGTGTGCTGGAGGCGGCCGACATGCTCGCGCGCGAGGGGATCGCGGCGAGCGTGCTCCATCTCCCCACCCTCAAGCCGATCGACAGCGATGCGATCGTCGCCCTTGCGGAACGCACGGGGCGGATCGTCACCGCCGAGGACCACTCGATCGTCGGCGGTCTCGGCGGCGCCGTGGCCGAAGTGCTCGGCGAGCGCCGCCCGACCCTGATGCGCCGGGTGGGTCTCCGGGACGTTTACGGCGAGTCCGCGCCGAACGACTATCTGCTGGAGGAGTACGGCATTTCAGCGGGACATGTCGCGGCGGCGGCGCGGGAGATGATGGGCAGAGGGTGACACAGCGCACGCTGCATGATCATGTGTTTCTCGGATTCTGGAGAGTCGGCAAGAATCTGCTGCTCGTCACGATCGCAATGCCCTCATAGCTGCCGAGATCGAGTAAGTCCATGTCCTCGGAAACGATGAACTGGGCACTTCCGGTCATCGCGGCAGCGAGAAACTTGTCGTCTGCCGGGTCACGGCAGACCGCGGGAATCTGTGTGGGAAACACGAGGGTGGCGGTACCGATCCTATCCAGAACCGCATCCAGGTCCCGGCCAGCAATTGTGCGGAATTTTTCGGCGAGGTTGGAGCGTCTGATAACGTCCAGGTACTCGGCCACAATCTCTGGGCATACAACCCATTCGTAGGCGCCGGTCCGGTCAAACAGGAGTGTCCCCGACCAACCAAACGGATCAAGTAAGCCACGCACCAAGATAACGGTGTCAAGAACAATCCTCACTGCCGCCTGGCGCGCCGTTTGGCACGGACTTCGGCTATCGCCGCGTCAATATCCGCGAAAAGTTCTTCCTGTGTTATTCCGCTTGCCAGGATTTCTTCGCGCACCGGAGCGAAGTATTCATACAGCGCGCGCAGGCCAGGCGAGCCTTGCTCTGACGGGTTCGTGTTGAAGTGAACCGGTCTGATTCTCAACTCACCATCGACGATGGTCAGGAGCACCATGGCGTTGTCGTCGATTCCAAGTTCCTCGCGGAACTCCGTGGGAATGGTGATCTCGTCACCACGCAGAAGACGCACCACCGTACTCGTCTGGTCTGATGACTGCATCGCTCGCATCCGCCTCATTACCGCCAATGCTGTCAATCCAGTATAGGCAATGCTCTCATACGCTCCGCGTGCCTCCGGTCGCGCGGCAAACTGCTCCTCTTGTCCAACCGTGCCCGCATGTCCCGGCCGACCGCGCAACGGACGTCGTTCACGGCTCGAGCAGCAGCTTCATCCCTTCCCGCCGCTCGAAGCGATGGAACGCGGACTCCCAATCGGCCAGCGGGAAGACATCGGAGATAAGCGGCGCGGTCTTCACCCTCCCGTCCGCCAGCAGCCGCAGTGCGGTGCGCCAGGTGGAGGGCACCGTGGCGTTGCTGCCGGTGACCCGCAGCTCCTTCATGCAGACCCGATCGAGATCCCAGGCCACCGGTTTGCCAAAGAGCCCGATCTGGGCGTACTGCCCGCCGCGACGGACGTGCGTCAACAGTTCGAGCGCGGCGGGTCCGGCCCCGGAGCATTCGTAGACGATATCGGCGCCCCAGCCGCCGCTGAGCTCGGCCACGATCGGCGCCGCATCCTCGGTGGTGATGTCGATCGCCCGTACCGCGCCCAGCTCGCGCGCCAGCTCCAGGCGACGGCGATCGGCGCTCGTACCGAGCACGATCACCGTCGCTCCGGCGGCCAGCACCACCTGCACCGTGAGCAGCCCGATCGTGCCCGGTCCGGCGATCACCGCGACATCGCCCGCGGTCACGTTCGGCAGCTCCAGCGCGCCGTGCACGACACAGGCGAGCGGCTCGGTGAGCGCGCCTTCCCGGAAGCTCAATCCTTCCGGCAGTGAGTGCACGTTGCGCTCGGGGACGATCACGTAGGGCGCGAACCCGCCATTCACTCCTGAACCAATGGACAGGCGCTCCGGGCAGAGATTGGGTTGCCCGCCCCGGCAAAAACGGCAGATGCCGCAGAGATGAAAGTAGGTCTCCGTGGTGACCCGGTCGCCGGGCGCGACGCGGGTGACACCGTCACCGCGCGAAGCCACCTCCCCGGCCAGCTCATGCCCGAGCACCACCGGCGGTTGGGTCGGGTATTCGTCGTGGTAGATATGCAGATCGGTGCCGCAGATACCGGCCGCGCGCACGGCGAGGAGCACCTGGCCGGGACCGGGACGCGGCACTGGTAGCTCCCGCAACGCGACATTGCCCTCGCCGCGCGCCGTTTTCACCACCGCTTGCATCGTCGTCATACTCGCTGCTCCGTATTCGCGTTCCGTATGTGCGTTCATCCCGTGCTCGCGGGCAAACTCGACCTCACCTCGAACGTCGCCGCATCCTCTTCCAGAAAGCGAAGC
>JACCXM010000172.1 GCA_013697005.1 Chloroflexia bacterium | reverse complement strand
GGGCACCCATGCTAATAGCAACAAACGCGGTCAAGCTGGCCCAGGTCGGGTCGTGACCGCTCGCCCCGAAGCTGGCCGCGAGGAACACTGGCAGCCAGGTGAGCATGGCGAAAAGTTCCCACATGTGGCCAAGGTAGCCCAGGTTGACCAGGACCAGTTCCCGTTGTCTCAGGATCCGGCCGACCTGGCGCCAATCGAAGGGTGGGATGCGGGTCGCGTACGGTCCCTCGTGTGCGACGATGGCGGCGATGAAGCCACCGATGGCAGCGAGTCCGGCCGCGACGTAGAGCACCCACCGCCACTCTCCTGTCCCACCGAGTGCGTTGAGCAACTGGGGCATCGCGTTGCCCAGCGTGATGGCACCGACCAGCAACCCGATCGCTCAGGAAATCCATGCTCCAGCGCTCGTGCGGCCGTGTGGCGGGCGGGGGCAGGGCGCGGGGCGCACTCGCCAGCTTCTTCCGCCGTTTCACCCGGATCCCCAGCCCTTCCTCACGGTAGAGCCGGTAGACTCGCTTGTGGTTGACCCGCCAGCCCTCGCGCCGCAGCAGGATATGCAGGCGACGGTAGCCCTAGCGCACCCGAGTCGCAGCCAGATCTCGTAAGCGCAGCCGCAGCACCGTTTGATCGGTCGCAACACTACGGTAGCGGTAGCTAGAGCGCGCCACGCCTGCGAGGCGGCAGGCGCGCCGTTCACTGACCCGAAAGCCGGCCCGAAAGAACTGCGCCGCTGCGCGCTTCTGGACTGGCTTCACCAGTTTTTTCGGAGCGCCTCTTGGAGCATGTGCTTGTCCAGCGACAGGTCAGCCACGAGCTGCTTCAGCTTACGGTTCTCTTCCTCGACCTGACGCAGCCGCCGCAGCTCGACCACGCCCATCCCCGCGAACTGCCGCTTCCAGCGGTAAAAAGTCTGCTCGCTCACCCCCAGCTTCCGGCAGACTTCGACCGCTGGGGTGCCCGCTTCCGCATGGCGCAGGGCGTGGACAATCTGCTCCTCGGTAAACCGGCTCTTCTTCATAGCCGTCCGTCCTTCCGTCGGTTACTCGGATCACGAAAATCCTAACCTTCGGGATGGATCAGGTTTTGGGGAGCCGGTCACTCCTCGGCGGGGCGCTCGGTGTCCTCGGACTGGCCGGGACCGACGCGGCCAAGTCCGGGAAGTGCAAGCCGAAGTGTGGTCCGTGCGCGACCTGCGCCAAAGGCACGTGCAAGAAGAAGCACGGTAAGAGCGTGTTGCAAAACCAATGGATGTTCGTCGCACGGTGGACTCGGTTCGGCCATAACTCCTGCATGGCGCTGGGCCGAATCGCCGGCATCGCCGTCGGCCAACCCTGTCCAGCAGACTTGCGTCTTGACGGTCCCTGATATAGCGTAGGCGTGAACCTCGGGTCTCTCTGTTTCGTTCGTGCATCGGTCGGCCGTCGTTGCCGTCCCATCGAAAGGAAGTCGCCGTGCCCCGTTTTGTCGCCCTGATCGTCGCGCTCGTCCTGGCCCTCGCCGCCCTCCCAGCGAGCTTGGTCGGGACCAGTGCTCAGGAGGCCACCCCGGTCGCCGCGCCGCCCCCGTTCCCGCCCCCGTCCGCTAACGTCTCGGTCTTCGCCGAGGGCCTCGACAACCCACGCGGTCTGGAGTTCGGCCCAGACGGCACGCTCTATGTTGCCGAGGGCGGCCAGGGGGGCACGACTTCGACTGAGGGGGAGTGCGAGCAGGTGGTGCCACCGGTCGGCCCCTACACCGGCGGGGTCAACGCCCGTATCTCCATCCTCGACGCCGGCGGCCAGCGCACCAGTGTCGCCGAGGGCCTGCCCTCCACCCAGTTGTCCCCCACGCTCGGCAGCCTGGTCTCCGGGGTCGCCGACATAGCCTTCGTCGATGAGACGCTGTACTACCTCCTGGCGTCAGGTGGCTGCTCGCACGGCAACCCGGACGTCCCGAATGGGGTCTTCCGGGTAAACGAGGACGGCACCACGGAGCTGGTGGCCGACCTCAGCGCCTTCGTGATGGCCAACCCCACGGCGGTCGTGAACCCCGGGGACTTCGAACCGGACGAGAGCGCCTACGGGCTGGAAGCCTTCAATGGGCAGCTCTACGTGACCGAGTCCAACCACGGAGCGCTCGATGCCATCGACCCGGCGACCGGGGAGGTTCGTCGGGTTATGGACATGACCGAGACCGAGGGGCACCTCGTGCCGACAGCGATGGCGGTCGGACCGGATGGCAACCTCTACGTCAGCAACTTGACCACCTTCCCGATGGTGGAGGGCGCGGCGCAGGTGTTCACCGTCACCCCGGAGGGGGAGCTTGGGGTGCACGCGGAGGGTGTGACAGCCGTGCTCGGGCTCGCCTTCGACGACGAGGGCCGGCTCTACGTGCTGGAGACCAGCGGCCCCGGCTCCGGGATGGAAGCGCCGATCGTGCCGGGGACCGGTCGCGTGGTGCGCCTGACCGAGGGGGGCGAGCTGGAGGTCGTTGCCACAGGGCTAGTGTTCCCGACTGGGATGGCCTTCGGTCCCGACGGCACCCTCTACGTCTCGAACTTCGGCTTTGGCTTCCCGCCCGGCGCCGGCCAGGTCGTTATGATCGACGTGTCCGCGCCGCTGCCGGCAGCGACTCCCGAGGCGCCGTAGCGATCGGCGAGGGATCTGGGCAGCCAGAACAAAGGCTCGCGAGGTTTTGGCCTCGCGAGCGTTTACCGTCTCCCTAGGGCAGGGCCCGCAGGGTAATCGTACCGACCGCGTTCCGGTGAGATCACATCAGGAGATGCGATATGAACGCTATGCTCGAAGGGGATGGATCCAGGTCGGGGGCGATCCCGCAGGCCGACCTTCGGTTCCTGCGCATCATGCTGGGATTGCAAGTCGCCCTCGGTCTGTTGTGGGGCGTCTCGATGCTCTTCTTCGCCCGCCAAATCGTGCTGGGCGCGCCGGATGGTCCCCACATCGAGAAGATCGCCATGGAGGGTGCCGCCCACATGGCTCTCGTTTTCGGCGCCTTCCTGGTGTGGCGCGCTCCGCAGCGTGCCCGTGACGTGCTGCTGCTGATGGTTTTCTTGAACGGCCTGTGGACGCTGACCGACCTCGTCTACATCCCCCTGCTCGGGCTCAGCGAGATCGACTTCTATGCGAAGGTCATCGTGAACGCCATCCTCGCCATTGGGCTAGCAGTCTCTGGTCGCCGCGCCGGCCTCCTCTAGGGCTTGCTGCTGGCACCTTTTGCCATGGACGCAGAGCGCCATCACATGGATACCGGCCGACAGGCCAGGACATCCTGGCCTGTCGATGTGGTCAGCGTGAATCGGTCGGCCGCTGGTGCAGTCCCCGACACGCTTTACGTGGACGGTGCCGCCCAGCATGGTGGAGCAGCCACGGGCGTTGCTTCTGCCTCGTCAGTGGCTGAACCCTCAAGATCGAGCCGGGCAATCGTCCCTCCGCCTGCAGGAGCGCCCAACGCCGGTAGGCTGAGGTAAAGTGCTCCATCTGGCCCGAAGTCCATGCTAATCGGGAAGTTCAATCCCTCCGCCACCACCTCCAACGTGTCTGGACCGATCTGGCGCACGATCCGTCCGGTGTCGGGCAGGATGAACGGATCCTCGTCGATGCTGTCGGTCACCATCTCCAGCGCGTAGAGCGCTTCGTCCGGCCCAATGGCCAGAGCAACGACGGCGGTCAACCCCGTCCACTGATCGGTGACCGTCCCGTCGGGCGCGACATGGACCACCTTGGCTGCCTCATCCAGGAAGGGGAAGGCCGTGAGATTGCCGACGTAGACCCCACCGTCCGGTGCAGGGGCGATCCCGGTTGGCACCGGATGGCCTGCGGACAGGTCGGCCACGCGGGTGACCTCACCGGCCGGGGTGATCTGCAGCACTTGTCCCTGGTTGCTCTCCACGACCCAGAAGGCACTCTCATCGGCCGTGGGCACCATGTGCCAGACCTCACCGTCCTGGTCATCATCGCCCGGCGGCCGCTCGGTAACCGAGTTGGCCCGTATCCAGGCCGACAGATCAGCGACGACGGCGAACGTCCCATCCGCGTTGATGCGATACAGGCCAGCCGGCTGGTCGGGGTTGCCGTGCACTGCGC
>JACCXM010000155.1 GCA_013697005.1 Chloroflexia bacterium | reverse complement strand
CTCATGCGAAGTGTGAGCGACGTCGAGACCGTTGCTCCTGCCCTCCCGCGCCGCGATGCCTTACGCTCCCAGGGCCCCGTGCCGCGCTGGCGCGTCAATGAACAGGTCTTGCCTTACCTATTACTCTTGCCGGCCATTCTGGTGCTGATTGGTCTCATCGTTCCCTTCCTGATCGGTTTCTACTGGAGTCTCACCGACTACAAGCTGACGTCCAGTATCGATAAGAGCTTTATCGGTCTCGCCAACTACCAGACCTTGCTCACCAGCGCCGGGTTCTGGTCGACACTGCGCACGACCCTGACGTACGTGCTGCTCGCCCTCGCGATTGAGATTCCCCTCGGTCTCGGTGTGGCGGTGATGCTCAACCGCGAGAATCGGATCGTGCGGCTCTTTCGCGCGGTGCTGATTCTTCCTCTCATGATGCCGCCCGTGGTCGGGGCACTGATGTGGAAGAGCATGATGACCCCGGATGGCATTCTCAATTACTTGCTCGGCGTCGTCGGCATCGCGCCCCAGCAATGGCTCGGCAGCCTGCGCGGGGCGCTCCCCTCGATTCTGTTGATCGACGTCTGGCTCTACACCCCGTTTTCGGCATTGGTGCTGCTCGCCGGATTGCAGGCGCTTCCGAAAGAGCCGTTCGAGGCGGCCATGGTCGATGGCGCCTCACCCTGGGTATCGTTTCGGACACTGACCCTGCCGATGCTGCTCCCCTTTCTCATCATCGTCTGCACTTTTCGCGGCATCGACTCGTTGAAAGTCTTCGACCTCATTTACGCCACCACCCAGGGTGGTCCCGTCGACGTCACCAACACCCTCGCCATCCAGGCCTATTTCGAGGCAATCCGCTGGACCAACTTCGGCACCGCGATGGCCTATTCGATCCTCCTCTGGGCCTTGTGCTACGTCCTGGCCTTCTTCCTGATCCGCCGCTGGCGCCGAGCCATGAGCTAAAGCAACGTGTGTCATGCTGAGGAACGAAGCATTTCGTCTGAAGGTCGCATCCGTTCGCAAGACACGAGATTCTTCGGCTGCGGCCTCAGAATGACACGATTGTCGGTCGCCGTTCTAAGACTCCATTCCGAACAGGTAGCAACGGCAATTATCCGGAACCGAAACAGGAAGTCGAGCGCACCATGAGACACACCCAGGTTTGGTCGATCGGCAACATCCTCTACTGGCTCTGCTTTGTGCTCTTTTTCATCTTCACCCTTTTTCCCCTGGTCTGGGTCGGGATGATGGCCTTCAAAACCCCGGTCGATATTTTCGCCGTGCCGCCGAAACTCCTGTTCACCCCCACCCTGGACAATTTCCGCGACGTCCTCTCGGCGGGGGATTTTCTCGACTATTACCGCAACACCTTCATCATCGCGGGGGGCGCGGTCGCCCTCACCCTCCTCGTCGGCACACCCGCCGCCTACGTGCTGGCGCGCAACGATTTCCGCTTCAAGGAGGATCTCGCCTTTACCTTCCTCAGCTTCCGCTTCGCGCCGGAGCTGGTCGTCATCATTCCCTTGTTCGTCATCTTTCAGCGGCTCAATCTCTATGACAATTACCTCGGGCTGATCCTCATCTATCAGGCCATCACCTTGCCGTTGCTGATCTGGCTGATGCGCGGCTATTTCGAAGAGATTCCCAAGGACATCGAGCAAGCGGCCAAGGTCGATGGTGCGGGCTGGTGGGAGATGTTCACGCGCATTTCGCTCCCGCTGGTGCTGCCAGGGATTGCTGCCACCGCGGTGCTAGCCTTCATCTTCTCCTGGAACGCGCTCGTCTTCGGGCTCGTCCTGGGCGGCCGTGAGACCTACCCGGTGACGATTGCCCTGCTCGGCTACATGGGCTACCAAAATGTCGACTGGGGACCGATGGCAGCGGCCACCCTGATCACCATCGTACCGGAGTTCATCCTGGCCTTCTTCGTGCTCCGCTCCCTGGTCCGCGGGCTTACTTTTGGCGCCGTCCACGGCGGATAGGCGCAGACCGGCGAACGGTCGCACCCGCAACGAGCGGGTGGCGATGAGAGGACACAGCACATGCGAGCGGTGGTGGTCGAAAAACCGGGATTCGTGCGGGTCGAAGACGTGCCGGAGCCAGAACCCGGACCGGGCGATGTCGTCGTCCAGGTTGGCGCTTGTGGCATCTGCGGGACGGATGTTCACATCATCGATGGCGAGTTCCCGCCGGCACGGTATCCCGTGATCCCCGGCCACGAATTCGGCGGGGAAGTGGTTGCCGTCGGCGCAGACGTCACCGCCTACCGAGCCGGCGATCGGGTCGGGGTCGAGCCGACCCTGAACTGCGGCGCCTGCTACTACTGCCAACGCGGGATGGGCAATCTCTGCGAGCGGATCAATGGCGTCGGCACCACCCAGCCCGGTGGCTTTGCCGAACGCGTAGCGGTACCACAACGCACGCTCCATCACCTCCCCGACGATATGACCTTATCGGCCGCCGCGTTGATCGAGCCCGTGGCTTGCGTCGTCCGCGGTTTTCACCGCCTGCAGCCGCAACCGGGCGAGACGTATCTGATCTACGGCGCGGGACCGATGGGCTTGCAGAA
>JACCXM010000111.1 GCA_013697005.1 Chloroflexia bacterium | reverse complement strand
GATTATTGCAGTGAGTCGCCACGTCTAACCTATCACCCCATCACCCTATCACCCGGCCACGGCAAGGAGGCGGCGCGATGAAATACGTCAGCGAGTTCCGCAACGCCGAGCTGGCCCGCGCGGTCGCGGCGGAGATCGCCGTCCTCGCCGATACCGGCCGCCACTACAAGCTGATGGAGGTCTGCGGCGGGCATACGCACACGATCTACCGGCATGGGATCAAGGACCTCCTGCCGCCGCAGATCGAGCTGGTGCATGGTCCGGGGTGTCCGGTCTGCGTGCTGCCGATGGGACGGGTCGACGACGGGGTCGCCATCGCCGAACGGCCGGAGGTGATCTTCACCTGTTTCGGGGACATGATGCGCGTCCCTGGCTCGAAGGGGAATCTGACCGAGATCAAGGCCCAGGGGGCCGATATCCGGATGGTCTACTCCCCACTCGATGCCCTGCGCCTGGCCCGCGAAAACCCCGATCGCCAGGTGGTCTTCTACGCCATCGGGTTCGAGACGACCGCCCCCTCGACCGCGCTCACCTTGCAGCGAGCCAAGCGGGAAGGGATGACGAACTTCTCTGTCTTCTGTAATCACGTTACCATCGTGCCGCCGGTACGGGCCTTGCTCGACTCGCCCGATCTGCGTCTCGATGCCTTCATCGGTCCGGGACACGTCTCGACGATCGTCGGCTGCCGCCCCTACGAGTTCATGCCGCGCGACTACGGCAAACCCGTCGTCATCGCCGGCTTCGAGCCGCTCGATCTGCTGCAATCGATTCTTATGCTGATGCGCCAACTCGCCGAGGGGCGCTGCGAGGTCGAGAATCAGTACGGCCGGGTCGTCCCGTGGGAGGGAAACATCCCGGCCCTGAAGAGCATGGCCGAGGTCTTCGCGCTGCGGCCGTACTTCGAGTGGCGCGGGCTGGGGTTCATCGCCCAATCGGCATTGAAACTCTCCGATACCTACGCCGATTTTGACGCCGAGCTGCGCTTCGAGACCCCCGGCGTGCGGGTGGCCGACCCCAAGGCGTGCCAGTGCGGTGAGGTGCTGAAAGGCGTGCTCAAACCGTGGCAGTGCCGCGTCTTTGGCACCGCCTGCACCCCGGAGCGTCCGCTGGGAACATTGATGGTCTCCCCCGAGGGCGCGTGCGCCGCCTACTACAACTTCGGCCGCACCGCGCGCGAGATGGAGCGGGAACGTGAGACGGTGGAGATCGGGGCCTGAGATGAGCGAACCGGTTGTCCTCAACGGTCATGCCCCGCCCCGGCGCCGGGCGCCGGAGTTCACCGCCGCACGGATCGACATGAGCCACGGCGCTGGTGGCAAGGCGACCCACAAACTGATCGAGGGTTTACTCTTGCCGGCCCTCGCCAACCCCGCGCTGGAACCCCTCTCCGACGCGGGGGTGTTCGGTTTTGCCGATTCCCGGCTGGCCCTCACCACCGACGCCTTCGTCGTCCGGCCGCTGGCGTTCCCCGGTGGCTCCATCGGTGAGTTGGCCGTGAACGGCACGGTCAACGATCTCGCCGTCTCCGGCGCCACCCCGCTTGCGCTCTCGTCCGCGTTCATCATCGAAGAGGGTCTCGACACGGCTATCCTCACCCGCGAGATCGCGGCGATGGCAGCCGCGGCGAACCGGGCCGGGGTGTCGATCGTCGCGGGTGATACTAAGGTCGTCGAGCGGGGGAAGGGCGATGGGCTCTACATCGTCACCACCGGGATCGGTGTGGTCGATCCCGCCCTCGCGTTGGGCGCCAGCGTGGTCCGGCCCGGCGACCAGATATTGTGCTCGGGCACCCTGGGCGACCACGGCGCGGCGATCCTCATCGCTCGCGGCGATCTCGATCTGGAAGCGGAAGTGCTCTCCGACACCCGCCCCTTGACGCCGCTGGTGGACGCGCTGAAGACGGCCGCGGGACCAGCGCTGCGGTTCATGCGTGATCCCACGCGCGGCGGTGTCGGAACGGTGGTCAATGAGTTGGCGCGCGATTCGGGATTCGGTGTCGTGCTCTGGGAGGAACGGCTGCCGGTATTGGACGTCGTGCATGGCGCCTGCGAAATCCTGGGTATCGATCCACTCTACGTCGCCAACGAGGGCAAGCTGCTGGCGGTGGTGTCCCCCGAGGCGGCGCCGGCGGCGCTGGCCGCGCTGCAGGCGACGGACGGCGGCGAAGCTGCCGCGATCATTGGCGAAATCCGCGCCGAACCGGAGCGCAGGGTATTGATGCACACCCAATTCGGCGGAACGCGGATGATCGACATGCTGGTGGGTGATCCGTTGCCGAGGATTTGTTGAGTGCGAGAAGTTTGCCCTCACCCCCAGCCCCTCTCCCGGCTCGACGGGAGAGGGGAGAACGTGACTGCGGCGACCGCGAGCCCCTCGCCCTGCGCACTGGGAGAGGGGTTGGGGGTGAGGGTTTCTCTTCCATGACCCTGGTAACAGACCGCCTCACCGTCCGCGGCCGCGAGGCGCTGCTGGGGCGGAACGAGATATTCACCGGTTTCTTCATGGCCGAGGCGCCGCGTCTGGCCGCGGCCTGCGCCGAGATGTCGCGCCGGTTCCTGGCGGGCGGACGGTTGCTCGCTTTTGGGCAGGGCGCCGCGGCTACGGACGCCCAGCATGTCTCCGTCGAGTTCGTCCATCCCGTCATCGTCGGCAAACGCGCGTTACCGGCCCTCGACGTCAGCGACCATTTCCCCTCACGGCTCCCGGTTCTCGTCCAACCCGAGGACATGGTGATGGGGTTCTCGTTCGGGGCCGATGATGAGACCGTGGCGAGCGCGCTGCACACGGCGCGGCAGCGCGGGGCGCTGACCTTCGCCATTAGTGGCACGGACGCGGATTGGCCGTTTTCCCTTCCCCATGGGAATGCGTTCATCGCCCAGGAGGTATGCGAGCTCCTCTACCACATGCTCTGGGAGACGGTGCATGTCTTTTTCGAGCATCGCGAGCAGGGTCACGATGTCGGCGCCTCGTCGTTTCTCTACCCCTTTCTCGGCAGCAAGGAGCAGAATCTGGATGCGGTCGATTCGGCCGTGCACGCCTCGATGGTGCAGAAACTGGAGGAGGTGAATCGGCTGCGCACCGTCACCGCGGAGCCTGCGGCGGATGCCCTGGCGGCAACGGCCACGGCCATCGCGGCGCGACTTCTGCGCGGGGGCAAGCTCCTGATCTTCGGCAACGGCGGCTCCGCCACCGACGCCAACGATCTGGCCATCGACTGTGTAATGCCACCTCCCGGTTTGCGGCCCGTGCCGGCGATCTCCCTCGCCGCGGAACCGGCGAACATCACCGCCATCGCCAACGACATCGGCGCGGAGGCGATCTTCACCCGGCAGCTCATCGCCCACGGCCATCCCGCCGACGTCGCGATCGGCATCTCGACCAGTGGCGGCTCGCCGAACATCGTCAGCGCCCTCGCCGAGGCGCGGCGACAAGGCATGCTGACGGTTGCCCTCGCTGGTTACGATGGGGGCCGCATCGTCGCCGAGCGGCTGGCCGACCATGTGCTCGTCGTCAATTCTGACTACATCCCACGCATCCAGGAGGTGCAGGCCTCGATTTACCATGTGTTGCGCGGGCTGATTGATGAGATCGTCAGGGCATAAGGGCACGCGATGGCGGTCGAGCTCTTTACCACGGCCTGGTGCCCCCATAGTGCCGCCGCCCGCGACGAGCTGGAATGGCGGGGCGAGACGTTCGTCGAGTACGACGTGGACCAGAACCGCGCCGCCTACGACCGGATGCTGGCGCTTACCGGCGGGCAACGCACGGTGCCGGTGATTGCCGAGGAAGGGAAACCGGTGCAAGTCGGGTGGGCGGGGCAAGGGTGTCTGGTGCACCATGAGGAGCAGCCATGATCGCCACCCCCGCATCGCCGCTGGCCGGGCCGCTGCGTTTCGTGCGCTATGCCTTCATGCCGAACAAACTGCGCTTCTGCGGCAGCGACGACAATACCACCCTGTTCGGCTACGGGCTGGAAGGTGTCGACGACGGAGGTCTGAAACCGCTCCTCAGTCACTTCACCGGGGCGCTGCCGTACTTGCAATTGATCGCCCGCGCCAACGGCATCGCCGACCCCTTCGACCCACGGGTGGTGGAGGCCTACTGGCTCGGCAACGAGCTTCTCAAGGGTGTCGAGGTGCGGCAGTTGCACGACGCCTTGCTGGCTCGCTTCGGCGCGCAATTGCAGGGGCGCACCCGCGAGCTGGTGCTCGGCAAGGCCCCCGCCGGGGCGCGGCCGCACCACAACTTCCACGTGCTCGACGTCCACAGCCGCGTCGGCGAGCTGGACCATTCGCTGGCGACACTGGACAACTGCCGCATCAGTTGGGGCAAGGTGCAGCGAGTCGATGGCGCCGAGTTGCTGATCGAGCGCCATCCACTGGTGATGCAGGAGGGCAAGCTCATGCTCAGCGCGGCGCGGCCGGAGCGGGTGGTGCGCCAGATCGACGGCCGCGGGTTTGCCGATGCCTCCCAGGTGGGCGACTGGGTCTCCCTGCACTGGGGCTGGGCCTGCGAGGTGCTCACCGAGCGCCAGAAGACCAATCTGGAACGGTACACGCGCTACCATCTCGGAATCGCGAACCAGACGATCTGACGAGGGTGACGGGGTGTTGGGGTCATAGGGTGGTAGGAAGGGCGAGTCGGGAGATGGGCACAAAGGAGAAGCGCCAAACCCCATCACCCCATCATCCCATCACCCCATCACCCGCCCGGCGCGGGGTCATCACCGCCGGAGTTTCCTACCACCATGCGTTGACCCAGCCGGGGCAGCCGCTGGCCGATCTTGAATCACTCGACGTCCACACGTTGCCGTCCGTCGATCTCGAGTCATTCGATCTGCTGCTGGTGTTGCGCTCGGTCGACAACGAGAAGCTCTGGGCGCGGCGGCATCAGATCGCGCGTTTTCTCGACCGGGGTGGCGTGCTCGTCGCCTTTGGCGAAGCGTGGTCGAACTGGTTCCCCGGTTGCCGCTGGCATCCCGAGCACCCGCAGGATCTGCTGCCCCCGGTCGTTGCCGGTCTCCCTCTGCTGGAGGGTATGTCCGCCGCTGCGGTGCACTGGCACGCCACCGGACCGCGCTGGTGTAACCACGGGCACTTCGTCGCGCCGCCGGGCGCCGAAGTGCTCGTCGCCAATCAGCAGGGCAGCGCCTGGTGGTACATCGACCGCGCCACGACCAATGGGGTCATCATGGCCGCGACCAACCTCGATCTCGACACGCACACCTATTACGGGAACGAGACCGCGCGCGAGTTGTTGCTCAGGATGCTGACCTGGGCCGACGCCGAGACCGGTTACGTGTGCAAGCGGCGAGAACGCGCGTCTCCCAAAATCGCCGGGCTCTTCTCCGGGGTGAATTTTCAGCGCGGGTTCTACACCAGCCGGGAGTTCGCCGCCTGCTTCGCGGTGGTGCCCGTCGAGGAGCTCGCCGGGACTGATCTGCGTTGCTACGTTGCCGTCTGGGTTCCCCGAGAATCGAATCAGGACGTGCTTTTACGCCATCGCGACCGCTTGGAGGAGTACCTGGCACAAGGCGGCACGCTGGTGAGCTTCGACGAGGTGCATCAGCCGTGGCTGCACGGGCTGGCATGGGAGCCACGCGCGGTCGACGCATCGACCCTGACCTGGCATGCGCACCCCATCCTGAATGGGGAAGACCTTGATCTGGAGCAGGTTCCCTGGCACGCTCATGGCGCGCTGACGCCGCCCCCCAGCGCGACGACCCTCGTCGGCGAAGCCGGGGGTGGCGCGGTGCTCTACCTCGACGAGCGGACGCACGCTCCGGGCCGCATCCTGGCGGGAACCCTCGACCCCGACTGCCACGCCGGGTACGGCAGCGAGCTCACCCGGCCTCTGCTGCGCGCCATCCTGGGTTGGCTCCTCACGCCATCCATTGCAAACCCGCCCCAACACCTCCATTGACGTGGTCCTGCGCCCGCATCCTCACACCCAGACGATCTATCGCGGTAGCCGTGAATCGACCTCGCACCCCTCGTCGTTCACGATGATCGTGTTGCAATGGCGGAAGGTGCCGATATCGGGAACATCGAGATCCGGTTCCAGCGAAAAGGCCATGCCAGGTTCCAGGATGACGTCGGCATAGCGGCGCAGATCCATCTTCAGCTCGCGCGCGTTCGCTTCGTAGCTGGTGATGCCGCGACCACACCCCGATCCGGTGCGGGTCGCGTAGCCATGCGCGGCCAGTACCGCCTTCGCCGCGCGGTCGACGTCGGCCAGCGGCACCCCTGGCGCGGTGGCGGAAATGGCGGCCTCATTGGCGTCGACCATGATCTGGAAAGCGCGCCGCACGTCGTCCGGCGGTTCTCCAACGTAGACGGCTCGTTCCACGTTGCCCCAGTACCCCCACAGCCAGACCGAGATCACCGTCTCCAGCAACTGGCCTGGTTCGACCCGGCTCTCCCCGTTCCAGGTCGCCCACTCGCTGTGTCCGGCCCCTTTCGCCGCCGACCCCAGCCCAGTGCCAACGTGGAAGTGGAACGGCATCTCGGGATGTCGCTCCAGGACGGCGTCGATCATCGTGGCGCGTACCCGATCGACGAGCTCTCGCGCCGGGACTCCGGGCGCGATCAGCGCGATGAGCCGCTCCTGGCCAATGTCGGCGATGGCGTCCGCCGCTCGCGTCAGCGCCAGCTCTTCTGGCGAGAGCACGAGACGCAGGCGGTCGAGCATGTCCGAGGCGGGCACGAACTCCGCGTGCGGCAGGACGGTCTGCAAGGCATCGCGATGCGCCACCGGCAACGTGGCATCCTCGAGCCCGATGCGGCCAGTGGCGAGGCCCCGCTCCGCAATCGCCCCGGCCAGAAGCTGCGCTAGCGACTGCAACGGCGGTCGCGTCCCGTTGTCGTCCGGGGTGGTGTTGTAGTCCCAGTAATGGCGGACGTCCGCAATCCATGACTGGGCCGCGACGTGCCCCTGCTCGATGATCGACGTCACGAGCGCGGCATCACCCTGGCGCGGGATCAGTGTCGCCAGCGGCCGCCCGAAGCAGTGAATCGGCGCGCCGCTCAGGTAGTAGGACGCCGCGTAGGAGGTCGCGATTGCGGCATCGAGCCCGAGCCGGTCCATCGCCGCCCGCGCCGCATCCACACGCCGCTGCATTTCCTCGCGGCTGAAGATTCTCACGCGTTCCCCTCCAAGCGCCCCAGACCCGCGATCTCCCATTCAGCGAACCGTCGCGATCCGGGTGAGCAGCCCGCCATCGACGAGCACGGACGCTCCGGTCATGAAGCTCGACGCGTCCGAAACGAGAAACAGTGCGACCCGCGCGATCTCCTCCGGCCGGCCAACCGTGCCCAGCGGCGCCGCGTTCGCCACCTGCGGCTCGACCTCCACTCGTTCGGTATCGGTCAGACCGTCCCACATCATGAGCGTGTCGGTACTCCCCGGCTGGATGCAGTTGACGCGGATACCGTCGCGGCCGACCTCCAGCGCGGTCGCCTTGGTCAGCCCGATGATGGCCGCTTTCGATGCGGTGTAGGCGGTGCAGCCGGGGAGCGTCTGTTCGGCCAGGACCGAACTGATGTTGACGATCGCGCCCCCACCTCCGCCTTTCATATGCGGGATGGCGTAGCGCATCCCCAGGAAACACCCTTTGAGATTCGTGTCGATGACCCGGTCCCACTCCGCCGCACTCGTCTCCGCCAGCGGTTTGCTCGGTCCGCCGATCCCCGCGTTGTTGACCAACACGTCGAGCCGGCCATAGCCGCGAACCGTTTCCGCCACCAGATCGCGCACCTGCGTATCCTGACCGAAGTCGGTCGGGATGAAGCGCGCCACTCCCCCGATCTCCCGGATCAGGGCGACGGTCGTTTCCCCTTCTCCCACTGTCCGTGAAGCCACGACGACCGATGCCCCCGCGGCGGCGAAGAGCAGAGCGACGGCGCGCCCGATACCCCGTCCCCCGCCGGTGACGATGGCGACGTTCCCTGCCAGCTGCATTCAGACTTCCTCCCCGATCGCGTGCGGCTGAAAGATGACCACGAGTTGCTCCCCAGGATTGACCGCTCCGGTCATCCGCAGCGCGGCGACGAAACCGTCGACCGCCTCGCGGAAGCGGTCGGACACGGCATGGCGCCGCCGGAAGATCTCGGATTTCACCTCGATCTGGTGCGGGCCACGCACAACGCGGCGTTGTGGCGGGTCAGCGGCGCGATCATCCGTTCTACCAGTGGGACGGCCAGCTCCCCACCGGGCAAGACGTCGTCGATCACCGCGCCATTTACGAAGCGGTACGCGACCACGATCCCCCGCGCGCCCGCCAGGCGATGCTCGACCATCTCGCCGGCCCGACCGTCGCCGGCCGCACCGCGTGCGCCAATCCGCGCGAGCGGTTGGGTTGGGAGACGAGTGCTGAAACGGAAAATGGGAGAGGCAAGAATTCCGTGATTGCTTCGTGATGACGTCGTTGAGGAGGCGCCCATGACCGTGCAGATGAAGCTGGAACTAGTCTTCGTTCCCGTCTCGGACGTCGACCGCGCCAAAGCGTTTTATACCGATACGATTGGCTTCAACGCGGACCATGACCAGCAGGTGAATGACGAGCTGCGTTTCGTGCAACTCACCCCGCCGGGGTCCACCTGCTCGATTGCCATCGGCACCGGGCTGACCGAGATGACGCCGGGGTCGCTCAAGGGTCTGCAGATGGTGGTGTCAGATATCGAAGAGGCGCGTGACGAGCTGCTCGGCCGCGGCGCCGAGGTCAGCGAGATCGACGTCCAACCCTGGGGCTCGTTCGTCTCGTTCAGCGATCCCGATGGCAACACCTGGGTATTGCAGCAGTTTCCGGATCGCGGCTGAGCCGATTCTTCGCTGTTACTCGGTGGTGCGACACCACTTACGTGTCATTCCTCGTGCGCTCGGAATGACACCGTCGCTGCGCGGCGGGACCTTTTTTCCTGCCGTGGTGGCGCCCCACTGGGACATGATTACTCAGAATGACACATTCTGTAGGTCGCTGTACTGCGCCCTCGGCCGTAAGCCGCGGACCCACGTGGATGATCTTGCCATGAGCCGTCGCAGGATTTCCTATAGTGGTCCGCGATGCGCGAGCGGATCGCACGGGGGAAGATGATGCGTATCGGTTTTGGGCGAGCAGATATCACCCCGGCGCCGGGGCTGCCGATGGTGGGGATGCCAGACACGCCTCGCGGCGAGGGAGTCGTCTGGCCGCTGCAGACCCGGGTGCTCCTGGCCGATGATGGTGAGCATCGCATCGCCGTTGTCTGTCTCGATCTGATCGCGCTGGTGGCGACCCAGGTTGCGGAGCTCCGGGAGCGGCTTTCCGCCCCAGCTCGGCTCGATCCGGAGCATATCCTCATTGCCTGTAGTCACACTCACCGCGGGCCATTCACAGAGAGCGGCTGGGGCGCTGCCGGGGAGGCGGTCCGTCCCTATCTCGATCTCCTGTTCAGCCAGGTCACGGCCGCGATGCGCGACGCCATTGCCAATCTCCAACCGGCGGACCTCAGCGTGGGCCGGGCAATGGCGCCGGGGTGGGCGTTCAACCGCCGTCCGATCTATGCCGGGGGGCAGGTCGGTACCCACGGTCCGGCGCGCGGGGATGGCTTTGCCGGCATGGAGGGGACCGCCGACGAGGAGCTCGCGGTGCTCATCGCATGCGGGAGCGACGGCACGACCCTCGGCGGTCTCGTCGACTTCGCCTGCCACTCTACGGCGATGGGGCACGATCCGGTCTACTCCGCCGATTACCCCGGCGTACTCGCGGAAACGCTCGAGAAAGAGCATGGCGGAATCTTCGGGTTTCTGATTGGCGCGGCCGGCGACACCTCGACCCCCGATCCCACCTCACACGATCCCGAAAGTGGATTCGGCCGGGCGCATACCCTGGCTATGGGCGAGGCGCTTGCGGCCAAAGCAAACGAGGCGATCGCGACGGCACATGCCGTTTCCAGCGATCGCGTCGCTGTCGCAACAACGCGTTTACGGATCGCCCAGCGCCGTCCTGCCCCGGAACAGGTCGCGCTGGCCCGCTGGTATCTGGAAGAGCGGCCGGCCGATCTCGACGAGCGGGAGTTCACCCGCCGTCTCTACGGTCACGATTTCACCTTCAACGACGGCAAGCAGCTCGGCAACGAGCGCCACGCCCAGGAGCTGATCACGATGGACGCCTGGCAGCGGGAGCGGCCGGAGAGTGAGCTGATCGAAGCGATCGAGATGCAGGCCATCGCTCTTGGCGACGTCGCCATCGTCGCCTTCCCGGTCGAGTTGTTCACGGAGTTCGGGCGGCGGGTGAAAGCGGAATCACCCTTCCCCGATACCATCGTCGCGACACTCGCCAACGGCTGGCACGGCTACGCCCCGACCCAGGAAGCGTTCACCCGCGGCGGCTACGAGCCGCGCTTCGCATACCCGAGCCGGCTCGTGCCGGAAGCGGGCGATCTCATGAGCGGCGCGGCGCTGGAGCTGCTGGGAGACCTCGCCTCCCAAAGTGACTGACCTGCGATCGAGCCGCGCACGTGCCCGCCCACGTCCACGAGAACCGGCATCTCCGGACTGGATTGCTCCCGCTTCCGCTGGCCCCGGTCTCACCCGGCTGTCTTGCCTGTCCACCTCCGCGAAAACTGGCATATCCCGCTTATAGGGGCACGGCATGCCGTGCCCAGCCACGCCACTATGGCGTAACCGGCGGCAACGCCCATTGCGCACCCACCGGGCAACGATCTCACCGAGTGGAGGCCGTCCACGACGTTGGCAGCACTGCCACACCGAGCGCGATAGCCACCACGTCCTCGACCGCGCCCCAAACGGGATCAGGAAGCATTGTGTGGCATCCCAGGAAGACGCGCGCGTGATACCCGCCCTTGGCGCCAAGTCCCGCACCGGCGGCGCCCAGGGTGGCTCCGAGCAGCGCGGGCCGCCCCGCCTCGGCGGCG
>JACCXM010000074.1 GCA_013697005.1 Chloroflexia bacterium | reverse complement strand
GCGTGCCCCTCGCTGATCTCGCCCGCGCCGAGCGCGCGCTGCACCCGGTCGGGGAGGGCAAGGAGGCGCAGGGTGTTGGTGACGCTGACACGGGAGCGTCCGACCCGCTCCGCGACCGCCGCCTGGGTCAGCCCGAAATCGTCGATGAGTTGGCGGTAGGCGGCGGCCTCTTCCAACGGCGCGAGATCGGCGCGGACCACATTCTCGACGAGCGCCAGCTCCAGCATGGCACGCGGCGCCGCCTCCTTGACGACAGCAGGCACAGCGCCCAGCCCCGCCAGACGCGCTGCTCGCCAGCGGCGCTCGCCGGCGATGAGGATGAAGCGGCCGCGTTCCGGCCCATGCGTCACCACCAGCGGCTGGATCACACCATGGACGCGGATCGAGGCGGCGAGGGTCTCTAGTGCCGCCGCGTCCATCTCGATCCGCGGCTGATACGGATTCGGCGCGATGGCGTCGATATCGATGTCCAGTGCGGCGGCATGGGCATCCTCCCCCAGGGAGGGGATGAGCGCGTCGAGACCCCGCCCCAATCCCCCCCGCCGCGGCGGGAGCGGACTTGGGCGCTCGGAACTGGGCGCGGAGGCGGCAGCGGCGCCGCCAGGGTTGTCGCTCGGCATGGTGTCGCAGTCTACATTGGCTATCAGCTATCAGCTATCAGCTATCAGCTATCAGCTATCAGCTATTGGTTCCTGGCATTGGGTATCCTACGTGTGCGCAGGGAGCCGGGCACGGCATGCCGCGCCCCTACTCGTCCTGAGTGCATGGCGAGAACGGATCGCCAGACGCCAATGACTGATAGCCGATAGCTGATAGCAAAAAAGCTGATAGCCAATCGCTAGCAGCCAACAGCCACGAGCCAACAGGGGAATTCGTGACCGACTGGGGACCGCTCCTGATCGCGACCGCGACCGCGCTGCTGGGGGCGCTCGGTCTTGCCTATTGGGCCTCCCGCGCCCAGGGTGACCGCTCCGCCCGGGTCGGGCTCTATCTCCTCTTCGGCATCCCCGCGGCGCTGCTCCTGCTCGCCGGATTGGTCGTGCTCATCCAGGGCGATCCGGTTCTTGCCGCGCTGCTCCTGCTAGTCGGCGTGGGACTCGGGACGCCCTTGCTCCGGCCAGTCCGCCAGGTGCTGGCCCGCGTCACGCCGTTGGACCCGGACTCCGCCATCGATATGACCGGGCTCTGCATGGTGCTCGGTCTGATCGGGTTCTTCGCCGGCACCAGTCTGGCGCCGATGGCGGAAAACCCACCGGAGCTGATCCCGTCGATCGGCATCCTCGAGTTGCTGGTGCAAGCCGTGACCTTCGTCGCCATCGCCTATATCGCGGTGGGATATCCCTACTGGCGCGATCTGCGCCTCGCGACCGCGCGGCTCGGCATCGTCGCGCCAGACTTGCGCACGATCGGCATCGCCGTCGTGGCGACCTTTGCCTGCTTCCTGGTGGCCGGGATCGCCGGTTTCGCCTCGCAGCAGCTCGATCCCGGATTGAGCGAGTCGCTGGACGAGGTGGTCGACCAGATGACGGCGCAGGTGCAAAATCCGCTCGGGGCCGTCATCCTCGGCGCCAGCGCCGGGATCGGGGAGGAGGCCATCTTCCGCGGCGCCCTGCAGGTGCGCTACGGGATCGTGATTCCCTCGTTGCTGTTCACGATGTTGCACGGGCCGCAGTATGGCTTCAATCTTGCGCTGCTCGGTCTTTTGGGGGTGAGCGTCATCCTGGGTCTGTTGCGCAGGCAGGTGAACACGACGGCGGCAATGATCACCCACGCGCTGTTCAACGCGTTGCAGGTGCTCGCCCTCTCGACGCTGTCGTAACGCGACGCCGGCGCGACGGGCGCGCGCGAGGGACGGGGATGCGGCTCATCGAGATTCGGGACCTCGACGGCCCAAATATCTTCCTGCTGGAACCGGCGATCAAGCTCGAGCTGGCGCTCGACGAGCACGACGTCACCCCGGACGCGGTGGCCGCGCTCGCCAGCCGTATGGAGCCGCTCGCTCCCTCCGACGACGAGCGGGCCGCCGGCGCCGGTGGACTGGGCGATCTCCTTCTCGCCGCCTGCGCCGATCTGCACGAGCGGGCCGGGGTGACGTTCCCGGAGATGCGCTGGGTGGAGATGGAGACTCCCGGCCACTGGTCGCTCGCCTTCGGCTGGGAGCGACGGCGGTTCGCGCGCGAGCTGGCGCGGCTGCTGGCCGCGGCCGCGACCGGGGAGGACGTCGCGCTGAGCGCCGCGGTCGGCCACTTGCGTGAGCTGCTGGAGCTTGCAGGCGATGATCGCGAAGATCGGCCCGGCATGATCCGCGACGAGGAGCGGACGATTCCCGTCATCGCCGTCACCGGCACCAATGGCAAGACGACCACCACCCGCCTGATCGCCCATATCCTGCGTGGCACGGGGCGCAAAGTCGGCTGGACCTCGACCGTCGGTGTCTTCATCGAGGGCGAGAACGTACTCGCCGGGGATTACACCGGACCGGCCGGCGCCTGGCGCGTGCTCCAGGAACCGGGGCTCGACATCGCGGTGCTGGAAACCGCGCGCGGCGGCATCCTGCTGCGGGGCATGGCCTGCCAGAGCAACGACATCAGCGTGATGACCAACGTCACCGGCGACCATCTCGGTTTGCATGGAATCGAGTCGGTCGAGGGGCTGGCCGATGTCAAAGGAGTCGTCCTGCGCACGACCCGGCCCGACGGCTGGACCGTGCTCAACGCCGACGATGCGCTGGTGCGCGGTCAGGCCGCGGGTCTACACACGGCGATCATCTGGGTCACGCAGGATGCCGAGAATCCGACCGTCGCCGCCCACCACCACGCCGGGGGCCGCGCCCTCCTAGCCGAAGAAGGCTGGTTGGTGGAAGCCGTGGGCGACGAGGCACACCGCATCGCCCGCTTCGAGGAGATGCCGATCACCTATGGCGGGCTGGCCCGGCACATGATCGAAAATGTGCTGTGCGCCGCCGCCGTTGCCCTCGCCCTCGGTGTCAGTCATGAAGAGGTCGCGGCGGGGCTGCACGATTTCGGCGTCGATGCTGCGGACAATCCCGGCCGGCTCCATGTGTACGATCTCAACGGGGCAACCGTCATTCTCGACTATGCCCATAACGAGGTCGGGCTCACGTTCTTGCTGCGCCTGGCGCGCGCGTATCTGAAGGAAGAGGGCCGGCTGACGGCGATCATCGGTACCGCGGGGGACCGCACCGACGAGGCGCTGCGGGAGATCGGGCGCATCGGCGCCGAGCAATCCGACCGCGTGATCGTCAAGGAGACGCGGCGCTATCTGCGCGGCCGCGATAACGTCGACGAGATGACCGCGCTCTATCTCGAAGGGGTCGCCGCCGGGGGCGACACCCCCTCCACCGTCGCCGCCGACGAACCGGCGGCGCTGGAGCTGGCCCTGCGCGATCTCGCGCCGGGCGACGTGGTGGCGATGATGTGCATCGAATCGGGCCCGGAGAGCCGCGCCCGCGTCGAGGCACTCGGCGGCCAGCCGAAGGACGGCCAGTCAAAAGCCGGGTAGAGCGGCGTGTAGAGGCTCTCTATCGACTGTCGACTCACTGACTCACCGACTTGCCGACTCACCGCTCGTCTGTTAGGGTGAGCCCCGTCATGCAGTCGGGGGCCGCGGATGGGCGGTCCACTCCGAGTGTCTGACGTCCGCTCACGCGGAGCCGCGCTGCCGGATGGGGCAGCACCGGCGGCTGGCGCCGAGCGACACATTCCGGTCGCGGGCGGCGGTTCATGGGGATGGACGCCGCGGAAAGCGCCGGGTGCTCCGCGGGAAGGGGGCTTGGGGCCGTCGGCTTCGTTTGACCTCGGAGGGAGGGTCAGATGATGGCATCCCCGCGGCGAGCCGTTTCCCGGCTCCGGATGATCATCGTGGTGGCGTTGGCCGTCGTGGCCTCGCCAGTCGTTCCAGCAGCATACGTCACCTTCGCCCAGAGTGCGCTCGCGCCGGGGGCGGTCGGCCTCGTCGCCAACACCGGCGGCGATCCGGTGCTGCTGCGCGAGACGCCCAGTTTCGACGCGGCGGTGCTCTCGTCGTTTCCGGAAGGCACCGCGGCCGACATCCTCGAAGGTCCCGTCTATTCGGAGGACGGCGCCGCCTGGCTCGGGGTTTCCGTGGGCGGCGTCACCGGCTACATCGTGGCCGGCTACCTGACCGACGGCGGGCAAGCGGCCGCCCCAGCACTGGCTCCGGTCGAGATGGCGCAGGAGGCGGCTCCCGCCAATCCGATCGCGACCGCCGATCTCAATTTGCGCGCCGGTCCCAGCTCCGACGATGCCGTGCTCACGGTCATCCCCGCCGGGGCGGCGCTCGCCGCTACCGGCGAATGGTCGGAGGGGTATGCCGGAGTCACCTATAACGGGCAGCACGGCTGGGTCGATAGTGGCTGGCTGGGAACCGGCGAGAGTGCGCCCCAAGAGGCGGTCCTGATGCAGGAGGCGGCGCCCGCCCCGGTGACGGAAGCGGCCCCAGCGCCCGCCGCCGAACCGCTGACTGCATCCACAACCACACCGGCAACGACAACCACAACCACACCCGATGCGGCACTGATCGGCGATCTCGCCGCGGCGCCCGCCGGCAACGTCGCCTACGCGGCGGACACCGCCAATCTGCGCCTCGGTCCCTCCGCCAGCGATCCCGTGCTACGCGTGCTGCCCGCGGGCGGCGCGGTAACGATCACCGGGGCGTCCAGCAACGGCTGGACACCGGTCTGGTACAACGGCACCTGGGGGTTCGTCAGCGCCGATCTGCTCACCTTGGACACTACTGGCACTGCTGATACACCAGGCGCGGTGAGTCTGGCCCAGCAGACAACTCCCGCTACCGCGCCGCTCACCACCACGGCGCCCGCCGCCACGAGCGGAACGGGCGAGCTGCAAGCGACCACGACCAGCGATGTCAATGTCCGGTCCGCGCCGGACCTGACCTCATCAATCCTCGGCGCCATCCCGGCCGGAGCAACCCTGACGTCATTGGCGGGTCCCGACCAGGGGTTCTATCAGATCACCTACGGCGGGCAGACCGGCTGGGTCTCCGCGGAGTATCTCCAGGTCTCGACCAGCAATCTTCAGCGCGCGAATCAAAACGACTCGCCGCGTGAGGGCAAAGTTGAAGGCTCGACGCCCGCGGGGAATGCCAATACGGAGCTCGGCGCGGGCGGCATCATCTGGCCGGTCAGCGGCGGGCTCTGGTACATCATGCAGGGGTATCACGGCTCCTCCCACCAGAATCAGAGCGGTCTCTGGCAATACGAGTATTCGCTCGATCTGGCCCGGCGGGACGGGAACACGGCGGGGCAACAAGTGATCTCTCCGGTCAACGGCGAAGTGCGCTGGACCGATCCCTCCACCGGCGGCATCTCGATCGACATCGGCAACGGGCACGCGGTGGCGATGTTCCACGTCGCGTTCATGAACGGGTTGGAACCGGGTACGGCGGTGCGCCAGGGGCAGTATCTGGGCGAGATTTCGGGACCGGGCGGACCTGGTTTCGCGGGCACGCCGCACCTGCACTTCACCCTCTGGGCCAGCAACGACAACGGCAACTGGGACCGCCAGGCAGTGCCGTTTACTGGCCAATACGCCATTAGCGGCACGGACTTGCCGGGCGGCAGCACCCACCAGGGGGTGGAGTTCAGTCCGTAGGGGCTGAGTCGTGAGTCGTGAGTCGTGAGTGAGGGGGCGCGGGATGCCGCGCACCTTCTCTGTTTCGGTTCAGGGTGCCTTGGTGCGACTTCTGGCACCGTTCTCACGCATTCTTCATGTGAAGCGATGCGAGCGCGCTGGAC
>JACCXM010000056.1 GCA_013697005.1 Chloroflexia bacterium | reverse complement strand
GTATCGGGGAACCCTGCTCCCGGCGCCTCCTCCTTGATCGTGCGCGCCAGCTCCACCAGCTCATCGAAGGTCTCGGCTGGCTGCACGCCCAGGGCGTCGAAGATCTCCGTGTTGTACATCACCGTGTTGGTTTCGAACCCCCACGGGAGCGCGTACTGCCCACCGGTGCCGAGAGGATCGCCGGCCTCCAGACTCCATTGGTCGGAGGATCGCAAGTTCGGGTAGATGTCTTCCCAGTCGTAGTCGGGATTCGTCGCGGATTCGTTCTCGATCCAGGGCAGGAAGTCCTCGAGATAGCCCGGCGGACCGTATTGCCAGACGAAGTAGGCACCGAGCATAAAGACATCGTAGGAGGGCTGACCTGACTGGAGATCGACCGTCAGCTTCTCGAAGTAATTGGACTCCGGAAACTCATCGTACTGAACGGTGATCCCGGTCAGCTCCGTGAACTTTGTCAGCTCCCCTTTCAGGGCCTCGGTATACGGGTGGGTGTTGACAAGCGCCCGGATTGTCGCGCCATCATGGCGCTTCCAATCGAAGGGCCCGGTGACATCGGCGGCGCCGGTCTCCTGAGCGCCAACGCGAGCCGGCGCCATCGGCATGCTGGTCAACCCATAGGCGGCAGCCGCGCCAAGCCCCAGCTGCATCGCCCGCCGACGAGACAATCGGGAACTGGCGTCCAGCGCAAGCGGTCGACTTCGACGAACCATGACGGAACTCCTCTCGATCCGTGGCCCTGACCACCATGGTCACATGGCCTTCCAGCGAACAGGGAACCCGATGTTTCAAGCCCGCCCCGCGACCGCAGGCGGCGATAACAGTTCATCGTGTGATTTTTTCACTCTAGCATGCGAAATAAGTGAGGGCAAGAGCCACGCCGTTGCGGCTTGGTCGAGGTCCTGACGCCGAAATAAGTCCCGCTACAGATGAATCGCGGTAACCGAGCTGTGTGCGCGTAATGTCGAGTGCCATGATGAAATAACACGTTCCGGTGTTACATTGATACCGAGTCAAGAGTCTCGATCGGCCGTTGGCGAGGCAAATCCGATGACTGCATCGTCGGAACCGCGGGAACAAGGGGAGGCGACTGTGCTGCCATCGCTCGCGCCCTCGGAGCGTCGCGAGCGGATCGCCGAGATCGTCCTGGCCAACGAGTCCGTCTCCGCCCGCGACCTGGCGTCGCGCTTTGATGTAAGCGTGATGACCGTCCACCGGGACTTGGATGAGCTCGAGCGACAGGGCGTATTGCGCAAGATCCGGGGCGGTGCAACCCCCCAGCCGTCGAGTCTCTTCGAGAGTAATGTCCGCTACCGGCTGGCGACCGCAAAAGCGGAAAAGGAGACGCTCGCGCACTATGCGCTGGCGATGATCGAGCCAGGCCAGGCGCTCCTGCTCGACGATGCGACAACGACTCTGGCGCTCGCCCCGCTCTTGCCGGGCATTGCCCCCCTAACGGTGATTACGAATTACCTGGCGACGATTCAGCTGCTGCAAAACGCGCCTGGAATTCGCCTGATCGTGCTCGGTGGCGAGTACTTTCCAAGTCATGACTCGTTCCTGGGTATTGTCTGTGAAGACGCGATCGCCTCACTGCGGGCGGACGTCTTCTTCATGTCCACGTCGGCGGTCTGCGACGGGATCGCCTACCACCAGGAGCAAGAGATCGTTGCGGTCAAACGGGCCATGTTGCGGGCAGCGGCCAGAAGCATATTGCTCATCGACCATTCCAAGCTCGGCAAGACGGCGCTACATCAACTCGCTCCTCTCTCTGCGTTCGATCTCGTCGTCGTTGACGACGGCGTCGACGAGGAGGGGCTCCGCGCGCTAGAAGAAGCCAAGACCCCCTTCGCGGTCGCGCCGCGTTGACGCTTGGGACGCAGACGGAGGATGAATCGATGGCGGCGGATCCGGGAGATCACTTTGACGGAGTTGTCTTTGACCTTGATGGCGTTCTCGTAGAGTCAGAGCACCTTTGGGAGGAGAACTGGACTCAACACTCGGCCGCCAACGACTACACCTGGCTAGCGACCGACACGGCGACCGTACAAGGAATGAGCGTCCCCGAGTGGTCCGGGTACATGGCGGAGCGGTTCGGTCGCGGGCGACCAGAAGAGATCGCGGAGGCGGTTATCGACGGCATGATCGGAGCGCTGCATGGCGGCCGCGTCGACTTGCTTCCCGGCGCGCCTGAGATGGTTGCCGTTGCTGCTGATCGAGTTCCCATCGCGGTCGCCTCTTCGGCGCCGCGGCGGTTGATTGCGGCAGTGTTGGAGGCAACGGGTCTCGCCCCGCATTTCTCTGCGTTCGTCTCCAGCGAGGAAGTTCCCCGCGGCAAACCGTCGCCCGACGTGTACTTGGAAGCGGCTCGGCAGATTAGTGTGCCGGCCACGTCGTGTGCTGCGGTGGAGGACTCCAGCAACGGCATCCGCGCCGCCGCCGCCGCCGGAATGACGGTCATCGCCATTCCCAACTCCGTCTATCCCCCAAGGCCGGACGCCCTGGCG
>JACCXM010000048.1 GCA_013697005.1 Chloroflexia bacterium | reverse complement strand
GCCCAGGCCGCCTCCTTCGGCTCCGGCGCCGTGCCCACCACCTGGAACGACGCCCCGGATTGCCCCCGGAAGTGCGTCAGGTAGGCGCGAAGCACGCGGAAGAACGACAGCCAGCCATAGGTGTGTCCCTCGTACTGCGCATCCCAGGCATCGCTCTCCATGAACCAGCTATGGACCACCCGCACCACGCACGTGCCGCCCGCGCGCGCCTCCACGCTCCATTCCGTGGCCACCGTCGGGTCGTCCGGCCCCAGATCGTCCCGGCTGTCTGCGACGAAGCGATGGGGCGGCTGCCACGCCGTAATGGTCGATAGCGAATCCATCCCCGGCCCGAAGGTGCACACCACGTTGCCGCCGACGCGCTCCTCGACCTCGCTTGGCACGAACCAGGCCGAGATGCCCGGGCCGGTGGCGATCGCCTGCCAGACCTCCTCCGGCGTGCCGGGAACTTCGACCTCGGCCTGCACCGAGCGCCGTCCGGAATCGTCAATCTTCACGGGCACGAGCGTTCTCCTCCCTCGTATCGGCATCCGGCACGGGCAGCGGGTGGGCCAGCACCACCAGCCGGTGCCGCCTCCCGCCGGGGGACGCCTCGTCGTGGTAGCGGGCCGCCAGATCGGTCACCGCTGCCGTCAGTTCGCGGGTGAACGACGCCCGTGCCGCCGCCGAGCGGAACCGAATCTCGGTATCGAGGGCCAAGCTCGCTAGCGGTTTGCCCACCTGCCGCGCGCCGCGCAGCAGGTCGCCCACTTCGCGCACGGCCCGCCCCGCAAGGGCGATCACGTAGCTGGCGGAGAGCCGGTCGCGCATCCGGCTCGGCTCGGCCGCGGCCGGCCCCAGCGCTCCCGGCGAGACGAGGTACGAACCGGCGCTGGCCACCAGCAAGCGCTCCTTGATGCCACCCCAATGGCGGATCTCTGCCTCGCGCACCAGTTCGTGCGCTTCCAGCGTGCGCAGGTGGTAGTTGACCTTCTGCCGGGACAATCCCAACCGCGCCGCCAGCGTCGCGGCGGATGCGGGTTCCGCCAGCTCGGCCAGGAGGCGGCTGCGCATCGGCTCCAGCGCCACGGCGGCGGCGGCGGCATCGGCGATGACGTCGACGTCGTTCATGCTTGTAGTGAATCATTGACAAGAAAATTTGTCAATAGAGTACCGCGCGATCCCCGGCGCGCGAAGAGGGGCCTCGGGCCGGGCGCGAACTGCGGCCAGAGAGGGTTGCTCCAGGCTCGCTTCCCCCTCCATACCGCTCTGCCACCGGTCGCCGCCGCCGGTCAACCCGATGACGTGGACGTCGCTCGTCCTGACGTGCAGGCAGTCGCCCTCCACAAGCAATGCGTGCCCCTCGGGCGGCGGGAAGTCGACAAACACGCCTGCGGCGACGACCCAGGAGCAGTCTCGCTCGTCCCAGGCGCCCAATGGCCATCCGAGCGGTTCGAATGGCAATGGAGGTTGCCGCGGAAGAAGCGGCCCTCGCGACCGCGCGGCTCCTGGTTCACGGCCCTGTCTCCCCCGCAAGCTGCACGGTCAGCCCGGCGATGTCCTGCTCCCCCTGCCCGATCAGGGGCATGACCGGGATCAGGTCACACGGGGCGTTCTCCGCCAGCCACGCCCCGAGCGGTCAATAGCTCATCAAAGTCCCGCCAGCACCCCCGCGGTGAAGCTGTCACCGAGTCCGACCGAGGCCCGGGTGCCGTCGATGCACAGCCCCGGTGTCGCCACCAATCCGTCCCCGCCGTAGCCATCGCCGGCGATAGCCAACGTGCAAAGAAGCGCCATCCCCGCGGCATTGGGCACGCCAGCAGCCAGCGCCGCGTCCAGATCGGCAACAACCGGAAAGTCGCCAAGCCGCGCGCGCGCCGCAGCGGTCAATGATCCGAACAGCAGCGCGTCCCGCTCGGCCTCGGCATCGCCGTCCGTCACCGTCAGGCAAAGCTCGCGGGTGTGCAACGACCAGCGCGGCGCCGGAAAGCGCTCCGCCAACGCGCGGAACTGCGCGGCCAATTTGGGGCCAGCAGGAGCCATCTCCATCCCCAGCGCCCGCAGCACTTGCCGCAGCTCGTCGATGTTCAGCCCGATACTGCCCACCAGCGGATGCAGCACCTCGAGAATCCGGAGCATGGCGGTGGCATCTGGCATGGCGCCCAGCTCCAGATGAACGAGCAGATCGGGCCGCACCGCGCGCCAGATACGCAGCGCCACCGCCGTATCCCAGAGCACGCGTTCCAGGGTCTGGCGCGCGCTCGCCTGACTGAATCCCGAGATCAGCAGCGTGCGGATGTCCAGCCCGGGGTCATTCAGCGCCGCGTCAAATCCGGGGTCGATGACGAACGCGGAGTTGACCGGGTCGTAGGAGACGATGACCCGGTTCGCCGCCGGCGCGGCTGGCGCCGCCGGACCCGGTACGCGCAGCCCCGCCGCGAACTCCAGCACCACGTGCCACATCGTCGCGGCGGCGTCGCGTCCCTGCGCGATCGGCAGGAGCCCATCGGGCGATCCGATCGTGATCCGTTCCTGGCCCGGCAGTGCCGCGATCAGCTCCGGCGATCGGCTGGTCAGATGGAGCAGCGCCGGGAACCCGAGCGCGGCCAGCGTCGCCGCCGCCTGCGCGCCCGTGCCCCCAATCTGCACGCGCCCCGCCACATGCCCCAGTAACCAGTCCTGGACCGCCGGGTCGGCCACCGGGAAATCGCATCCCTCGCCGCAGGCCACGCACTGGGCGATCCCGGTCAGGAGCGCGTCGACATCCCCGGCACGCGTCACCCGCGGGCCGGCCACGTCGACCGCGCGCCCCACGAAGAGGCGGTCGGCAACGTCCTGATCGAACGCGACCACGCGGTCGAGATTGGCGGTGAAGCCGCAGGCGATCAGCCGCCGCCGGCGTTGAGCATCCTCCGCGCGCGCCATCGCGCCTTCCAGCGCCGCGCCGAACCGTTCGCGCCAGACAGATTCACTCACTGTCCAGCCGGAGCACGTCGCGCGCCGTCGCCTCGTCCGTGACCAGCACGTGCAGCAGTCCAGCGCGCAGGGCGCCGAGGATCGCCGCCGCCTTGCGCGTGCCACCGGCGACCCCGATCGACATCGGAATAGCGGCCAGATCGTCGAGCGAAAGCCCGATCACGCGCCGCGTCACCGGCATATCGAGCCGGTTGCCGGCCCGGTCGAAGAACCCGACCAGGATGTCGCCCACCGCGCCAGCGGCGCGAATGCCATCGAGGGTCGCCTCGTCGATGTAGCCGGCGCGGTACATCCCCGCCAGATCGGGCTCGGCGACACCGATCCCGGTCAGCGAGATATCGGAGTGGCGGCCGATCTCGAGCGTCTCTCGCACCTGGTGATCCTGCAGCAGCGCCTCCCGCACCAGCTCGCTTTCGACGATCATCGGCGCCGGCAGAAAGTGCGGTGTGCCGCCGACGCGGTCGGCCAGGGTGCGGGCGATGAGGTGGTTGTCGATGGCGGGAAGCTTGCTCCCCAGCGAGCCGAGCGCCTGGGCCACGCGCACATCGCGATAATGCATCGGCCGCAGCGCCTGCACGACCTCGTAGAGGGTGGTGCCCCAGCCGACGCTGACAGTCATGCCGTCGCCGAGCACGGTGGTGAGGTAGCGCGCGGCGAGCTCGCCGAGCTGGGTGAGCAGCCGCGCCGGATCGGCCGCCGCGGCCGCCAGCACGCGCGCCACGCGCAACCCGAAGCGATCGGTCAGCTCGCTTTGCAGCTCGGGGACGATGGCGACCGGGTAGCGAATGCGGACCTCGACGATCCCAGCCACATCGGCCTCGGTCAGCAGCCGCGACACGGTCGGCACGGAGCGTCCGATCTGACGGCCGATCTGCTCCTGATTGAGCTTATCAATCCAGTAGAGAGTCGCCACCTCGGCCAGGATCGCCTGCCGCGCCTCGGCGCTGGGCCGTCCTCCCTGACGGGAGTGGCCCCTGGGCCGAAGCGTGGCGCGGCCGTCCTCTTTCAGCACCGGGACTTGCCTCGTTGAAAGATTTTGCGATTGGGACAATTTTTTGCGCATTTACGGTATCGCGGGGATGCCGGGTTGTCAACGACGCGGAGCATCGGCGGCTACTCTATCCACGCCGATACGGCTCTGGGGCAGGTGCTTGCCGACCTCGGTCTCACTCTTGCCGCACCTGTCACAATGTAGGGGCACGGCATGCCGTGCCCTGCCACCAACCCCTCTGGACTTCCGAGGAGCCACCATCGTGAAGCGCACGTTTACCGCCAGCATCATCCACGAGGGCGAGTGGGTCATCGCTCAGTGTCTGGAGATCGGCGTCGCCAGCCAGGGCGAGACGGAGGAAGACGCCCTGCGCAACCTTGGCGAGGCCATCGCGCTCCACCTCACCCCGCCCGTCGCCACAGTCCTTCCCGAATTGCGACCGGTCGAGGTCGAGATCGCCGCCGTTTAGGCCGCGGCCCAGTCATGAGCTACAACCCGGACCGACACCACCGCCGGTCCATCCGCCTCCGTGGCTATGACTACACCAAGGCCGGCGCCTACTTCATCACCATCTGTTCCCGCGATCGCGCCTGCATCTTCGCCGATATTAGTGAGGATGTGCTTCGTTTCACGGTGGTTGGGGAGATTGTGGCGTCCTGCTGGCATGCCATCCCGGACCATTTCCCCAACGGGGAGTTGGATGCCTTTGGCATCATGCCCAATCATCTGCATGGCATCGTGGTTCTCGGCGATTTGTTGGCGGACGAGCCGGGCACGGCATGCCGTGCCCCTACACCCATGGTGGCATCCCGTGAACGGTTTGGTGCTCCAGTTGTCGGATCGATTCCGACCATCGTTCGATCATTCAAGGCCGCGGTGACCCGGACCGTCAACGACGACCTCGGTAGGGGCACGGCATGCCGTGCCCGGCTCACCGATCGCCTCGGTCCGCTCCCGCCTGGGCGCATCCCATCGCTCTGGCAATCCAACTACCACGAACATGTCATCCGCGATGAACGCGCCCTCGATCATCTTCGATCCTACATCTTCGCGAATCCTGCCCATTGGGTCGAGGATTCGCTTCATCCCGACAAGTCGGTGCCGGTACGGCCTGGAGGCCATCGCCCATAGGGAAGCGCCGGGAAGGGCATGCCGTGGTATCGGATGGGCACGATGTGCCGTGCATCCGGCCGTCTTCTAGCTCGGGAGTCCGCACGGTGAAACGCTCATTCACCGCCAGAATGACCCATGCGGGCGGCTCGTACCCATCCTCGACGGGCGCGCACGCCAAGACGCGCTGCGCGCCGCCATCACCACCCGCCGCGACTACTGTTCCTGGGGCGTCGACTACGCGGGCTGGGTGGTGACGCTGCACAGCCCGGAGGAGCAGGCGTTTTACGGGCGGACCCTGGAGGAAGCGCTCGCCTGGTGCTTGGTGTGGTTGATGGCACCGGAGTTGGGCGTCGGTCCGTTCATGGTTTGAGTATCTTTGCTCGTCACCAGATCGTCGTGGCAACCTGGTCAATCGCTTGGGGAACGAAATGGGCGATTACTGGGACAGCGATCAATCCGATCAAGGGACAATAGCTGCAAGCAAAGCCTTGAGTGACGACGCTTTGGATAGGGTTGGCGCGAAGGCAATCGATGTCATTATTGAAGAGTACCGAGCACTTCAAGAAGAAAAGCGCGCCGCGTACCGTTCAAGCACCCAGTTGATGGGGCTCTTGCTGACGGGCTCAGTGGGTTTGGTCGCCATCATCGTGCAGTGGGACCAACCCCTCCTCATTCTTGTCCTGCCACCAGCACAGCTCAGCCTGATCGGGCTAATGATCGCCGCGTCAGCAACGGCGGTGCGGATGTCTGCGTATCTATCCGTCGTTGAAAGCCGCGTAGAACGCCTCGCGGGGAGCACCTTGCTGCGGTGGGAGACCCTGAACCGGGGCCAATGGTCTCCAATAGGCATCAAGGTCTTCAGATTGGACGACCCGATCGCGTCGTCCATGCTCGTCGTGATGGCCGTCGTCGGTTTGGCCGTGGTGATCGAACTAATCTTTGCGTACGTTATCGTTTTGAACAAGATCGGCGGCGACGTCATCTGGATGGCGTTGCTCGTCCTCTACGTGGCGGTCATCTTGATCTTTGCTGCTCTCGTTTTCGGAAGTCACTTAATAACGAGGAAATGGGCCACGGATTTCGCGGAGACCCTGCTAACCGCCGAGGCTGGCATCGACTTCTACCCGGCGAAACTGGCGGCATCGAACAGCGCCGATCACGAGACGGCCGCCGGGTAGGTGCGTGAACGTGCTGACCGGCACGCCCCGTAGCGGCTAGCTTCACAGGTCGGACACCCTTTCGATGCACTCCTCGAGGCGCTTTGCCAACGCCCCAAAGTCGACGTACCGTCGATCAACCGCCTCGTCGTCGATCCTTACCAGCACGTCGTGCAGCTCCTCCAGGATCGCGACGAGTTCGGCGCGGGTGGCTTGGGCAGCGAGTTGGTCCCGGACCAACTGCGCGTCCGTGTCCGTCCGCCAATCCTCCGGGTACGGGCGAGCCCACGGCGCGGAATGACGAAGGGAAATACCCGCGTTTCTGAACCCGTTTGGCGATGGGTGGCGAGCGGCGCGTCATCGAGGCCAAGTGCCCGCGGTGCGCGAAGCAATCCGGCGAGCCGCTGTTCCACTCCTTCGACGTGGAGACAGTGGGCGGGGCAAAAAGATCGTCAGGGTGATGCCACCCGGCGGTATCGGCCGACCCGCGAATGGGTTAGTGCGGATAGCCCTCGGCGGCCAGCGCTTCGACCGGCTGGTCGTAGCCGCCGTGGCCCTCATTGCTTGGCTCAGAAGCGGCGGCGCGATCACGACTCGCTTCCCGGTCGCGCACGGCTTCTCGCAGCGAATCGGCAAAGAGTAGGGGGCCGTCGTCGTTCGCGATCGTGAGTTCGTCGAGGTAGCCACTGTCGTTGACGGAGAGCAGCGTCGCAACGTAATCGACGGCCTCCTCTTGCGACGCGAATGTTCCCAATACGTTGAAGTTTGTCTCGTCGATGACCCGGTAGCAGCCGTTCATCGTTGGTCTCCTCGGTCGACGTCGAGCTTGACATCCGTTTAAGTAGCGTTCCACTCCTCCAAGTCTCCGCGAATATCAAAGAATATCAAAGTGTCCCGGTTCGCCGGATGGCTCGTAGGTCACCCCACAATTGTCCGGGATGTCGAAGGACACGACGTATCGGGCCGATCGAGAACCGCGGGCGATGCGCATGGCCGCCTCCGGCGTATCCCAGGCCGAGAGCGCGTCCCACGATCTGCGCTCCTGCTCAGGGGCATCGGGCCGCGGTTGCCGGCCCTGTGCTGCTGGTGTCCGGTACTCTCGATCACGGGGCGGATAGCGCTCGGCGGCGCGATAAAGGCGCTTCGTCGTGGCTTCCACCCCGCCTCCTTCGCGGGACTATATCACGGAATGTGTGACAACACGGCAATATCCGGTTTCCGAAGGTCCGTATAAATACGGCACTTAGTAGCGACGACGGAATGCACCTATTGCCTCACGATCCACCACTCATTCCGCCAGATCGATGCGGGGCAAGCGGCGATTCGCGCCTCCAATACCTGCCGACACCCCGGCGGACGCCTATCCTACTGCCGTAACGCTCCGGATCGTCGCCTCGTTGCCTGCAGGAGCTCCCCATGGACGGATCCAACTTCGATGCCCGTACCCGGTCCCTATCGTGACCCTTGCCGTGACCCTGGTTCTTCGCCTCAGCGGCGGTCATGTCGAGTCGATCGACTACGGCGGTCAAGCCAAGGGCTGAGACGCCCCGTAATGCGGTGCGGCGCGAGCTGGCGCCCATCTGGTGTCTGCCACCGCCAGCAGCGGCGCGGCCAATCCGCCCAGCAGCATACCGAGCGCGCCGCGGCGCGTGCCGGAGCCGCCCAGGACCCGGGCGATGCGATCGCAGCGGTTGGCATCCATGAGTTGCTCGCTTCTTCATCGAAAGCACCGGAAGCACGCAAGGAACGCCGCGCCTCGCCCCCCCGCACGTACGAACTGCACCCTTCGCCTCCCTATTTCTCTGCCGTCGCGCTACCATGCCACCCTGATAGCCGATAGCTGACAGCCGATAGCTGACAGCCGATAGCTGACAGCCGATAGCTGATAGCCGGGAGAGGACACGGCAATGGGCGGCGGACTGCGAAGCCGGATGCGCGTGATCGCGGCCGGAACGGCGTTTGGACTCGGGGTGGGGAAAACCGCGGCGGGAGCGCTGACCCGCCCCCCGGAAACCGATCTGCGCGGACAGGTCGCCCTCGTCACCGGTGGCTCGCGCGGACTCGGTCTCGCCTTGAGCCGGGAGCTGGCCCACCACGGCTGCCGGCTGGCAATCTGCGCCCGCGACGAAACCGAGCTCGCCGTGGCGCGCGCCGATCTGGCAACGATGGGGGCCGAGGTTCTGGCCGTCCCCTGTGACGTCGCCGACCGCGCCCAGGTCGCCTCTCTTGTGGAAACGGTGACCCGCCACTACGGACGCATCGACATCCTGGTCAACAACGCCGGGATCATCGTCGTCGCCCCCCTCGAATCGCTGACCCACACCGAGTTCGAACGCGTCATGGCCAGCAATCTCTGGGGCGTCCTCAATCCGACCTTGGCGGTCCTGCCCGGGATGCGAGCGCAAGGCGCCGGGCGTATCGTCACCATCACCTCGATCGGCGGCAAGATTGCCGTACCCCACATGCTGCCCTACACCACCGCCAAATTCGCCGCTGTCGGGCTCTCCCTGGGGTTGCGCGCGGAGTTGGCCGGGGCCGGCATCGCCGTCACCACCGTCGTGCCCGGTCTGATGCGGACCGGCTCCCAACTCCACGCCGAGTTCGGTGGCGATCAGGCGGCCGAGTACCGCTGGTTCGCCCTCGGCGCCAGCGCTCCCTACCCGATCGCGCTGAGTGCCGAGCGCGCGGCGCGGATCATCGTGGCCGCCGCCAGACGCGGCGACGCCGAATGCGCCTTCCCGCTCTCGACGGTCCTTGCCACCCGTCTCGCCGGTCTGCTGCCGGGTGCGGCCGCCCATGCCGCCGCCCTGGTCGACCGCTTCTTGCCCGCGCCGCCGTCACACCCTTCGGGAACGCTCCCCGGCGCCGCCGTCGACCCCACCGTCGACTCGCCGCTTTTTCACCTGGCCACCACGTTGGGCCGCTCCGCCGCCGCGGAATACAATCAGGAACCCCCACCACATTCCCCGGTTCGCGAACCGAGCCCCTCTCCCGGCTCGACCTGAGAGGGGGAGATATGGTGTTGGGAAGCGGGGCTTGCTCCGTGCGCGGTCGAACTTCGGGAACTTCGGGAAGTTTGGGAACTTCTGGGAAACCCGGGGCGCACGGATGATCCCTGATGATGGCTTCTGATCACCTTCTATCGTCTGGGGGTTCCTGAGCGCCGAGTCCTAAGAAACCCTCATCCCAACCCCTCTCCCTGCGCACCCTGAGAGGGGTTGGGATGAGGGCGTACGCCGCCAAGAAACCGATGTTCATCTGGCCAACCTCATACCTTCCCCTTTTCCCCCTTGAGCGAAGCGATCCCCCCCCTTCTCCCCCGAGCGAAGCGACCCCCCTTCCCCTACGGCGAAGTCGTCTCCGTCTTTCGCTCCGGAAACGGCGGCGGCAGCGACTTCTCGATCTCCGCGAGAAGATTGTCGATATCGAACGGCTTGAGCACGACCTTCACCTTCATCTCGTCCAGATGCACCTGCAGCTCCTCCACCATCTTGGCCGCGGCCGTGCAGGCGACCACCGGGATGTCGCGCGTGTCGCGGTCCATCTTCAGCATCTGCAAGAACTGCCACCCCTTGCCCTCGTCGAGCATGATGAAATCGAGCACGATCAGATCGGGCCGCCCCGCTTTCACCCGCCCCAGCATCTCGACCATCTCGACCGTGAACCCGTCGGTCGTGACCCGGTAGCCCTCGTCCTCCAGCAGCGCCTGGAACAGCTCTAGGATGCTGACCGTGTCATTGATGACCAGGATGTGCCTCGGCGTCGGGTCTCCGCTCTTCGCCATGATGCTCCTCGCCCCTTCTCCCAGGTGATGTCAAGTTGCCAGATAGTACCGCTATCGGCTATCGGCTATCGGCTATCAGCTATCGGCTCGTGCCTTCACTTCGTCCATACCGACTTACCGACTTACCGACTACGACTGATAGCCGATAGCCGATAGCTCACAGCCGATGGCCAAACGTCACACAATTGCACCTTCCGGGGATGTTCAGTGCAGCGGCGCCTGCACCCCCACGAGAGCGGCCATGCCCATTCTGCAGCGTGGACCACAGCGAACCGATGCCCCATCCGCGATCGCCGTCGACCGCGATGACATCCTGGTCGCCGCGGCGCGGCGCGATCCCCGCGATTTCGCGCCGCTCTTCGCGCGCTACTGGGACCCCGTCCTCCGCTACTGCGCCTTGCGTTTGCGCGACTGCCAGGAAGCGGAGGACACCGCCAGCCAGGTCTTCGTCGCCGCCTACGCCGGATTGTCGCGCTTTCGCGATCGGGGCCGCGAGGGATCCTTCCGCGCCTGGCTTTTCACCATCGCCCATCACGAAGTCGCCAACGCGCACCGCTACCGGGCGCGCCACCCGGCGGGATCGCTCATCGCCGCCACACTGGTGCCGGATGTGGCGGCCTCGCCGGAGAGCAGAGCGGTCGCCGCCGACGAGATCGCCCGCGTCATCGCGGTGCTGCAGGAGCTGCCGCAGCGCCCGCGCGACGTCGTCGCGCTGCGCTTGGCGGGACTGACCGACCGCGAGATCGCCGATGTGCTCGGTATCAGGGGCGACGCGGTTCGTCAGGCGCAATCCCGCGCCGTAACCCGGCTACGCGAAAAGCTGGGGATCGCCCCCGGCGAGAACGAGAAACGGAAGACCGATGTCTGACCATGACGAACGAGACCGGGAGCTGAACCGGTTCTGGAACGCGATCGTCGCCGGCGATCCAGTGACGGATGGCTTCGCCCTCGCCGCCGCGGACATGGACGTCGTGCGTCGCCTGCACCGCGCCGGCTCGACGCTCCCCACCGAATCATCGGCGGCCAAAGCCTGGCCCGCCGTGCTGACCCGCATCGCGTCCGGTGACGCGGCTCACGACGACCCCGTGCACTTGGGAATATCCAGCCCCAGAATCTTCCTTGAAACCCAATCACCACCCCACGGAGCCCCTCGCCCTGCTGCGCACAGGGAGAGGGGTTGGGGTGAGGGTTTCGCAGCCGCACTCATCCTGCTCACCCTCACGGCCGGCCTCTTCGCTTACGGCCCACTCGGTCTGCCATCGCGGGAGACCCCCATCCTCGTCCCCGCCGCCGAAGACACGATGGGCGTCGCCGCCGGCCAGCTCGAGCTGCTCTGGGAGTCCACGGGCGGCCCCGAGCCATTCGACGATCCCTACGCGCTGAGCATCGATCCCGCCGGCAATCTGTGGGTCGTCGACGCGGACAAAGGGCGGTTCCAGATTTTTGCCCCCGATGGCACGTTCATCGAAACCTGGGGCGCCCCCGGTAACGACGAGGGGCAATTCACCTTCTCCGATCCTACGGGCAGGGACTCCTATGGCCTTGGTGATGCCGCCTTCGATACCGGCGGCAATCTCTACGTCGTCGACCCCGGGAACTACCGCGTGCAGAAATTCGCGCCGGATCGCCGCTTTCTCCTGAGCTGGGGCGAGGAAGGCGATGGCGACGGACAGTTCCTGGTCGCGACGGCCATCGCCGTCGATGCCGCGGGGACCGTCTACATCAGTGACGAACGGCGCGCCGACGTCCAGATGTTCGATGGCCAGGGAACGTTCCTGGGCGCTTTTGGCGGTCTCGGTATCGAGGAGGGGCAATTCATTCTCCCGGAGGGGATGGCGATCGACCCTCGCGGCATGATCTGGGTGGTCGACCGGGGCAACAGCCGTCTCCAGCAGTTCACGTCTACCGGCGAGCTACGCGCCATCGTCGGCCGAAGCGGCTACGATGACGGCGAGTTCTCCGTCCCGCAAGACGTCGCGATCGATGGCGGAGGGAGACTCTATGTGATCGAGCGCGACGGTGATCGCTTGCAGGTGTTGACGCCGGATGGCCGGATGCTGGCCGTCGCCGGTGGACCCACCGATGGTGATCCCACGACCGATGACTTCAATTCCCCGCTCGGCGTCGCCGTCGACGCCGCGGGCACCGTCTACGTCAGCGATTCCAACAGCGTCCAGGCCTTCCGCCTGCTCCTCCCCACCGGCTCCCTCCTGATCCCATAGCCACGTGATCGAGACCTTTTCCCCAAAGAACCTCGCCGCGGCGTCAGACCCCGTAGGGGCGACGCCTGCGTCGCCCGCCCTACCCTACAACGCCGCACCGGCACGCCAAACCTCGTCACCCACCCACGAACACCGGCGGGAGGCAACACCCCCGCGCCGGTGTCATTGACTAACCCCGAGGCGCATCCGCTTCGTCGTAGCTACGGCGCCGGCGTCCCCTCCAGCGGTGCGAAGAGCAGAATCTCATCAACCAGCCAGCGCTCGCCCTCCTGCGTCAGCACCACGTACTGCGTCTCCCGATACCCGCCCGCGAATGCGAAATCGACGAACCCCCCGGCGCGGCCATCGGGCAGAA
>JACCXM010000027.1 GCA_013697005.1 Chloroflexia bacterium | reverse complement strand
GTGGTGGCTGAAGCCGCAGCATCGCGGGGCGCTGCACGCGTGCAGGCCGCCGGCGCGCTGGCCGAGGCGGCCAGCGACACTGGGGCGTTGGCCGAGGGCAGCGCGGCGTTTGCCGTCGCCGTGCCCGGTGCGGGCGCGGAGGCACAAAGCGCCATCGCCGTCGCTTCTGCGTCGAGCCAGGATGATGCCGCCGATGCGGGACGAGCCTCTCAGGCGAGCGCCCCCGCGGCGCCAGCAGTTGGCGGTGGAGGCCGCGCCAACCGAATCCGGGGCGGAGGCGGTGGCGGTGGGCGCGGCGGCGGACGAATGAATCGCACGGGTGGCGGCGGGGGACGCGGCCGGGGTGGACAGCGGGATCGGGTCGCGTCTTTGCCCGCCGCTGGTATCGGGTCAATAAAGCCAGGCCCGCTCTCTTCGTTCCTCGCCATGGCTTCCGCCGCCGCGGCTTTCGGCGCGGTCGCGATACGCGAGCGCGGAGGGTTAGCTCAGGTCACTGGTCGTTCCACCGGTGATAGTCGGTGATCGCCGGGGCAAACCAGGACCAGTGGGATACGCTGAAACGAAACCACCGGAGCGCCCAAGCGTTGATATACATGATTATGGTGGTCCCATATCTCGCGAGTCAGCGCGACTCGTGGCACGATTGGGGTCGACCGTGATGAGTTGTCGCGGGTTTGAGTGGAAGAACCACGCCACTCTTGCCGCGCACGTGGGAGAAGGGGGAACACGATGCACGATGTCCGGATCAAGGTAGCGAGGATCGCCTTCGGCGCCGCGCTGACCGCCGCGCTGGTTGGATTCAGCGGCCTGCAGCCGGTTGCGGCGCAAGACGATGGCGACGACACGATCGTCCTGACCGCGGGTGGCTCGACACTGACGGTCAGCCCCGGTCACGCCGACGCGGTCTCGGCCATTGCCGAGGCGCACGCATCGCCGGGTCACGCCGAGACGATCGGGGCTGCGGCGCGAGCCGTTGCCGATTGCGAAGATGGCGCACTTGCCGAGGGCGCGGCCGCACTCGCGGTTGCCCATCCCGATGAAGGCGCGATGACGCAGAGCTCCGCCCGAGAAATGGTGGCGACCATTCAGGGTGAGGTCGAGGCCGCGATCCGCGGTGAAGGCGACAGCGACGACAGTCCGATCCGCACGGTCGTCGAGCACAAGTGCCACGTTGATAAGGAAGAGAAGAAGGCTCCGCCGGCGCCGGACGCGCCCGCTCCGGCGCCGGACGCGCCCGCTCCCGCGCCAGAAGTGGTGGTGGTGCAGGTGCCGGATACCGGTATCGGCATGGCCGGCTCGATGGGACTCTCCTCGCTGTTCGCGGCCGCTTCCGCTGCCGCGGCGCTGGGCGCCGTTTCCCTGCGCGGACGCCGCGTGGCTGATCTCTTCTCCCGCTAGGCGAAGGGCAGCAAAACACAGGCAAAGGAACGGGGCGGCCACGTGGCCGCCCCGTTCGCCGTCGCGCTCGTTTTCGTGTTCGCTGCCGATCAGAAAACGTAGATGAGTAGCAAAATGACGATGATGACGAGGATCAGTCCACCACCGATATACATGGCCGGTTCACCTCCTTTTCGCCTTTTCCGCAGGAATCGCGCCAACCCGACCGTGGCGATGTCTAGCTCGTCCCGCGGCCAAGTATCGCGAGCGCGGCGAGGGCGTAGGCGCGCGTTGCCTCGAGCACTTCATCCACGCCCACCCATTCGTCGGGCACATGGGCCAGCCGCGGATCCCCCGGGCCGTAGACGATCGTCGGGTAGCCGGCGGCGGCGAAATGACGGCCATCCGTCGCCATGCTGAACCCGGTCAACTCGGTCGATAACCCGAGGTGCGCGTTCGCGGCGAGCATCGCGCGTGCTAATGTGCCGTTGGGGTCGCTCATCGTCGCCGCCATGGCCCCCGGCGCCGCATTCACCTCGACTGTGATCCCTGGCAACCCGGCGATCGCCTGCTCGGCGATCGCGCGCATCTCGGCGATGACCTGCGCCGGATCCTCGCCGGGGATGATCCTCCGGTCGATGAAGATGGCGCTGCGATCCGGCACCACGTTTGCCTTCACCCCGCCTGAGATCATGTTGACGGAGGCGGAGGAAGGCTTGAAATAGGGATGCGTCCGCTCGGACAGGCGCGGTTGCAGTTCTTCGCCGAGGGCGACGATCACCCTGGCCATCGCTTCGACCGCGTTCGCCCCTTCCCAGGGCAATGCGCCGTGGGCGGTCCGCCCGGTGACGACGACGTCGGCACCGGCACTCCCCTTCTCGCCGATGGCCACCTGGTTGAGTGTTTGCTCGCCGACGATGACGCCGTCCGGATGCAGACCGGCGGCGGCGATGAGGTGCAGCGCGCCGTCACCCGTCGTCTCCTCATCGGCAACTTCGGTCACGACGAGGCTCCCGTGCAGCGGTACGCCGGACCGGGCGAGGGCGATCGCGCCCATGACCTGAGCGGTGACGCTCGCCTTGTCATCCCCGGCGCCGCGGCCGTAGACGCGGCCATCGACAAGCTCAGCGCCGAATGGCGGGTAGGTCCAGGCCCCTTCATCACCGGTGGGCACCACGTCGAGATGGGCGTTGAAGCAGAGGACGGGGCCAGCATTTGTACCCCACTCGGCAACCAGGTTCGGTTTGCCTGGAGCGTGGGCGAGGGTGCGTACCGCGAAGCCGGCGTCCGCCAGGGGGCGCTGGCAGATCGCGACGGCCGCCGTCACATCGCCGGGCGGATTGACTGACGGTGACCGCACCAGCTCGCGCAGGAACGCGATCGTTTCCTCGGGATCGATGGCGGCGAGAACCGCATCGGCATCGTCAGCACGGAATCCGACCGGAAACGATGCGTCCAACCGTCGCGCTCCTCATCGTTGCCTGGCGATGCCGGCACACGAGCCAGCAGAGGGCGGCCAGTATACTGGCGATCTGACAGGCGCTTGAGCGCCACATCGCATGCTTGAAGGGAAACACCCGTGGCGAAACCGAAAGTGGCAATGGTTCTGGCAAACAATTTCGAAGACTCGGAAGCGATCGACCCCAAGAATCATCTCGAAGCGCTCGGGGCGGAAGTCGTGACGATCGGCGCGACGAAGGGCACGGTCG
>JACCXM010000010.1 GCA_013697005.1 Chloroflexia bacterium | reverse complement strand
GGAGAAGGTTTACCCGATGCGGATCGTGATCTCGTCGCCACCGCGTTCGGGTAACCACTGGCTCAAGTGTCTCCTCAGCCAGATTTACGAGCTCGAGTGGCTCGGTCCCAAGGATCAAGCCGGGCATCGGCCCGACGCGGTGCGCGCCTGGGCCGAGCGCGGCGGATTTCGCGACAACAGTATCTATTTTCAACATTGCCGCTTTTCCCCGGACTTGTGCGACGCGCTGGAGAGCGTGCCGGCCCATCTGGTGACGATCATCCGTGACCCCTATGACATGTTCGTCTCCTACTATCACTGGATCCAGGAACGGGCCGCGCGCGAGCATGGCCGGCAACAGGAGCACAAACGGGATGTCTTTGCCGGGAAGGCGATCGACGACCCTGAAGTTCTGGCGTACCTCGCCGATCGCTGGGGAAGCAACCTGCGCCGGGCGAATGGCTGGTTGCACAGTGGCCGGGCGATCGTCGTTCGTTACGAGGGGTTGCACGACGACCCCGTCGCCGAGCTCGAGCGCGCCACCGGCCAGATTCAGCCGGTTGCGGCCGATCGCATCGAGACCGCGATCGCGGCCTGTCACGCCGAGAATATGCGTCTGATGAAAGCAAAGTTCGCCTGGCAAGTGCGCACCGCCACGGTCGGCGATTCCCGCGCGCATCTGGGCGAAGAGATTCTCGCCGTCTTTCGCGAGCAGCATGCCGACGCGATTCGCTCCCTCGGCTACGCCGTCCGCTAACGCATCGCACCCGGCGCTCGAGCCGGGGCCGACCGGTGCCTGTGTTACCGTAGCGCGCGCGCATGAGACGAGACGACGGATCCGGGAGGGGACGGCATGGCCGCGCATGAGTTCGAGTTTCGCGACGAACGGTTCCGCAAATGCATCAACGCGACCGCCCGCGTCTATACCCTCTATGAAGGATGCGCCTGGGCCGAGGGACCGGCCTGGTCGCCGGGTTGGCGTTCGCTCGTCTGGAGCGATATTCCCAACGACCGCCAACTGCGCTGGGATGAAGCGAGCGGCACGGTCGGCGTCTTTCGCTATCCCGCCGGCCACACCAACGGCAACACCGTCGATCGCCAGGGTCGCCTTCTGAGTTGCGAGCACGGCGGGCGCCGCGTCAGCCGCACCGAGTTCGATGGCACGGTCATCACCATCGCCGACAGCTATCAGGGTAAACGGCTCAACAGCCCGAACGACGTCGTGGTCAAATCGGACGACTCCATCTGGTTCACCGATCCCGCCTATGGCATCGAATCGGACTACGAGGGGCACCGGGCTGAAATGGAGCTGGACGGCTGTTACGTCTACCGCGTCGATCCCGCCAATGGCGATATGCGCATCGTCGCGGACGATTTCATGCGGCCCAACGGACTCGCCTTTTCTCCCGACGAGAGTCTGCTCTACATCTCCGATACTGGCGCCACCCACGGCGAGGATGCCCCTCGGCACATCCGGCGCTTGACCGTCAATGCCGACAACACCCTCTCCGATGACACGGAGTTCGCCACCTGCACCGCCGGTTTCTTCGATGGGTTCCGGCTCGACGTCGCGGGCCGGGTCTGGACCAGCGCCGCCGACGGCGTCCACGTCTACGATCCGGATGGAACCTTGATCGGCAAGGTGCTCATTCCCGAAGTCGTTGCCAATGTCGAGTTCGGCGGTCCCAAACGCAACCACCTCTTCATCTGCGGCACGACCTCGCTCTACACGGTGAAGGTGATGACCAACGGCGCCCAACGCGTCTGATGCCGCCTCCCGGCTCCCGGCGTCTCGAGTTCCGGCCGCTGACGATCGCGGCGATCGAAGCACTCATCGCGGGAGATCGCGGGATGCTGGAAGCGGCGACCGGCGCCACGTTTCCTCTACCGCTGGCCGCCCCGCCCGGGATGGACCACGCCCTCCCCACGATGCGGGACACGCTGCGCGACGATCCCGCGTCCACCTTCTGGGGACCGTTTCTGCTGGTGGTACGGGAATCCGGGGAAGCCGTCGGATCGGCCGGATTTCTTGTTCAGTCCGCTCGTGGTGGGAACCATGAGCTCGGGTACAGCGTCTACGCACCATTCCAGCGCCAGGGCATCGCCTCGGAAGCGGCAGCGGCCCTCGTCGCCTGGGCGCTGGCGCAACCGGGACTGAGCGGCGTGCGGGCGACGATTCCGCCGGGGCACGTCGCCTCGCAACGTGTCGCCGCCAACGCCGGATTGCATCCAACCGGCCGCATGGAGACCGATCCCGACGAAGGCCCGGTCGAGGTCTGGGAACGCTCGCAGGAGTGATATGAACGATTTTCGAAATCCCCGGGTCTCGCTCACCCGCGCCACGCTCCTCACCATCGCCATACTCATGATGATGGCCGGGGGACGCGGGTCCGCGATCGGTCAGAACGAAGATCCCGCTATCGAAGCGGAATTGGCGCGCATCGCTCAGGAA
>JACCXM010000475.1 GCA_013697005.1 Chloroflexia bacterium | reverse complement strand
GTCAAGAGCCGGTTCGAGAGGAGCAAGCCGCGCCGGGCGCGACTGATGAACCGGTGCCAGAAGGACGCGATCCCGGCGACGGCCCGGTCGCCAGACTACAGAATCGGGCTAACCAGAGCGACCGCGCTTCTCTGCCCAGCCGCATCTGGCCGATGCCCGCCGAGAGTTATACCCTCACCCAGGATTTCGGCTGTACGCAACAGCTCGGGAATCTCTATTTCCCAGGCGACGGCTGCCCCGCCAGTGAACCAGTCATCCACACCGGTCTCGATATGGCCGCTCCCGAGGGAACACCCTTTTACGCGGCAGCCTCCGGATGGGTCACGCTGGCCGACTACGATCGGCCGACTGCCGATGCCAACACGCGCATCATCATCCAGCACGACGGCCGCAATGAGGGTTTCTCCACCGATTACCTGCATTGGATCGCCAGCTATGTGGAGGAAGGCGATTACGTCCGGGCCGGTGATCCGATCGGCGAAGTTGGGTCCGTTGGCTTCTCGACCGGGGCGCATCTGCATTTCTCGGTTACCGATCTGGAGACTGGCGAGTTCACGGATCCCATGCGCTGGCTTCCCAAGGAATCTGGACCCAGCGATTACTCCAGAAGCGAGTCGCGGGCCAAACTCCGGCTTCCCGCGGGTACAACTGCTGGGCAACCCGAGTCAGCCGACCCTTCGCCGCCGGAACCAGCGGTGAGGGAGCGAGTGCCACGAACGCCACCGGACGAAACATCCACCAGCAGCGATCGATCGGCGCGGAAAGACTCCCGGGGACGGGCCAATCGCGCCGCCAGTGCGGATAACAGCGCTGCGGCCGCGGACGGCACCCGGACAAGACGGGGTCGAAGTGCCGCGGACGCCCCGGTTGAAAGCACAGCAGCCAAGGAGACTGTGGTCGAAGGAGACACGACCCAACGGGACCGCCGCCGGGAGCGGAACAAGAACGGTGTCGACGAAGCCAGCGTTGACAGCGGAGCCGACACCGCCGAGCCGGACACGAGCACCGAAGAAACCGATGCCACCGGGCGGCGCAATCGAAAAACTGCCGACACCGCGGGCAACGGTGGCAAGCCAAAACAGAATGAGACCGATGCTTCGAGCGGCGGTCAGAGCAACGGCGGGGGCAATGGCGGCGGCCGCAACAACCCGGGCAACGGCGGCAATGGGTCTGGAAACGGCAACGGCAACGGCAAAGACGGTAAACGGAGTAACAACGGTTCTGGCGCGATAGACGGCGGCACCGGCCAGCCCGCACCGGGCGATGGCAATGGCGACGGGACAGCCGGCGGTGGTGAGAATGGCGGTGGCGAAGGCGCGGGAAACTGGACTGAGGGCGGCAACGGGAGCGGAGACGGCGCGCCGGTGAGCGACCCGAGCAGCGGCGACGGAGCTATTCTCACCGACGGCGAAGATACTGAAGCCGAAATTGCCAGCGCAGCCTCGCCGGGCGAAATCGCTGCCGAATGAATCACGGGGGCGACGAGACGGTCGCCTATCCAATCAGTCAGCCCAGCCCTCTTGATATTCCCGCTCCAGGACGGCTCGAACTCGCGGCAATAGAGCGGCAATCTCTCCGAGTGCCGCCCGCAGTGTTGCTTGCTGGGCCAGATCTATTTCCGGCCGCAGATTGGGATAGACCGATCGGGTCAAAAGCATCCGCAGCGTCGTGATGATTTCTCCGAACTCAGAACGTGATTGTGCTGAGAGATGCAGCCGCTGCGCACTGAAGGCGTCCGCCAACGCAAACACGCGCTCGCCAACCTCATTCCAGTTCTCCCAGATGAGCGCCTCGGGGAGAAACTCCGCGGGCGGCTGATACGCCTCGCCGGGGAGCAGAATCGGGTTGGTCACGGTGGAGAGCGCGGCTTCCAGCCGGGCCAGCCGGGCATAGAGCTCGGCGCTGACTTCTCGAGCGCGGTCGCTTGCCCCGTTCCGGCGATCCGCTACGGCTCCGGCGATCGCGGCCAGAACCTCCGCGTGAAATCGGTCGTATGCAGCACTTTGCCGGTTCGCGTCCGCCTCGGCTTGCGCCAGCAGCAGGGCATGGGCGTGACGCATCTCGGCGATGAGCGCTGCGCCCTGCTGTTCGACAATGCGTTGCAGCTCTTTCAGATCGACCTCGATGCGGTCACGACGTTCCCCGTCATTTTCACCCGGCGCGGGAACGAGCTCGAGATGACTCGGTTTGTTCTGCACTTGCCGCTCTGCCGAGGGAGGCGAAAGCGCTGGTGGCAATCGCTCGGCCGCGCGTGCCGACTCCGAGAATCTTAGCGCGGGGAATGTCCACGGCAGTAGTCGCTGTTTGGACAACAGCACGACGGCCCCGCCAAGAAGGAGCAGGAGCGCCAGCACGGCCACGGCGGCGGAGTCGACGGTCATCCTGTCACCCCGCGACGCTCGGCAACCCGGCCAGCGCCGCCTCGATCTCCGATTGGGGATGCTCGTAGTCCTGCATCGACCCGGAGAGGTAGCTGTCATAGGCGGACAAATCGAAAAACCCGTGGCCGCAGAGATTGAAGAGAATGGTGCGCGCCTCGCCGGCCTCCTTGGCCTGGTTTGCCTCGTCGATCGCAACCCGAATGGCGTGAGCGGGTTCGGGCGCGGGGACGATCCCCTCCGCGCGCGCGAAGAGCACCGCCGCTTCGAACGCCGCGCGCTGCTTGATGGCCGTCGCCTCGATGAGTCCCTCGTCAAGCAAGAGACTGACCAATGGCGCCGCGCCGTGGTAGCGCAACCCGCCGGCGTGAATCCCGGCGGGCACGAAGGTATGACCCAAGGTGTGCATTTTCACCAATGGGGTGAGTTGGCCAGTGTCGCCAAAATCGTAGGCATACGTCCCGCGCGTCAAGGTCGGACACGCCGCGGGCTCGGCAGCGACGATTCGGATCGGTTTTCCGGCCAGTTTCTCGCGCACGAAGGGGAAGCTGATGCCAGCGAAGTTAGACCCGCCACCTACGCAGCCGATCACGACGTCGGGAAAGGCATCGGCCATTTCGAGTTGCTGCATGGCCTCCTGGCCGATGACGGTCTGGTGCAACAGCACGTGATTGAGGACCGAGCCCAGGGCGTACTTGGTATCGTCGCGCGTGGCCGCATCTTCGACGGCCTCGGAAATGGCGATTCCCAGCGAGCCGTTCGAATCGGGATCCTGCGCGAGAATCGTTCTTCCGGCGTTGGTATCGGTGCTCGGGGACGCAACGCACTCGGCGCCCCACGTCTCCATCAGCGCTCGCCGGTATGGTTTCTGCGCGAACGAAATCTTCACCATGTAGACCTTGATCTCGAGATCGAACAGCGAACCGGCGAAGGCCAACGCACTCCCCCACTGGCCAGCGCCCGTCTCGGTGGCGATCCGCTTGACCCCTTCCTGCTTGGCGTAATACGCCTGCGGGACGGCAGTGTTTGGTTTGTGCGACCCGGCCGGGCTGCCCCCTTCGTACTTGTAGAAAATGCGAACATCGTCCGGCAGTTTCAGCTCCTGCTCGAGGCGGTGGGCGCGAAATAGCGGCGTCGGGCGCCACAGCCGGTAAACGGCGAGCACCTCGTCCGGAATCGGGATGAAGCGCTCGGTGGAAACTTCCTGACCGATGACCGCCATCGGGAAGAGCGGCGCCAGATCATCGGGTCCAATCGGTTGGTGCGTTCCGGGATGAAGAACGGGTGGCGGCGGATTCGGCAGATCGGCGGCCAGGTTGTACCAGGCGGTCGGGATCGCCGTTTCGGGCAAAAGATATCGGGTCGGCTCCACCATCACGGAACTCCTTTCCACGTTGGGCACGATGCTACACTCGCGCGCTGAACTGTGACACCCGCGCCGTGGCTCGGGAAGAGGATGTGACTGCAAATGAGCGCGACTCGCTCCAGCGTGGGCAGCGTGAACGGCGCCCAGTCCCGTAACCAAATACGGGAATCGAATGGCGCGGTCCCGTTTGCGGCCGGCGCTCTCCAGGACGAGCTGCAACGGCGCATCTCGGGCGAAGTTCGCTTCGATGCCGTCTCGCGCATGCTCTATAGCACCGATGCCTCGAATTATCAGATCGAACCGGTCGGCGTCGTCATTCCTTCGTCGCGCGAAGATGTGCTGGCCGCCATCGAGATCGCCGCCCACCACCACGTGCCGCTGCTCCCGCGCGGCGGAGGTTCGTCCCTGGCCGGGCAGACCGTCGGCGCGGCGCTCGTCGTTGACTTTTCCAAGGTGCTGGCGAAGGTTCTCGACGTCGACGTCGCGGGGCAAACGGTCACGGTCGAACCAGGGATCAATCTCGACGCCTTGAACCGGCATCTGAGACCGAACGGGTTGATGTTCGGACCCGATCCGGCTTCGGCCAACCGCGCCACGGCGGGCGGTGTCGTCGGTAACAACTCGACCGGATCGCATTCGATTCTCTACGGCATGACTGGCGATAACGTGCGAGCCGTGAAGGCCGCGACGATCGACGGCACGGTTCTCGATCTCGGTCCGCTGTCGCCGTCGGCGATGGCTGGCCGCGCCAGCATGGACGACGCCAAGGGCCGCCTCTTCAGCCAGATATTGGCGTTTCGCGAGCGTTACGGCGGTCTCATCGCCCGCGACTTTCCGCGCCATTGGCGCCGCGCCACCGGCTACTCCCTCGACGAGTTGCTCAAACCGGACGAAGCATTCAATCCGGCGCGACTGCTGGTCTCATCCGAGGGCACGCTGGCCACGCTGTTGGAAATCACCTTCACCCTGGCGAAGCGTCCGATCCGCACCGGGATCGTGCTGCTCCAGTTCGACGAGCTTGTGGCCTCCATGGCCGCGACTCCGGCCATCCTCGAAACCGATCCTTCCGCCGTCGAGTTGATGGGCCGCATGTTGATCGATCTCACGCGATCGCAGCCGGCGTTCGCCCGTCAGATTTCGATGATCGAAGGCGATCCCGCCGCCGTGCTCGTCGTCGAGTACTACGGCGAGAGCGACACCGAGCTGGAGCAGAAGGCCGCGCGGTTGATGTCGCATCTCGTCGCCCGGGGGGTGCGCACCAGCGCCGAACCGCAGGTCGTGCTCGATCCGGCGCGGCAGGAGGACGTCTGGTCGGTGCGCAAGGCCGGTCTCGGTCTATTGAAGAGCGTGAAGGGCGATCACAAACCGATCCCGGTCATCGAGGATGTCTCCGTTCCGGTCGAACATCTCGCCGAGTATGTCGGCGCCATTGAGGACCTCGTCGCCGCGCACGGTACGACCGCGGCCTACTACGCGCACGCCTCGGCCGGCTGTCTCCACATCCGGCCCCTGATCAACCTGAAAACGGTCTCCGGGGTCGAGACGATGGCGGAGATGGCCTACACCGCAACGGAACTGGCGCGCCGGTTCGGCGGTGTGATGTCGGGCGAGCATGGGGACGGTCTGCAACGTTCCGAGCTCAACGAGCTGATTTTCGGGCCGGAGCTCTACGCGGCGATGCGCGAGTTCAAGCGCATATGGGATCCGCTGGGGTTGATGAACCCAGGCAAGAAAGTCGACGCGCCGCCAATGACCGAAAACCTGCGCTTCGGTCCGGACTACCGGGCGCGCGAGCCGAAAACGTATCTCGATTTCAGCGCCGAGGGCGGGTTTGCGCGAGCGGTGGAGATGTGCAACGGCGCGGCTGTCTGCCGGAAGCTAAAGGCGGGCACCATGTGCCCGTCGTTCATGGCCACCCGCGACGAGAAGGACTCCACCCGCGGCCGCGCCAACGCGCTGCGCGATGCCCTCGCCGGCGAAACGCTGGGCCGTCCCGATTTGGCTTCGCCGGAGGTCTACGACGTGCTCGATCTCTGCCTGTCATGTAAGGCGTGCAAGACGGAATGCCCATCCAGCGTCGACATGGCCAAGATCAAGACCGAGTTTCTCGCCCACTATCAGGCGGCGCACGGCACCCCGTTGCGCTCGCGGGTGTTCGGGCATATTCACGATCTTTCCCGCCTGGCCTCACCGTTCGCCCCGTTCGTCAATCTCGGGATGCGGTTGGGGTGGGACGGACCGGTCAAGAAAGCGCTCGGTGTGGCCCCGGAGCGCAGTCTGTCGCCCTTCGCCTCGCGCACCTTTACCGATCGCTGGCACATGCATCAGAAGCGGCACGCCGGGCGGATTCGCCAGACCCGCGGCGAGGCCGTTTACTTTCACGACACCTTTGCCGAGTACAACTATCCCCGCATCGGGATGGCGGCGGTCAAACTTCTGGAGGCGGCCGGTTTCGCGGTGATCGTCGAGGAGCGCCGCGCCTGTTGCGGGCGGCCGATGCTTTCCAAGGGTCTGGTCGAGGAAGCCCGCACTCTCGCTCGGCGCAACGTCGAGCTACTCGCCCCCTACGCGCACCGGGGCGTTCCGATTGTCGGCACCGAGCCGAGCTGCATTCTCACCTTGCGCGATGAGCTCCACGACCTGCTTCCGGGCGATCCCGACGTGGCGGCGATTGCGCGCGAAACCTTCATGATCGACGAGTTTCTGGCCAAGCTCGATGCGGCGGACGATCTGGGCATCGTCTGGAAACGCGATGTTGGTCCCGACGTGTTGTTCCATGGGCACTGCCATCAGAAAACGCTGATCGGCGTCGGACCATCGTTGGCGATCCTGGCGAGCGCCGGTTGTGCGGCCCGCGAGAGCGGCGCCGGATGCTGCGGTATGGCTGGTTCGTTCGGCTACGAAGCCGAGCACTACGACGTCTCGCGCAAGATCGGCGAGGAGCGGCTATTCCCCGCCGTCGCGGCGGCGAATACCGAAACGACGGTGAGTGTGGCCGGGGTGTCCTGCCGGCAGCAGATCGAGCACTTTACCGAGCGCAAGACCCGGCACATCGCCGAGGTGCTTGCCGAGCGCATCGCCCCCGGGCATCTGTGGGCCGCGCGCTCTCCCGAGCCGATCCCGGCCGGGGTTACGCCCACCCCCGAATTGGCGGCGCATGCCCGCAACACCGGCGCGGGACCGGCGTAGGTTGTTGCTTTTCTGGATTTCCATCGCGAAGCGGTAGCTCGGAGTTCGAGTTTGGGCGGCGCCTGGAACGGATCATGCGCGGCGTCAACCAAACGCAGCGCGCTACGGGCGTACCATCGAGCTCGCGGACAGCGCGGCAAAGGAGATCCTCCATGCAGGCCAGACAGTGCCTCGATCGCGACCACACAGACCGGAACGTGAGTTCCCGTCGCGCCATGATCGCGTGGGCAGGTAATTCGCAGGGGGCGCGGTATTGGCGGCGGCAATCCCCGCGGCGCGGTGGGCGGAGCCGGCCGCGGCGCAGGATGACGCGGTAACGCTGACCACCGCCGCCGGGGCACAGGTCAGCGCCAGTCCCGGCTCTGCTGTCGCGCGCTCCGTGGTGGCTGAAGCCGCGGCATCGCGG
>JACCXM010000469.1 GCA_013697005.1 Chloroflexia bacterium | reverse complement strand
GCATAGACCAAGCGAGGTTTCTACCCTAGTCCGCGACGGAGCTATGAGGAGGGCGGTACGGGCCAAATGCATCTTGGTACTCTTCGGCAACTTCGACAGCGGATTTATGCACATAGATACGCGTCGTTGCTGGCGAGGCGTGACCGAGGATGGTTTGCACCGTCGATTCACGCACGCGCCTACGAACGAGTTCGGTCGCCAAGCCATGGCGAAACGAATGTGGCGTCACATCGCTTTCGATCCCTGATTTTTCGGCCAAGCCGGCTACGATGTGTTCGACCGTGCGCGTACTGATCGCGGAACCAGGAACGCCAATTTTGTCTCTGCCGCTGAACGCCGGTAGTGCACCCGCGCCACGCACGGGATCTCCCCGCAGGTGCCAGTATGCCGTAAGCGCCGAAGCGGTATCACCATCGAAATGAACTGTCCGGCTCTTTCCCCCTTTGGCGCGATAGATACTTGCGGCGCCTTCTACGAGATCGACATCGCGACGTCGCAAAGCGCATAACTCCGATACTCGCACCCCTGAGCGAAAGAGAAACCGGATCATCGCTCGCACCTTTAGCCGTCTCAACTCGAGATGAGCTTTTTCTTCCCGTCGGCGGCTATCGACGAAAGCGACTATCTGGTCGAGGTCGGTCAGTTTCACATCGGGCGGCGGCGCCGTAAATCTCGGCATCATCGCCGCGATGCGGGTCTTGATCCGGTCTCCCGCGAGATCATCATTCAGATCATAGCTCGAGAGATATGAGCAGAATTTCCGAACGGCGGAGATATTGTTTTGCGCCGTGCGCATCCGCGAAACCTCTTCCGGTGTCCGAATATCGGGCGGGACGAGAATGGACGCGAAGGACGTCACATGATCGGGACAAAGCGTTGCAACCGGAGCGGTCTCGGGATCGATTCCTTCGTGCTGCGAGAGATGTCGCAGGAATTTGGCGATTCCATGCCAATACGTTTTCTTGGTCCGGGGGGCGAGACGCAGGTCGCCGAAAAAAAGATCGACGGCCGCGGCAATGGTCATCACGTCGGCCACTTCGCCTGGGACCGGCGATGACCCCACCGCCGAACGCTCGGTGAAGCCGATTGCATCGGAGAACATCGTATCCCCCACCCTCAATTGGTCTGTCCGCGAACGGGGCGGGTGCGGGATCGCGCGGGGCAACGAGTGTGGGATCAGCGTAACACGCGCCTACTGCGGAAGTGAGGGCGCTCCCGCGAAACTGCCGGCTGCTTTCAGCGTCGCCGATACCGATCGATGAGACCCGCCATGTCGGCGTGAAATTGACCGTTCGATACGATTCGGGTTATTCCCGCTGCTTTCGCCGCACGTCGATTCTCGATATCGACATGAGGTCCAAATGCCAACGTCGGCGGTCCCGCGTCTGACGCATGAAGCACTTCGCCAAGAATGTCCCATGAAATATGGCCATTCATATCAAGAACGCCAATTGCCGTGGTTTTACCACCCGTCCGAATTGCATCGACGAACCGGTCAGTGTTTGAGACAAAACGAGCCTCCATGCCGAGCGTCGCCAGCGCGCTCCGGAGTCTCGATCCGAACAGCAAGTCTCGATTCAAAACGACTGCGACGTTTGGTACTAACAGCTTGGGAGTCGTCATCGGCGGTCATTACTCCATGACACATTAGGGGGAATCCCTGACTAGACGCAACGATAACCGAGCAAAACGAAAACGGTCCTATGCTACGATCCCGAACTGAGAAATGATTCCCATCGGGGCATCAATTGTAGTCAGTAGGTCATTGTGTGAGACCGACGCCAGCAATCCAGGAGCACCCGAATCGTGCCAAAAATCCAAGGAAGCAATCCGGCCGGTCGACGACTTCAGGTCGACTATATGACCCGCACTGAGAGAGTGCAGGCGGCCGTGAGCGGCGCCGAGATCGATCGCATTCCAGTCTGTTTTTGGCACCATTTTCAACCGGAAGGCTCAGGGCGAGCCATGGCGGCAGCGACGCTCCGGTTTTTCGATGAAGAATTCGATCTGGACATCGCCAAGGTCATGCCTGACCTTCCATACCCGTTTCCCAAGAATTCAATTGCCTCCGTCGATGACTGGCGGCTCTTCGAACCAATCGATCCGGAGCAGTCGCGATTCTTTCGGGAGCGCGCAGAGTCAATCGGGCTCTTGCGTGACGTCCTTGGTTTCGACACCCCCATCATCATGACCGTCTTCAGCCCGCTCGCGGAGGCAATGTACGCCGCCCGGGACCGAGAACAATTCCTCTCTCACATGCAAGAACACCCGGTGGTGGTTCATGAGGCATTGGCGACCATTGCCGACAACTTGGCTGTTCATCTGCGCGACATCATCAGCGCCGGGGCCGATGGCGTGTTTTTCGCGCTTCAGGGCTGTGCGCGGACGATCATGACCGAGGAGCAATATCGGGAGTTTGGCCGACCCTACGATCTCATGGCGCTCCGGGGCGCCGCTGGTGGCTGGTTGAATATTGTCCACGTCCACGGAGAAAAGGATCTCATGTTCGACCAAGCACTCGACTATCCCGTTCAGGTGCTGAGCTGGTCGGATCGCATCGCCGGACCAAGCCTGCGCGAAGCGAGGGTCAAGACCAGCAAATGCCTTATGGGTGGTTGGAACGAGTTCGGCGCCCTTTCTCAGGGACCAGAAGATCAAATCGCGGCCGAGGCCAAAGACGCCATGTCCCAAACGGGTGGACGCAAATTTATTCTTGCTAACGGCTGTTCCGTTCCTGATGAGACGGACCATCGCTGGTTGGAAGCGGCGCGGGCCATCGTCGAGGATCTTGCCATCGGCTAAGACGGCGCCTAGTCGTCTGCGCCCGCCGTTGCCTCGGCTTTTTCCCGTTTCTCCATGATATTGGTGGAATGTCCAGCGTCGAGTCTTGCGTTCGGATCATAGTACGTCACGGCATGATTAACCGCGGTGACTGCCTCGGCGGCGCCGGTGACGATCAGCTTGAATTTGGCGGCATAGGTCACGACGTCGCCCGCGGCGTAGACGCCGGGGAGACCGGTCTCCATGGTGGTCTGGTCAACCGCAATCTGGTTGCGCTGAAGTTCGAATCCCCAGGACTTCATCGGTCCCAGGTCCGCCACGAACCCGATCGCTACGATCAGGTCGTCCGCGGGAATCGTTCGCTCGTCACCAGCCGTTGTCTTGAAGGTTATGGCCGCCAACTGGCCGTCCTCGCCGACGTCCACGGCGGTAATTTCGCAGCCTGGGTAATTGAGATCGACGGTCGATTCTTCGAGTTGGCGCACGGTCGCTTCATGCGCGCGGAACTTTGATCGGTGGATGAGTGTCACCTGAGCCGCCACCGGCTCCAGCGTGACTGCCCAATCGACCGCGGAATCACCTCCACCGACGATAACCACGTGTTTGTCACGAAAGTCCTCAACGCGTTTCGCGAAGTAATGGACTCCTTTTCCCTCGAGTTCGCGCAAGCCCGGCGCCGCCAGCCGCTTCGGTTCAAAAGCACCGACACCGGCGCAAACAATCACGGTTCGGCTCCAGCGTTCTCCCTTGGACGTTCCCAGCCGGATCAATCCATCAGGGAGTACGTCGAGCTCTCGCACTTGCTCGCTGAGGCGGATCGTCGGCTCGGCTTGGCGAGCCTGAATGTCGCAATGCGCCACAAAGTCCTTGGCCAGCACTCGCGGAAAGCCAATCACGTCATAAATGTACTTTTCGGGATAAATCGCAGTGAGCGCGCCGCCCGGTTCCTCGAGTGCGTCGATGATCTGAGTCCGCGCTCCGCGCAGCCCGGCGTAAAATGCGGCGAACTGACCGGTTGGTCCCGCCCCGATGATGGTGATATCGAAGATATCGTCGCCCGGGATGGCGCGCGGCGGTTCCCCAACGGCCCCGTTCGCATCGGACATGATTAATACTCCTCGCCAGGGGGACACACAACCCGGCTCCCCACACTCTGCGTTTCCGATTCTAGCATCGCCATCCCGGACCCCTGGGAATCACTCTGTGCGGCCAGCACAATGAATCAGCGCGGCGCCGCAAGAGGGTCACGCCATGGCCGATACCGGCCGCGCCAGAAGTGCCGCTAGAATGAATGCCCAATGCTGCGGACAGTGCACTACCCATGGAGCCGAAATGACTATGCAGACCCTAGTCTCACAATCCGCCAGACTCGACGGCTTGTTTTCACGACGAGCACAGAAAGTCAGCTCCGCGCCACTCTTGCAAGGGATGGACAAGGTCGGACAACGCATTTCCTTTATCTTCGGTTTTCCCGACCCGGCGTCTTTGCCGGCCGCCGAGGTCGCCGCGATGACGACCCAAGTCCTCAGTCAGCGAGGCGAGGCGGCGCTTCAATATGGAGACAATGCGGGTTACTCCGGCTTGATCGACGCGCTCATTGCGAAGCTGGCGCGGGATCAGGGAATACGGGCAAATCGAGAAAACATTCTGATCACGGCCGGAGGGTCGCAAGCTATTGACTTGCTCCTGGATACGCTCGTCGATTGGGGCGACACCATCGTCAGCGAAATGCCCACCTGGCTCGGCGCCGTCCAGGCGTTTCAGAACGTCGGAGCCGACATCATCTCGATCCCGATCGACAACGGGGGAATCGACGTCGGGGTGCTCGATCGCGAGTTGCGCCGTCTTCGGGACAAAGACATCACCCCAAAGTTCATCTATGCCAACGCAAACTTCCAGAACCCAACTGGCGCCACGATGTCGAGCCAACGCCGCGCGGATCTGCTCGCGCTTGCTCGCTCCGCCGGCACGGTGTTGATTGAAGACGACGCCTATTTTGATCTGCGCTATGACGGCGAGTCCATTCCAAGCATCTATTCGATGGACACCAGCAATTCTGTCGTCTACATGGGGACCCTTTCCAAGACGATGGGGCCAGGGATGCGGCTGGGATGGCTCGTAGGTCCACCAGAGTTAATCCGGCGCGTGTCGGCGCTGAAGGTGGACGGCGGCACCAACGTTTTTGGCGCTCATGTAGCGGCTGACTGGCTGCCGGAAAACCTGCTACCCCACGTCGGGCGGCTGCGGGAGGTCTACCACCGCCGCCGCGATCTGATGTTGGCAGCCCTAGAGCAGCACATGCCTCCCGGATCGACATGGTCTGTTCCAGAAGGCGGGTTCTTTGTCTGGTTGACCCTCCCTGAAGACATCGATACGACCCGCATGCTCGCCCAGGTTCAAGAGCTCGGAGTTGAATATCTCCCTGGTCCCACGTGCTACGCGGACAGAGCCGGCTCGAACCAGCTCCGGCTTTCCTATTCTTTCGTTACCGACGAATTGATCGAGCCTGGCATCCGCATCATAGGGGATGTGATTCGAGCTGAGCTCAGCGAAGCTCGATCTGACGTGCGTTCAAGGTTCTGAATGGTCGGAGCGAAGAACGAGACATTCGAGGGTTCGTTGGTAGGGAACGAAGCGGTTGGCGCCGGGCGGCCACTGACAAAGCGGTGAATGCCCCCTTCGGCTCAGCGCACCAACGATTCGATGTGGAAAGGCGGCGTGTTGCCCCACGCTTGCGCGGCAGGACTATTGACGCATAGCATTGGCATCAGGCTCGAATTCGCGATTGGTACGCTTGGCTCCTGGCGGCCAAGACGGAAAGTTTTTGGATTCGGCGCCCGCGCCATCCGATCGGCATTCCGTCCGCTGTCGATTTGGGACAGGGCAGCCATTTGGCATGGAGGATTTCCTGTGACAGACGTTCGTGTGAACCAGCTCTACTCGCTCGCTCGTTCGGGGAAGCTGAGTCGTCGTCAGTTGCTCGAAACCGGGCTTCGCCTCGGACTCGCTTCGCCGATCATCCTTTCACTAATCGAATCCGCGCCCAAGACAGCGGCAGCGGCGCCCGCTAGGCCGGTCACCGCACTGGGCTCAAGTCTCGCCCAGGAGGCATCGAGCGGAACGTTGACCATCCTCATAACCTCTGGCACTGAGGATATCGATCCCCACTACACCTATTCTGAGGTCGCCTCCGCCGTCGCGTTGGCGGTTTACGACATGCTCGTCATTCTCAAGGGCGATAGCACGGACGATTTCGAACCGCGGCTCGCTGAATCCTGGGAAGTCAATGAGGATCAATCGACGTTCACGTTCAGTTTGTACCCTGACGTCGTCTTTCAGGACGGTACACCCGCGAACGCCCAAGCCGTTAAAGACTCCTACACTCGCTGGATTGAGCTTGGCGGATCACCCGTCAACGTCATTACGCGCTTTTGCGATTCGCCTGACAAGATGGAAGTCGTCGATGAGACGACCCTCCGCTTCAACCTCGGAAGTTCCCAGCCTTTATTCCTGGCGGCAATGGCCTCATCCTACGGGCCAATGGTGATCAGTCCGACCGCTATCGCCGCGAACGCGACGGAGGATGATCCGTTTGCCCACGAGTGGGCCAAGGCTTTCGCCATCGGCAGCGGGCCATATACGTTGGAATCCAACTCCATCAGTGAAGGGATCATCCTCACCCGCTTCCAGGAATACCGACAAGGCTGGGAGGGGAACCACTTCGACCAGATCGTGTTTCGCGTCGTTCCCGAGGACGCGACGCGTCGCCAGTTGCTGGAACGGGGTGAAGCGGACGCCGCTGCATTCAATCTCACCGTAGATGCCATCAATGCGATGCGCGATGACCCCGCGGTCAAGATATCGGAATATCCGTCCGCCTATGTCGGCTGGACGGTGATGAATGCCCCTCGGCTCCTCACACCAGAAGTGCGCCGAGGCTTTTCGTACGCGTTTCCGTACAACGAAGTCCAGGATGTCGTCTACCAAGGTCTGTTGCAGCGTTCGGGGCCTATAGCCGATAGCGTCCGAGGCTACGATCCTGACGTTTTTCTCTATCAGACCGATCTGGACCAGGCGAAGTCGTTGATTCTCGCCGGTGGTTTCGTGGAGGGTGCCACCTTCGAATACATGACCGACTCGAACCTCGAGCGCGCGCAGACGATCGCTCAACTGTTTCAAGCAAACGTGCAACAAATGGGCTTCAATCTCGACATCATCTCAGTCGACTACGCGACCATCGAATCAACAATGTACGGGGACGCTCCGGCCGAGGAACGGCCGCATTTCATGAGTCCCTGGGGTTGGTGGCCAGATTACAACGACCCGTGGAACCAGCTTTGGCCCAATTTTACCGAAGCGAACATTGGTGGTGGTGGCTCCAATGGCGGCTACTGGGTCAACCCACGCTTTGAAGAGATCATGGCCGAAGCCGAAAATTACGGAAGTGAAGAGCGTCTGCAAGAGCTCATGATCGAGGCCCAGAATATCCTGACCGAGTTGGACCCGCCCGCGATCTACTATGGACAGGTGGTTCGCTACACAGTTCTTGGCGCCGACATCCAGGGGTTCGTGGCCAATCCGCTCTACCTGGATAGCTTCAACGTCTACGACATGTCGCGATC
>JACCXM010000465.1 GCA_013697005.1 Chloroflexia bacterium | reverse complement strand
GTCTGCGAGGCGGTGACGGGACGAATGGCTTCGGTCTGATCGCGGATGTCGTGGTAGTGCCCCATCATCTTGCCCGCCCAGCGTTGATCCTCGGCGGAGGCGACGACCAGCACCGGTGAGGAGTCGGTGTAGGCCTCGCCGACGGCGGTCGCGACATTGGTCACCCCCGGTCCGGTGATCACCAGCGCCACCCCCGGTTTGCCGGACGCGCGCGCGTAGCCATCGGCCATAAAGCCGACGCCCTGCTCGTGGCGACCCAGGATGTGCCGGATCGGACTGTCGATCAGCGCGTCGTACAGCGCCAGGGTATGCACACCGGGGATGCCGAAGGCGACGTCGACCCCATGCTCCGTCAGCGCCCGCACTACCGCCTGCCCGCCCGTCATCCGCTCCGCCATGGTGTTGACTACTCCTTGAAATGATCGCTTCGCGTCGCGGCGTAGACCCTCACCCCCTACCCCCCCTCTCCCGTCGAGCCGCTTGCAGGAGAGGGGGATCGCTCCGGGGGCCCGGACCGCGCGGCACATGATAGCGGAGTGGGTGGCGGGTGGCGGGTGGCGGGAGTACGGTTATGGGTTATGGGTTATGGGTTATGGGTTATGGGTGTCGGGCATCGGACGTGGAGAGGATGTAGGGGCACGGCATGCCGTGCCCGGCCACGCTCCAGCGGCGCAACGAATCTCGAAATTCAGTTGTCAACCTCCACCGGGAGACCGGGCGCGATAAAGGAGATACCCCATGTTCGAGCGAATCGTGGTGGGGCTGGACGGGTCGGGAGTTTCCGAGACCGCGTTGCGCACCGGCGCGGAGCTGGCGCAACGTTTAGGTGTGCCGATCCATCTGGTGCGAGTAGCAGATCTGGCCGTTGTGCCCTGGGGCGCCAGCGAAGCCGCCGAAGCCTATGCCGAGCTCTCCGGCGAGATGGTGCGGGAGAAAACCAAAGCGGAGCAGTACCTGCAAGATGTGGCGCAGCCCCTCCGTGACGACGGTCTGACCGTCACCACCGAAGTCTGCTCCGGATTCGCGGCGCGGGAATTGGCCGCGTCGGCGGGACCGGACGATCTGCTCGTCGTTGCCTCACAAGGCCGCCACGGTCTTCAGCGCTTGCTGCTCGGCAGCGTCGCGGAGGAAGTGGCCAAGCGCGCGAAGTCTCCAGTGCTGATCGCGCGCAAGGTATGAGGCGAGAAACGCTTGTGCCGCCGACGCAATCCCTCACCCCAACCCCTCTCCCGTCGAGCCGGGAGAGGGGCTTTTCGTTCCGTCGCTTATCAACGTATCCGCCGGCACCAACAACTCCCGCGTCACCTCCTCCGGACTCGCCAAGCCGCAGAGCATCAGATCGAGCGCCAGCTCCGCGCGTAGCAATTCCAGGATGTGCCGCACCCCGGCCTCGCCCCCGGCGGCGAGACCCCAGTAGGTGGGTCGCCCAATCAACACGGCTCGCGCGCCCAGCGCCAACGCTTTGAGAATGTCCGTGCCGCGCCGGATACCTCCGTCAAGGAGGATCTCGCCCCGCCCGTCGACCGCGGCCACCACCGCCGGCAGGGCATCGAGCGAGGCGACCGCGCTATCGAGCTGGCGGCCACCGTGGTTGGAGACGATCACCGCCCGCGCCCCGTGGTCGAACGCGCGCGCGGCGTCCGCTGGGTGCAAAATCCCCTTCGGGATCACCGGCAGGGACGAAAGCGAGGCCAGCCAGTCGAGATCGTCCCAGTTCAGCGCCGGCTCCCAGGTGGCGCCGATATAGGTGTTCAGGCCCGAACCGTCGTCGCTGGACGGGATGAACCGGTGCCTGGGCGCGTGCAAATTGGCCAAAGTCAAACCGTCCGGCAGCGTGAAGCGGTTGCGCTCGTCCGCCTCGCGTCGCCCCAGCAAGGGAACATCGACGGTGACGACCAGCGCCGCGGCCCCCGCCGCCGCGGCGCGCTCGACCAGATCGCGGGTGATCGCGCGGTCGCTGAAGACGTAGAGCTGGAACCACCACGGCCCCCCTTCCCGGCCGATCGTCTCCATCGCCACGGTGGCGGCGGTGCTCATGGTGTAGATCGTGCCGGCGCTCCAGGCGGCGCGCGCCGTGGCCAACTCGCCCTCGTCATGCGCCAGACGGTGCAACCCGGACGGCGCGATCAGCACCGGAAACGCGATCTCCTGCCCCAGCACTGTCGTCGTCGTTGTCACCTCGCGCAATCCGGCCAGTACCCGCGGCAGCAGCCGCCATCGGTCGAACGCGGTGCGGTTGGCGCGCAGCGTGACCTCGTCGCACGACCCGCCGCTGATGTAATCGAGAACCATCGGCGGTAGGATGGCGCGGGCCGCCGCTTCGTATTCGTGCAGATTCAGCGGCAGCTCGGTCGGCGCGTCGATCGCGGTCATCGTGCTCTCCTGGACGTTGCGCCGGGCATGGCGGTCATCGCGCTACGCGAGGATCGCTCGCTCGCGTCGTTACCGTGCTTTGGGTCAAAGCTACCGAAGATCCCGAAGATCCCGAACATCTGGGGCATCGGGAAGCCTGGGAAGCTCGACCGTGGTCTCCGTACCGAACGGGGGCGAGGCGGGCGGCGGGTTTTCATTTCAGGTATTGAGTTTACCTGTTGGAACACCAGGCGAGACTGGCGGCCGCCATCATCGGCATGTTGCCCCAGCCGCGGGCGGCGGTGATAATCGGCGAGAGTAACCCAATCCACAGGAGGAGAGAACCGATGATGCATCGCGACGACGAGATGACATTGATGAACGACGTTCTCCGGGGGCGCGCCAACCGGCGTGACCTGCTGCGGCGGGCCGCCGCGCTCGGTATCAGCGCTCCGATGGTCTCGGCATTGCTCGGGGCGACATCCTCAGCCGCGGCGGCGCACCAGGACGCGGGCACACCGGTGGCCGGGACGATGTGCTCGGGCGCGATCACCTGGGCGCTGGAATCGGACCCCAGCAATCTCGTCCCTTACGGCGGTGTCTCCACCTCCAACATGTGGGGCAAGGAGTTCATGTACGACTCCCTGCTCGAGTGGGACCGCGACCTGGTTATCCAGCCGGCCCTCGCCGAGTCATACGAGGTCAACGAGGACGCGACCAGTTACACCTTCGTGCTGCGGCAGGGAGTGCTCTTTCACAACGGTCAGGAGATGACCGCGGCCGACGTCAAATACTCTTTCGAGACCGCGATCGACCCCCCCGCGCCGGGTATCAAAGGCGCGTTCCTGGCCAATATCGCCAGTGTCGAGGCGGTCGACGACTACACCGTCGCAATCACGATGGCGAAACCCGACCCGACCATCCCCGGTGTCGTCGCCTGGGCGCGCTACACCCCGATCGTGCCGGCGGGTATCGGCGACGAGATCAACTGGCTCAGCGAGGGGATCGGCACCGGTCCCTACCGGCTGGTCGAGTACGTCTCCAACGACCGCGTGGTCTACACCTGCAACGAGGATTACTGGAAACCGGGCGTGCCCTGCATCCGCGACATCACCCTCAAGATCCTCACCGACGAGCAGTCCCGCGTGGCCGCGCTGCGCTCCGGCGAGATCGACGGCGGCACCCTCTCCGCCGACGTCGCCCGGACTCTCGAGAACGACGAATCGCTGCAGATCCTGGAAGGGCTCTTCGCCGCGCCGCGGGTGATCCAGTTCAACACCAAAGAGGATGTCCCCTGGCGCGATGCCCGCGTCCGGCAAGCGATCAATTTGGCCATCGACCGCCAGGAGATCATCGACAACGTCTACGGCGGCGCCGCCCAGGTGACTGGCGCCATTCCGCCGGGCTACGGCGATTGGCCCCTTTCCGAGGAGCGGCTGCGCGAGGGGTACACACCCAATCTGGAGCAGGCGACGGCGTTGATGCAGGAAGCCGGTCTCGAGAGCGGGTTCGATGTCACCTTGCAGGCGATCGCCGCCCCGCGTGACTACACCCAGATCGCCGAGATCGTGCGCGAGCGGCTCAAACCGCTGAACATCAACGTCACCGTCGAGCCGCTGGAGATCGGCACCTTCGCCACGAATATCGGTGACGGCACGTTCCAGTGGGCCTCGACCGGGCGCGGCATGCGGGGCGACCCGAGCGGATTCGTCGTCGATTTTCGCTCCGGCACGGCGAACCATGAAACCTGGTTCGGCGAGGGCTGGTCGAACGAGGAGATCGATCGGCTTTACGACGAGGCGCTGGCGACGGCGGACCAGGCGGCACGGTTGGCGGCGTACCAGCGCATCCTGGAGATCATCGTCGAGGACGTGCCCAATCTCTACACCGTGCAACCGACCAAGTTCCAGATCGCCAACCAGCGGGTCGAGGGCATGTACGTTTCGTACACGGATTTCAACACCGGATTGCGCACGGCGTGCGTGTCAGAAGGGTAATGGGGTGATGGGTGATGGGGTGATAGGTGAGAAGCAGCGTCTCGGAAGGCGCTTTGTTCAACCCATCACCCTATCATCCTAACACCCCATCACCCAGCGACGGAGTCGCGATTCGTGACGAAGTACGTCCTCGGCCGGGTGATATTGCTCGTCCCGACGCTGCTCGGGATGAGCATTCTCATCTTTTTGATGCTGCGGCTGCTGCCTGGCGATATTGTCGATATCATCGCTGGCGCGGATCCCCAGACCGATACCGCCGCGCGCGAGCGATTGCGGGAGGCGATGGGTCTCGCCGATCCGATTCCGGTCCAATACGCCCGCTGGCTTGGTGATCTGCTGCGCGGCGATCCCGGGATTTCGCTGCGCTCGGGGCAACCCGTGGCCCAGCTCCTGCTGGCGAGTCTGCCGGTCACGGTCGAGTTGGCGGTTCTGGCTACCTTCATCGCGACACTGGTGGCGATTCCGCTCGGCGTGATTTCGGCGGTCAAGCGCGACACCGGGCTCGATTTCGCCGCCCGCGTCGGTGGCTTGATCGGGTTGTCGCTGCCGAGCTTCTGGATCGCGACCCTGGCCCTGCTCTTCACCTCGAAGGTCTTCGGC
>JACCXM010000453.1 GCA_013697005.1 Chloroflexia bacterium | reverse complement strand
GGAGAATTACACGGTCGTCGAAATGGAAGCGGGTCCTTATCTAAACGCGCTCTACGAAGATCTGTACCTGCGCCGATTTCCGTCAGGGGAGGCGATCAATCTCCAGACGCATCGGTCAGGAACGCTCGATCTTGGGATCATCCACTATGCCTCGGATACCCCGTATACCCGCGCCCAGACACTGGGCGCCCGTGGTCTCTCGTATCGCGGCTTGGACTCGACGTACGCCTCCACGGTCGCAATCTTGCGCCGCATCTTGCATCAGGCAATCGGTCCGGCAGACGGGCATCCAGACGCGGCGGGTGCTATGGCGCCACAGGGCGCGGTGGGGTGAGAATCGCTCCAGATGCTCGCCTGGGGGCCGCGTCCGCCGTGTTCGAAATGTATGCCAGAGTCCGATTCCACGAGGTCGATCCACTTGGCCATGTAAATAACGCGGCGTATCTGAACTATCTCGAGCAAGCCGCTATCGATCATGCGACAACCTCCGGTCTCGACTTGGCGCGCTTGCAAGAGCTCGGTGGTGTGTTTGTCGCGCGACGCCATGAGATTGATTTTCTGCAGCCGGCGGTTGGAGGAGATTTGTTGCGGGTTGTGACGTGGCTTGGTGCGCCGCGAGGAGCGCGCATCGAACGACGCTCACGTATTCTGCGCGAAGACGGGGCGCCTTCCCCGCCTACGCTATTCGGCGGGCGCCTGGAGCCAGACCCACAATCGACTACGGGATCCCTCATCGTGCAAGCCGTGACGACATGGGTCTTTGTCAACGAGCGCGGGTTGCCAAGCCGCATTCCCGCCGCGGTCTACGCTGCGTTTGACTTGATGCTTGCCAGTTCTGGCAATGACCGCAAAGAATAACGAGTCGTTGACGGTTCCCGATTCGACGCGCACCTATACTCCGCTGGGAAGAATGCTCCGCAGCAATGCGACGGTACGCGGTGGTGGATCGGCGGGAACTTCCGATGGCGTTGGAGCAGCCTGAATCGACGCTACCCAACATCCTGATCGTCGACGATGAGCCATCGCTGCGCGATGCGCTTTCCTACACGCTCCGTAAAGAAGGGTATCTGGTCGAAGTCGCGGCTACCGGCACCGAGGCGATTGAGTCCGTGCGCCGAATTCGACCCGATGCGGTGATCCTGGACGTCATGTTACCGGGGATCGACGGCATACAAGTCTGTCGCACTCTGAGATCCGAATCGACAGTGCCGATCTTGTTTCTTTCAGCGCGGGGGGAAGAGATCGACAGGGTTGTAGGACTCGAAGTCGGCGCCGACGACTATCTGACGAAGCCTTTCGCCATGCGCGAGCTGCTCGCGCGCATCCGGGCCATGTTGCGGCGCGTGGAAATGATGCAACCCGTCGCGGTTGGTGGTGCGGAGAGAATCTCACCCGACGCAACTCGATACGAAGATGCAACCACTGCCGTAATCCCGGCAGAGCTCCCTGTCGTGCTCGGAGATCTAACGGTCGATCGCGCGCGGCGAGTGGCAACCGTCGGGGATTCCATTCTCGCGCTCAGACCCAAGGAGTTTGATCTTCTGCATTTTCTTGCCCAGCACCCAGGGATCGTGCATTCACGCGATGTGTTGTTGCGGCGGGTGTGGGGTTACGACTTTTCGTTCGGGACACGCACCGTCGACGTCCACGTGCGTTGGCTCCGCCAAAAAATCGAACGGGATCCAAGTAAACCGGCCCGGCTCGAGACCGTTCGCGGGTTCGGCTACCGACTCGTCTCTCCTGCTCATGACGGACGCTAACCAACCCGAATCGTTGTCTCGGCCAGCCAATTCGTTACCGTTTCACCCATCGTCAACTCAGATCGCGATTGGCCCATCTGTTTTTCCTTCCACGTCGCTGGGGACTCGGCTGGCGCTGACCTATACGGGTCTCACTCTGCTCGTCATCGGCTCCCTGGGGTGGGTGATAGCGGGAACGGTCCGAGATTTCTACATGGACCAACTTCGCGCCGATCTGCTTCAGGAAGCAACGGTCGCGGTGGAAGTCGCCGCTCCGCTGATTGGGGATGGTGGAAACGGCGAGGAACTCGCGGTCGGGGTTGCTCAGTTGTCACGGGGACTCGGCGCTCGCGTGACCGTTGTCGCTGCCGATGGACGCGTCCTTGCGGATTCCCAAGGCGGTGCCGAGACCATGGACAATCAGACTGGCCGGCCGGAAATACAGGAGGCATTCCGCAGGGGATCAGGCAGCTCGTTTCTGGCAGGTACGAGTGACGAAGTACCCTATTTCTTTGTGGCGCGATCGATCCCCGACGGGGCCGCGGTTCTGCGACTCGGAATTCCGGCGGCGGTCTTCGAAGGACTTGTCCTGAACGTTCAACGTCAGATTGCCATTGCGGCCGTTTTGGCGGCTTCGATCATGACGGGGGCGGGTTTGTTCATCGCGAAGCGTATCGGCGGGGCCCTTGATAATATCCACGCGCAGGCCACATTAATTGCAGCGGGGCAACTCGACGCCTCGGTCGAGCCCGCGGCAACGCGTGAGCTGGGCGATCTTGGGCGTGCGTTCAATCTGATGACACTGCAGTTACGCGGTTCCGTGACCGAGTTAGAGCGAATACGGGTGCGACTCGAGGCGACTCTGGCGAACTTGTCCGACGGCGTGATCATTACTGACGAGCGAGGGCATGTGGTGCTCGCCAACCAAGCCGCCCTGTCGATGGTTGGGGCCCGAGGAGTGGCTGTGGGCGAACCGGTGGTCGAGGTTGCCCGGGACCACGAGCTGACCGACATGGTCAACCAGGCATTGGCGACGGACACGGCCAAGGAGCGAATCGTGCACCACAGCCGAAGTGGGCGCGTGCTGCAAGCCGCTGCCCGCCGTCTCAATGCCGCCGATGACCGTATCGGGCTGATCGTTTTGCGGGACATTACGGAGATTCGACGATTGGAGAGTGTTCGCCGGGATTTCGTCGCCAACGTCTCACACGAGCTCCGCACGCCATTGACGTCCATCCGCGTCCTCGTTGAAACGCTCGAGTCGGGAGCGTTGCATGATCCAAGTGTGTCGACGGATTTCCTGGCCAGGATTGTTTCGGAGGTCGATCGCCTGGCGCTGCTCGTCGATGAGCTTCTTGACTTGGCACGACTGGAGTCAGGGCGAATTCGGCTCTCATTGGAATGGGTCAATGCCGAATCCGCGGTCCAGCGGGTGTTGGAGCGAATGGCGCCACAAACCGAGCGGGCGCGGTTGATGGTCGACTTTTCGATTTCCCCCGAAACGCCGGAGTTTTTGGCCGATTGGGGCCGGATCGATCAAGTGCTTCTGAATCTCGTGCATAACGCGGTCAAGTTCACTCCGGCGGGTGGTGCGATCGCGATCATGGTGTCTTCCTCAGTTGATCTCGTGCAATTTCACGTTCGCGACACCGGGGTTGGGGTCAGCCCGGAGGACATGCCAAGACTATTCGAGCGATTTTACAAGGCCGATCGCGCCCGCCGGTCGCAGGGGACAGGTCTCGGGTTGGCCATTGCCAAGCACATTGTGCAGGCGCACGGCGGCACGATCTGGGCCGAGCCAAACCCCGGCGGCGGCACGAGTTTCATGTTTACTTTGCCGTTGGCGGGACCATCAGACGTGGAATCCCACTAGCGCCGAGCTGACCGAGGATCCAATGCGTCCTGGAGTCCGTCGCCGAGAACGTTGAAGGCGAAAACGGTGAGCGTCAACGCCACGCCGGGGAATGTGGTGTACCACCACGCCTCCCGGAAGTAGTTGCGCGCGGTGGACATCATGGTGCCCCATTCGGGAGAGGGCGGCTGGGCGCCAAGGCCGATGAACGATAGCGAACTTGTCGCCAGAATGGCGTACCCAATATCGAGCGTGAGCTGAATGATAATCACCGATACCGCATTCGGAAGGATATGACGGAGCAGCATGCGCGGGCCCGACATGCCAATGCTTTCGGCGGCGGTCACATAATCGCGTTCGCGGATCGTCAAGATCTGGCCCCGAACGAGACGCGCGTACCAGGGCCAAAAGACAGTGGCCAGAGCGATCATCGTCCAATGCAGTTCTCTCCCTAGAGACGCGGCGATCGCGATTGCCAGAATCAATGCTGGGAAGGCCAGGAACATATCGGTGAACCGCATCAACAGTTCATCCGCAATGCCGCCAAAGTAGCCGGCGACGGATCCAATGAGTGTGCCGAAGACGACCGCGAACGAAAGCACGACCGCGGCGACTTGCAAACTGATGCGCGTACCGGTCATGACTCTGCTGAAAAGATCACGGCCAAGTTCGTCCGTTCCCATGGGATGCGCCGCCGACGGCGCAAGAAGTTTCGACCCTGTAATGTCCTGGGCATAGGGATCGTAGGGGGCCAGGGCCTGACCGAAAATCGCAAGTACGAAGAACGCAACGACGATGACGAGACCGACGAGATTAAGCTTGTTCCCTATGAGAAAGCGCTTCAGGTTGCGGCGCAATTGGCTTGGGCCAGCCGATGCCCCAGTGAGCGTGGCGACATCGGCCACCGAGATTCCGCCCGGATAGGCGACCGTTGGACCCTCTGTCTGAACCACCGTTTCGGCGGCCATCAGTATGCGATCCTTGGATCAAGGAAGAGATAGAGGATATCGACGAAGAGATTCATGAGCACGAAAATCAGCGCAATGACGAGTGTCGTTGCCATCGTCGCGTTGTAGTCGAGCCGTTGGATCGCCTCGACCGCATAGCGGCCGATGCCCGGCCAGGAGAAGACGATCTCGACGAGAAAGGCGCCTGACAAAAGCAACCCCACTTGCAATCCAAGTGACGTCACCGTTGGCAGCATCGCGTTCTTGACCGCGTGGCCGAAGATCACATTTCCCGGAGTGATGCCTTTGGCACGGGCTGTCCGGATGTAGTCCTGATTGAGCACTTCAAGCATACCGCCGCGAACCATGCGCGTGACCACCGCGAGCGACCCATACGCCAGTACGGTGGCGGGCATGATGAGGTGGATGAGGGAAAGCCGAAATGTTGCCCAATCTCCGGCGATGAGGGAATCGATCGTGTACAACCCGGTTATCGTCGGCGGCGCGTCCATGCCTATCGGAATGCGAGCGCCGTCAGGGAGCCATCCGAGCCGTCCGAAAAAGATGAACTGCGCCATGATTGCGAGCCAGAACACGGGCATCGCGAGCCCAGAGATCGAGACGAAGCGGGCAATGTGGTCGGGCAATTTGTCGCGTCGTACCGACGAGATGACTCCGAGCGGCACACCGATCAGCGTGGACATCACGAACGCGAGAGCGCCGAGTTCGATCGTGGCGGGGAGATAGCGTTTCAAGTCCTCGGCAACAGGGCGCCGCGTTGTAAACGACGTCCCGAGATCGCCTTGCGACAGATTCCTGAGGTATGACACATATTGGACGGGGAGGGAATCATTCAACCCGTACTGTTCACGAATTTTGGCAACGGCGCTCTTGCTGGCTCGCGGTCCCGCCATCAGCCGCGCGGGGTCGCCAGGGATGATATGGGAGAGTGAAAACGTCATCAGCGACAGCCCGAACAGGACAAACACGAGAAATATCATGCGTCGGACTATC
>JACCXM010000352.1 GCA_013697005.1 Chloroflexia bacterium | reverse complement strand
GTACCCTAAACGTGGACGCCGCCTCTGGGTTGGACTCCACTAGCTCGTTCGGCCAGACAGCGAACCCGGTGGCGTCGTCGTCCCCGAGCACGCGTGCGAGTTCCGCCTGGCGCTCCGTCGTGACGCGTAGTTGCTCCAGCGTCTCTCGCGGGATCAGGTAAAATGCTCCGTCCCCGTCTTCCAACACGACCATTGCCGTCTGTTCCGTCCGCATGGTTGTCATCCTCCACGACTATGACTACGACCGCGAGCCAGCCCGTCCGATCTTTGCCGACATCATAAGACAACCCTCGATTGTCTCAGTCGCACGTATGGCAGATCCGCGAGCATATGGCTGAGAACTCGTTACATAGCTGAGATACCGTGATCGCTTTCGTAGAATTAGGCGCATCGCGGCGAGTGAGACCCATGCTGCGCTCGTCTCGATATGCTCCTCGCAGTCTTTGGCCGGCCGCCGGTTGCAGTTCAGCCACTCCGATGACCGTTCGACCATCCAGCGGCGGGGCAACACTAGCAGGGTGCTGAAAAAGGGGCGATGAGGCCGGCGTGAGGGTGAGTGGGCAGACGGAGTGGGGGAGTGGTGGTCATGGTTGAGGCCTCGTGTGATGCGGCGTGGGGTGTGCGATCGGCGGGAGACCGGCGGTTAGGTGGCCGCGGGGAGCAGGTTGGCGATGCGGACGAGGTTGTAGGTAGCCGTGGTCAGTTCGGCCCAGCATTGGTTGCGGGCCAGGCCGAGGTAGCGCAGCTTTCGACCGCCGCCGACGGTCTTCGTCCAACCGAAGATTTCTTCAACCCGTTTGCGGATGCGCTGGCTGATGGCATAGCCAGGATGGCGGGTGGTGCGGCCGTCAATCGCGCTGCGCCGACCGCTGGTGTTCTGGCTGACATGGGGCGTGACCTGCCGCGCCCGGCACTGGCGGACGAAGTCGCGGGTGTCATAGTTCTTGTCTGCCCCCAGCGTCACCCGATGGCGGGGTCCCGGTTGGCGGTCGAGCATGCGGAGCGCCGCCTCGCGTTCCGCCGTGCCGGTGGCATGCGTCAGCAGTACGTCCACCGCCAAGCCGTGGCGGTTCTCCATCAAGACATGCCCCGCCAGGCAGAGCTTCGCTTCCTTCCCCTTGCCCTTGCGCGCCAGCCGCGCGTCCGGGTCGGTGGTCGAGGCATGGGTGGCATTGCTCCGCTTCTGCCCGTGGAAGTCCACATCCGGGTTCCGGCCACCGCCGAGCGGTCGGAAGCTCTTGATCGAGGCCCAACTCTCCAGCAGTGTGCCGTCCACCGTGAAGTGCTCGTCCGAGAGCAGGCCGTGCCACTGGGCCTCGGCCAGCACCGCGTCGAAGAAGTGCGCCGCCACGTCGTGCTCAAGCAGCCGCTCCCGGTTCTTGGCGAAGGTCGAGGCGTCAAACGCCGGGTCGGTGATGTTCAGGTCGAGGAACCACTTGAAGAGCAGGTCGTACTGCAGCCGCTCGCAGAACTGCCGCTCGCTGCGAATGGAATACAGCGCGATCAAGAGACTGCCTTTGAGCAGGTGCTCCGGCGGGATCGAGGGGCGACCCGTCGCCGCGTACATGGCACTGAACGTCGGCGACAGCACACGCAGCGCCCGTTCGACGATCGGCTTGACCCGGCGGATCGGGTGGTCGGCGGGCACCAACTGATCCGGCGTCACCGCCAGCAACATCGTCGTCTGCTTCGTGGCATCGCCGCGCATCGACCACCTCGTCCGTCCATTTCCTCAACCGTAGGCGGATCGCTCCGGGTGCTCGATCCCCTCCTGGCACCGCGGCATTTTTCAGCACCCTGCTAGGTTAGCGAGCGACGCGGCGATTCCGGGCTGGTCGTCCAACTGCCGGCGTAGGGCGAGGACTTCGGTATGGATCTGCTCCGCGCGTGCATACTGACGCTCGTGGACATACGCATTCCCCAGCCAGTTAAGGGCCGTCGCGATACCCTGCCGGTCGCCGGCCGCGCGCTGAAGGGCGACGGCCTCCTCCAGCGCGGCGAGGCCGGGCGTCACGTCCCCCTGGTCCAGGGCAAACCAACCGGCCCCCACGAGCGCCGCCGCTCGGGCAATACTACTGCCGCCACTGGCGAGAGTCCGGCTCAACCACTGCTGCCCCTCACTCGGGTAGCCGCGGATGTACCAAAACCACCAGAGCGCACCGGCAAGGCGCACTGCCTCCTCGCCCTCACGGGCCGCGAGGAGCCAGGCCAGGGCGGCACGGAGGTTCGGATGCTCGGCCTCCAATCGGTCCATCCACGCCGTTTGGCCGGCGACGCGGAGATGTGGAGCGGCCGCCTCGCCCAACGCCAGGAAATACCGCGCGTGCTGGCCGCGCACCATCTCCAACTCACCGTGCGCCGCGAGCTGCTCGCCGGCGAACTCGCTGACGGTTTCAAGCATCCCGAACCG
>JACCXM010000433.1 GCA_013697005.1 Chloroflexia bacterium | reverse complement strand
CTTTCATCGAATGACACGATGGGGGTGATGATGCCCTGGGTGCGGATGCGGCCGCTGACCAGCCACGAAAGTGCCAGATCGACCAGCCGCTGCAGGTCCCAGACCGGCGCGTCCCGTCCCGGAAGTGACTCGGCGCGGACGGATATCAGATTCAGCCGGTTGACGTGGAATTCGTCGCCAAGATAGAGTCCGGTGGCGTCCTTGCCATAGAACGAGACCAGGCAGACCGTCCCCCCGAAACGCGTGGCGCGGATCGCCTGGTGTAGCGCCGGCACGCTGCCTGAGGTTTCCACCGCGACGTCCACCCCCAGATTGCCGGTCTGCGTCGGGCGCTCCAGATAGCCGCCGGTGATGCGCTTTTGCGCCCGCGGGGTTTCCGTATCCGGGTCCGGCCCCGTAAGCCGGCGGATCGCCATCCCGGCATCGCCATCACCGGCGACCGGGTCCAGCGCGGCATCGCCGCCGAATTGCTTTGCCAACTCGCGCCGGTTTTGCAACGGATCGACCGCCACCACCCAATCGGCGCCAGCGGTCTTCGCCAGTTGCACGGAAAAGAGCCCGATCGCCCCCAGGCCAAAGACCGCCACCCGGTCGCCCAGTTTCACACCCGCGTCGCGCAGCGCCAGCGCCATCACCAGCGGATCGAGACAGACCACCGCCTCGGGTGACAGCCCCTCCGGCAAGAGATCGGCGGCGGATTCGTCGACGGTCTGCGTCTCCCGGATCGGGTAGTGCCCAAACACGCGCTCCCCAACCCGGAAGCGCGTCACCTCGAGACCGATCTCGGTAATGACTCCCACCGCCATGTTGCCCAATGGGCGGGGGAAACTGTGCAATGCCTCCTCCGGTGGACGCGGGATAGTGGCGCCCCAGGCGAAGTCGTACGGCCGGCTGGCCACCGGGTCGTTGCGATACCCGACCAACTCCGTCCCGTGCTTCGGCGAGGCGAACTCCGTTTGTATTCGAATCTGGCGTGGTCCGAGCGGCGGCTCCTCGTACCCCCGGATGACCGGCTCTTGTGGCGCAAGAGCGACAAGCTCGCGGGACATACCGACTCTTACTCCCATCACCCCGTCACCCTAGATCGGCCGTCCCGTCAATTGCTCAAACACCGCGGCCGGACGGTCGGCGAGCAAGATCACCAGATCGTTGCGCTGGGCCTGGCCGATCGCCGCCCGCGCCGCCTCCAGCTCGTCCAGCACGACCTGGACATTGCCGTCGGCCAGGCCTCCAGCGGCGATCGCCTCCTGCAGCAAGCCCGCCACTTCGCCACGTTTGCGGCCGCGCGGATTGACGTCCTCGCGGATCACGATCGTGTCGAAGGTGCCCCCTGCCAGCCGCCCGAAAGCGGTGATGTCCTCATCGCTGCGATCTCCCGGAATGGCGATCATGGCGATGGTGCGGTCGGCGTTCATCCGTTTCACGAAATCGGCCATCGACTCCAGCCCGGCCACGTTGTGGCAGTAGTCGAGCAGCACCTTGCGCCCGTCGATCTCCAACAGGTTGAAGCGGCCGGGTGTCTGGTAAAAGGTCGAGGTGAAGGTGCGCAGGGCGTTGCGGATGTACTCCAGTTGCACATCCTGGGCGAAGGTCGCCGCCGCCGCCGCCATCGCGTTCTGTATATTGACCCGGACGCGCCCCTCCATCGTGGCCGGGATTTCCTCGGCCAGGAGGAGACTGGTATCGCGCCGGTGCTCGATCAGGGTCAGCATCTCCCCGTGCCGGGTCGGCCGCAGCACCACCGCCTTGCCCCGCTCGCGCAGATGGTCGCGGATCACCGGGCTCTCCTCGTCCATCGAGAAGAAGATGATCTCGCCCCGCGCGACGCGCGCCATCTCGACCGTGTAGGGGTTGTCGGCGTTGAGCACGCTCGCCCCATTGGGCAGCACCGACTGCGGTACCACTTCTTTCACCTTGGCCAACTCGGAAAGGGTATTGATCCCCCGCAGCCCCAGGTGATCCGCCGAGACATTCGTCACCACCGCCACGTCGCAGCGGTCGAAACCAAGCCCGGAGCGGAGGATGCCGCCGCGCGCGGTCTCCAGCACGGCGTAGTCGATGGCGGGGTTCTTCAGCACCATCTGGGCCGAGGTGGGACCGCTCATGTCGCCGGAGGCGATCTGCGTGGCATCGACATAAATACCATCGGTGGTCGTCATGCCGACCTTTTTCCCGGCCGTTTTCATGATGTGGGCGATCATGCGCGAGGTGGTCGTCTTGCCGTTGGTGCCGGTGACGGCCACGATCGGCACGCGCGAGGGACTGCCGGGCGGAAAGAGCATGTCGATCACGGCGCGCCCGACATGGCGCGGGTGCCCTTCGGTGGGGTGGGTGTGCATGCGGAACCCGGGCCCGGCATTGACCTCGACGATGGCGCCGCGCTGCTCGCGCACCGAGCGCGCGATATCGGGGGTGATGAAGTCGATCCCGGCCACGTCGAGCCCGACCACCATCGCCGCCTGCCGCGCGATCTCGACGTTGTCGGAGTGGATATCGTCGGTGCGGTCGATCGAGGTGCCGCCGGTGCTCATGTTGCCGGTCAGTTTCAACTGCACGAAGAGCCCCTCCGCGGGCACGGTGTCGAGGGTGAAATCCTGCTTCGCCAGTACGTCCCTAGTCTGCCCATCGACCGTGATGCGGGTTAGAATCTTCTCGTGCCCGACCCCGCGCCGGGGGTCCTGATTGGTGATCTCGATCAGCTCCGCCACGGTGCGTTTGCCATCCCCGATGACATGGGCCGGCACCCGCTCGGCGACGGCGACGACCTGATTGTTGACGACCAGGATGCGGTAGTCCTTGCCGGGGATGAACGTTTCCACGATCACCACGCCGTCGCGGCTCTCGCGCTTGGCCACCGGGAAGGCCTCGCGCACCGCGGTCTCGTCGGGGAGGTCGATCATGACGCCGCGGCCGTGGTTGCCGTCGAGCGGTTTCAGCACCACCGGGTAGCTCATCCGGCGCGCTGCCTGGACGGCATCGTCGGCGGAGCGAACCACGGCCGCCCGCGGCACTGGAATCCCGATTTCGTGCAGGAGCCGGTTGGTCAGCTCCTTGTTGCCGGCGACGTCGACCGAGATATTGGCGGTCTCGCTGGTGACAGTCGCCCAGACCCGCTTCTGGTAGGCGCCATGCCCGAGCTGCACCAGCGAGCGGCGCGGATCGAGCCGCAGCACGGGGATCCCCCGCCGTTCCGCCTCGGAGACGATCGCGCCCGTCGATGGACCGAAGGCCAGCCGTTCCGCGACGCGGATGACCTTATCTTCCAGCTCGGCGACGAAATCGAACTCCGGTTCGGCGTCGTAGATGATGTGGTTGATGAGACGCACCGCCAGTTTGCCGGCGGCGATACCGACATCTTCCTGGGTGTAGGCGTAGACGACGTTGTAGACCCCGCGCTCCCCCGCGCCGCGGGTCTTGCCGCGGCTGACCTCGGCCCCGGTCAGCTTCTGCAGCTCCAGCGCCACGTGCTCGACGACGTGGCCCATCCACGTCCCCTCGCGCAGGCGCTGCAGGAACCCACCCGGTTTCCCGATCGAGCAACTGTGCTCGTAGAGACCGGGTAACTGCTCGGTGAGGTGCTCGTAGAAACCGGGGATCTTGTTGGTCGGCCGCTCCTCCAGCTCGCCGATATCGGTTTCCATGAGGATGGCCGGCATGCGGGCCCAGATATTGGGACCGCGGAAAATGGTGGTACTGCGTATCTCGAGCGTCACGGCATCAACTCCGGCAGACACGACCGGCGGCCAACGGGTCAAGTGAATCAGATTGCGTACCTATTATGCGGGTGATGGGGCCATAGGGTGATAGGGTGATGCCCTCATAGCGCATGAACAGGGATTGGCACGAAGAGAAAGACCCACCGTCGGCAACGAATTGAGAACCGACATGGAACCGACTACTCGTCGCTCTTGTCTTTCGAATTGAGATCCAGTTGGCGCCGAACGTATGCATTCAATTCTTTCTCGGAATCGAACCACACACCCTGCTCATCCGCTGCCGCCAGCGCCCCAACCTCATCGCGCGAGACGCCGACGCGGAAACGCCAGCCGGGATTGCGTCCCTTTTCGGTCATCTTGGGAGTGCCTTGATTTTGCGCGTTTCGTTCCCGTGAATCGGACATGTGCCACCCTGACTCCCAATCACCTACGTCGCGCCAACCGCCCGGTTGAAGGGATAGTGGCTTTATGCGGATGCCGCGGCGTGCCCCCCAGTGTCCGCACTCTGGTCGCCCGATGGGAGACCGCGAGTCTCTCCTGCAGCGGGGACCAGCACAACACGAAGAAGCGGCACGAGAAGGCCAGCAACGATGAGCGCGGTCCCTATCACGACCGCCGGCATGCATCTGGAGGCAACAAACGCCGTGCCAACGAGAATCCCGCCTGCGGTCAGCAAGAATGGTTTATGGCGGAGGGTGTCAGCAAACACCGATAGTCCTTCAGCGAGGGCAATTGCACGAGCTGCCAAGGTCGCTGTGACCGAAAGGAGATCGGTTGCGCGGAACGGCCGGTTGCCCAGCCATCCCCTCCGGTACTTCGGTCGATTTGGAGCTACAGCGTAGCTCAATTTGACGCTTCTCCTTATCCCGTCACCCTATGATAGGACGGGCATGCGGTGTCGCCGCCGCTCCCGCGCCGCGGCCACCGAGTGCTCCGCCTCCCGCTCAACCGCCTCGGGCGGGACATCTTTCGAAGGGCTCCCGTCAGCGATCGTCCCAGGGCATCTCGACGCGCGCACCCGAATCGACTACGACGTTGGCGATGGTGAACGTCTCTGCCGACAGTACCTGCAGGGTGTAGGCGCCGGCGGGAACTTCGATGGGTTCGCCATTGACCAAACCGCTGGCGACCTCGGTGCCGGCCGCGTCGAGGATGCGGAATGGTGGTTGCACGGCGGCGGCGATCGCCTGGCCCAGATCCGCCGATCCGGCGGCGTCAAAATACTGGCCGTTGCCAAGAAAGGCCCACTCGCGGAATTGGGCCTTGAGCGCTTCGTCTGCCACCGCGAAACCGACGATGTTGACCCGGAGGTCGATACTCTGGCCGGCGAGCGCGCGGATTGCCGCCGCGGGATCACCGCCGCACGTCTCTTCGCCATCGGTGACGAGGACGACGATCCTGGCGCCGGTCGCGCCTTGGAGATCCTCGGCGACGCGTTCCAGGGAAGCGCCGATCGGGGTTTTCACCCCATCGATCGATTCCAGGCTCGCGATCGTGCCAGACATCGCACCCGGATCGAGCGGTTGCAGCGGCACCGCGAGCAGCGTTTCGCACGAATCGGGGGTGTCGCCAAAAACGCGCAAGGCGAGCGACGTGCCAGATGGGATCGTCTCGGCGACAAGCTGGCCGAGCACGTCTTTGGCGATGTCGATGCGGCGCTGGCCCTCCAACGATTCCAGCATGCTGCCGGAGGTGTCGAGGATCAGCTCGATCGCGGGCTCGGCGCCGCCCGCTTCACTGCCGCCGGCCGCCCGCACCACCTGGATCGCACCGGGAGCGGCGGAAAGTTGCAGCCGGATCGAGAACTGCTGAGGGGCGTCGGCGGTGGAGTCGAGCCACCACTCCGCACCCCCAGCTGGCACGTCGAAAACCAGGGCGACCGATTCCGGGGAACCGGGCCTGAGTTCGCTGCCAAAGGGCAGGAAACCCGGTTTCAGCGAGAAGGCGGACCAGGCGATGGGTTCGACCGGATAGGCGTTGTACTCGGCATCGCTGAGCTGGAACCAGAGTTGGCTCAGGCAGAGCGGTCCACCGGGCGGGCAAATGTCGTACTCGGCGGCGACACCCCCGGCGTTGGTCAACGTCAGGTAGACGACGATGTACTCGCCTTGAGGAACGAACGGCGCCGGCTGGGACGGGAGATCGATCGCGGTCCGCACCTCGGCGCGCGTGGCCGCCAGGTCGATATCGCCGGCTGGGACGAACTGGTTCATCTCGGCCTCGAACACCGTCTCCTCCGGGACGGCAACGGGCGCGGAGATGGGAATTGGCAGGGAGAAGGGGACCGATGCTTGATCGGTCGAGCGCAGCGTCCGGGACGCGCCGCCGGCCGGAACGTCGAAGACCAGCACGATGCGCGCCGCGGCGCCGGGCGGGATTTCGTTGCCGAACGTGAGGACTTGCTCTTGCGACGACTCGAACGCCGCGCGAACGAGCTCGTCGACGGGGAAGGCGGCTCCGCTCTCGGCGACGACTTCGAACCAGAGCGGATTGACGCAGGCGATCTCGGGCGGACAGTAGTCGTATTCGGCGACCGCCAGGCGCGGTAGTGCCTTGGGCACGTACCACACCCGGGCCAAGCGCACCGGCGACCAGCGAGAGAGCGAGCAGCCGGATCAGGAGGAGCCGTCCGTTCACAGATCTCCAGCCTTTCTCGTCCACGGCCGCGGCGCAACGGTGAGCGGCGCGGTTTGGCGCCTCGCGTTGCTGGGGCGCCAGATCTTGCCGCAGCGCAAGGTCGTTCTCACGGCACTCGCCATCACCGACGATGGCGTGGCGGTGTTGACCTGGCCATTGTTGGCACGACTGCCATGCGCGCTCGCACGCGCACCAGGCGACTCAGTCGCACATTCCGTCTACACACGTGGCGTCTCCGATGATCGGAATGAAGCAGCCTATCCCGCAGCCGCCGCAGTTGTTCACATCATTCAAGGTGTCAGTGCATCCCCCATAGCAGCAGGTGAGTCCGGCTGGACACGCGTTGCCGCAGGCGCCGCAGTTGGCCGAGTCATTGTTGAGATCGGCGCAGAACGATCCAGGTCCGACACCGCACTGGGTCAGCCCCGCTGCACAGGTGAAAGAAGCCACGCAGGCGCCACCTTCGCAGAACGATCCTAGCCCACACGAGTTGCCGCACGTGCCGCAGTGGGATTCCTCGGTGGCGAGATCAACGCACGCCCCGCCACAATCGGTCAGCCCCGCGGCGCAGCCTCCGGCCGGGAGCTGTGGTTCTCCGGGGCAGACAAACCCGATATTGGTAACGTCGGTGCACACGGTGTCGAGCCGCACCCCGTCAAAGCAGCAGGCCGACGCATACGAGCCGCTGCAGCAATCCGCATCGGCGTTGCATCGGGCGCCGAGAACCGCGCAGGTCCCGCAGAAGCCGTCGGCGTTGCAGGACTGACCGTTGCAGCAGCCCCCGGTGCCGGTACCCGCACACTGGAGGCCATCGCTGACACAGTCGCACTCGTCATCCTGGCCACAAAAGCCGACGCAGCACTCGATCGCGGCACACGATTCGCCCCGTTGCGCGCATGGGCAGGCAAAACCGACGTTGGTGACGTCGGTGCAGACGCCGGAACAGCAGAGCCCCGCGCCGTATTGGCCACCGCTACAGCACTCGGCGTCGGCGGTGCACGATCCACCAAAGAGCGTGCAGGTGCCGCAGAAGCCGTCGGCGTTGCACGGCTGGCCGCTGCAGCAGCCGCCGGTGCCGGTCTGGGCGCACTCGTTGCCATCCGACACGCACTCGCAGAGGTCGTCTTGATTGCAGTAGCCGGCACAGCATGGCTCCACGGCACACGATGTGCCGGTTTGGGCGCAGATAACCGGCGCGGTGGGCCCGGTGGG
>JACCXM010000398.1 GCA_013697005.1 Chloroflexia bacterium | reverse complement strand
GCCTGGGGGCGGAGCGAGATCGGGTACCGTCACACGCTGAACCTGAGTCATTGGACTCCCCGTTAGCGATCCCAGGTGGCGCGGGCCATCAATGCCCCGCGACCGGTTCTTTCCCCAAAACGCGCATGGCGATTCCCACCAGCGCGATCAGGGTCCAGGCTCCCTCCAGCAGCACGAATCCCCACCGTTGCCCCCCATATGCGAGGACGGCCAGAATCGCCCCGCCGAGGAGATTGAGCAGGTGATAGGGGTACGCGCGCGCATCGAGCACATTTCGCTGGGTGAGCACAAAGGCGGTCAGAATCAGCAGCGCCCCGGCGATCTGGACGACCTGGTCCAGACTCATGACGCCGCGCCCCCGCGCCGAACAAGACCGCGCAGACCCCACAAGGAAACGATGCCCCAGACCGCTTGCAGCAAGAAAAACCCCCACTGCCGATGGATGCCAGCGATGACGCTGAGCATGGCGGCGCCGATCAGGTTGAGCAGGAGATAGGGGGCGCCATGACGGTCGAGTCCCCGAAATTGATTGAGCGCGAAGGCGGCGAGAATGACGACCGCGCCCGCGACCTCGAAGATGAGCTCTCCTTGATACGTCATCCTGGCTCGGTCTTCATGGCAATCCGTGACCGTGATATGAGGCGCCGCGCGATCACGCGGACGGATCCCCCGCGCGCATCGAACCGGGGAGGGGGTCATCCGGCAAGGGCAGGCGCACGCCGATGGTCGTCCCGCCGTCGGCCACCAGCAGCTCGCCGCTGATGTATGAGGCGTCGTCAGAGGCGAGGAAGGCGACCACCGCCGCCATCTCGGCCGGCTCGGCGAAGCGGCCCAGCGGCACGCCTTTGAGGTACTCCGGTCCGGCGACCGGATCCTCGGTGATGTAATTGGCGCGGGTGCGGATCATCCCCGGCGCCACGGCGTTGACGCGGATACCGTACTGACCCAGATCGAGCGCGGCCGATTTCACCAGGGCCACGATCCCGCCCTTGGAGGCGTTGTAGTGGGCCATGCCGCTTTCGGCCCAGAAGGCATTGGTCGAGGCCGTGGCCACGATGGCCCCGCCCCCAGCCGGGATCATGACCCGTGCCGCCTCCTGCATGCAGAAAAAGGTGCCCGTCAGATTGACGTCAATGATGCGCCGCCAGCTCGCCTCGTCGATCTCCGCAAACGGCTGCCCGTCGGCGATACCGGCGTTGGCGGCAAGCACGTCGAGCCGCCCAAAATGCTCCAGACAGCGGGCGACGGCGGCGCGGACATCGTCGCGGCGGGCGATATCACCGCCAATGGCTTCGACGATTCCCCCCGTGGCGCGCAGCTCCGCGGCGGTCGCTTCGGCCAGATCGCCGTCGATATCGAGGAGGAGCACGCGGGCGTCCTCGCGGGCGAGGCGCTCCACAATGGCCCGTCCGATTCCCTGCGCGGCGCCGGTCACCAGCGCCGCTCTACCCGCGAACCGCCCGCCCGCCATCAGCGATCCCCTCCTATGCCATGCTTTCTGCCGCCTGAGCGGATTCCGACGCCGGCACCAGGATGACCGGGGACTGGTCTTCGCGGGTGAGGTGCTCGGCGACGCTCCCCAGCAGCCAGCGCATGACCCCGGTCCGCTCGTGAGAGCAGAGGACGACAACATCACCTGGTTGGGTGGCGTCCACGATCGCCGTGGACGCCGCGCCACTGAGCACCTGAGTTGTCACCGGCAGCCCCTGCTCGCGCAATGCCTTCTCGACGCGATCGAGATAGTCGCGCGCGTCCTGCTCCATCTGCTGTTCGGTCTCCTCGTAGATCGCGGGCGGGAGCGCCTCGCCGAACCCGATCGCCGGGGGCATCAGCTCGACCGGGTTGATGGCGCGCACGAGAAAGATAGGTATCTCCAGACGACGCGCAATCGCCGTCGCCACCGGCAGGCTTTCTTCGGCCAGGGGCGAGCCATCGAGCGGCACGACGAGCCGGGTGATGGCGGCCGGACCCGGCGCCTCCGCCGCGGCGCGGATGACCATCACCGGTACGCGCGCCTCGTGCGCCACGCGGTCGGCGACGCTGCCATGAATCAAGCGGCCGACCGCGCCCCGGCCGCGGGAGGCCATCACGATCGTGTCGACACCGGTGTTCGCGGCGGATTCGAGAATGCGCCCGGCGGGATCCCCCACGCCGACCTCGGTCTGGACCGTATGACCGGCCGCGCGCATGGGTTGTGCCGCCTGCTCCAGAGCGGCGCGCGCGGCGTCCGCTCCATCGTCGCCGGGAACGACGGTGAGGAGGAGGATCTCCGTTCCCGGCGTGGCCAGCGCCATCGCGTAGGGAAGGGCGGCTTTCGCCTCCTCCGAGCCATCCAGCGGTACGAGGATTCGGGTCATCATTGCCGATTCGGTACCGGCGGTCTGTTCGCTCATGGTGGGTCCGCTCCTTCCCCCGCCGTCGTGGTCCATGTCGCGTTCTATCTTCGCCCAGGCGGCCGGATCGTGCCGGGATGGGAAAATGGCGCCGGGCGGCAATGGCACGTCGTGTGCACCCAATTCACCGTCAGATGAGTGCGCCCCGCATTCGCGGCAACACGTCAGGAGACGAGGATGCCATACGAGAGCCGCGCGGACCTTCCCGAGAGCGTCCGCGATCACCTGCCGGCACACGCACAGGATATCTACAAGGAAGCATTCAACAGCGCGTGGGACCAGTACGGCCAGGAAGAGAGCCGCGCCCATCGCGTCGCCTGGGGCGCGGTCGAGCGGAAGTATCACAAGAACGCATCGGGAAAGTGGGTGGAAGGCGCAACGGAGGAGAAGGCGATTGATGGCGCCTAGTCGTCCCCATCCTGCGTGGGTTCCTGAAGTTGCGGGATGCCGCCTTTGTCTGTCAGGGAGATGAGCCCGCTCATGCCATAGGCAACGAGCTTCTGTCGCGTGTCGGCGATGTCGTTGTTGCGCATGGTGAGCTGCCCAATGCGATCCTGTGGAGAGAACGACGCTTCGCCTTTTTCCATGGTCAACCGGTCCGGATCATAGGTGAGATTGGGCGACTCGGTATTCAGGATCGAATAGTCGTTCCCCCGCCGTAGCCCGATGGTGACGTCCCCGGTAATCAGCCGGGCTACCCAGCGCTGCAGGGATTCCCGCAGCATCATCGCCTGCGGGTCGAACCATCGCCCTTCGTAGAGCAGGCGGCCCAGCCGCCGGCCGCTGTCCCGGTACTGGCTGATGGTCTCTTCGTTGTGGATAGCGGTGATGAGCCGCTCATAGGCGATGTAGAGCAGAGCGAGCCCCGGAGCCTCGTAGATGCCACGGCTTTTCGCCTCGATGATGCGATTCTCGATCTGATCGCTCATGCCCAGTCCATGCCGGCCGCCAATGGCATTGGCCTCGGCCACCAGGGCGATCGGATCGTCAAGGGTCTGCCCGTTGATGGCGACCGGCAGCCCATCGGCAAAGGTGATCCGCACCTCCTCGTAGGCGATGGGGATCTCTTCGCGCCAGAACGGCGCACCCATGATCGGGTTGACGATCGTGATGTCGCGGTCCAGGTGCTCCAGATCTTTCGCCTCATGCGTCGCACCGAGGATATTGGAATCGGTCGAGTAGGCCATTTCCGCGGACATGCGGTACGCGAAGCCCGCCTGGCGCATGTACTCCGACATTTCCGCCCGGCCGCCAAGCTCATCGATGAACGCCTGATCCAGCCACGGCTTGTAGATGCGCAGACCGGGGTTGACCAGCAGCCCATACCGATAGAACCGTTCGATATCGTTGCCCTTGAAGGTGCTGCCATCTCCCCAGATATTGACATCGGCTTCCATCATCGCGGCGACGAGCATCGTGCCGGTGACCGCTCTGCCCAGCGGCGTGGTATTGAAGTACGTTACCCCCGCCGTGGTGATATGAAAGGCGCCGCACTGCAACGCGGTCAGCCCTTCGGAGACCAACTGCTGCCGGCAATCGACCAATTGCGCGTGTTCCGCACCGTAGGCACGCGCGCGGCGCGGGATGTCCTCGTAATCCGCTTCGTCGGGTTGTCCGAGATTCGCGGTGTAGGCATAGGGGATCGCGCCGTTGGCGCGCATCCAATGCAGCGCCGCGCTGGTGTCGAGTCCGCCGGAAAAGGCGATCCCGATCTTCTCTCCCCGTGGCAGATGTTGCAGAATTGTGCCCACTATCGATCTCCAAGCGTCGTGCACCGCACCCGCCAACGAGCGACGGCTCATGCCGCAAACCCTGGCGGCAATTATCTCGCTTCTCCCGATGAGACGTCGCGTTGCACCGACCTCGTGCATGGGGGCTCGGACTCATGGCGAGAAAGACCTCCTCACCCCCCTACCCTCCTCTCCCTGCAAGTGTGTGCAGGGAGAGGGGGAAATGAACTGCACATCCTCGGGGCACGACCCGGTGTAGCCAGCAAGGATTTGGCGCAAAGCAGCGTGCGCGCCGATCCAGCGTGCGCGGTCGCGGGGGTGGCGGAAACGGCTGGCTCTGGCTCGTTCCTCGGGAGCGAGCATGACGAGGGCGCAGGCCTCCACGAGGTCGAGAGCGCTCCACCAAACGTGAACCTCGCTCGCTGCGTCCAACCCCTTCCCTGGTGAAGTGAACCGTGGGAAAAGCCTACCGCTTGGGGACGGTTCAGCGTCTATTGATGCCACCGGTCGAGATGCTGGCGGTGGGTTTCCAGGTAAGCTTCAGATCCATAGAACGTGTCGTAATAATCGAGGTCGATGTGTTGCGCCTGGGCGTACATGCGGACGTAGACGCTCGGGATTGTGGCCGGGAACTTGCCGAAGGTATCGTGCAGTTACTGCGCCACTTCGCCTAGCGCATCGATGAACTCAGGAGAGTAGCGTTCGATGGCCGCCTTGACCTGGGCATTGTCGAGGAACGGTCCCGGCCGGGCTGGATCGTAGGTGCCCTCAGGTCCGAACTTCAGCTCGACAAAGCGGGCCACCGCCGCACGCATATCTGAATAATATGGAGGACAGAGTCCTTCAAAGACGCCGTCCAGTCCGACCGGGTTTGGTGCGGTCCAATCCGCATTGCGGGTGAAACGGAACCCCAGACCAGGAATGCCATCGGTGGCAAAGGCGCCAAGCACGCTGGGCGGATTGATCCCGGTATACATCCAGCCGCCAAGACCCATCGCTTGCAGCATCAGGACAATGTTCTGGCAGATCAACCCCAACTCGACCGCACCGGTCGCCAGCACGTACTGCTCGATATCGACGATCGACATGCGTTTCCGCTCATCCAACAGACCGGAGCGAACAAACCGATCCAGATCACCGCAAGGGCGGTTGCGGATCGGGTCCCAGGGGATCACGCCGCCGGCGAGGAAGATCGCCACAAAGTCGAGGACTTGCTGCGTCATGTCCACGATCGGGATGAAGAGCGTCGTGCCGGGGCGGTTTGCGTTCCAGAGATTGTGGGCACTGATGTGGGGCGCGGCGGCAGGCAGATCGATCCGCCTATCGGCAAGCCGGACACTATTGTCTCCGACACGAGCGACCAACTCCCCAAGGTCAGATGCCGATTGCATCGCGCGCAACCGTGCCGGATCCAGATCGCGAAAACGGGTAATGAAGGTTCCGGAGTCGTCGGAAACAATGAGCTCCGTGGTTTCGATGCCGGCGGCGCTGGCGGCAACTCTCCCGGTGAGACGGACTGGGTAATTGCAGCCTACGTCAGAGGCGCCGTTGGCCGTGTGCTCCATGCCAAGATGCCAGCCACTGACCCCGGCTCCGCACACAACCAGAAGGGTTCGCTCCAGATCGGTCAAAGGGAGTGGGGGATGTTCCGAGACATATGCGAGTGGGCCATCAGGGATGGTCATCCCCACCCCGAAGCGGCGAGAGCGCCGCCCGAACATCGCCTCCAGGAGGGGAAATCGGGAAAGATCTCCGAGCAGCGTATGTTCGTCCAAGCCTGACCTCCTCAATCGTGATCAGGAACATCAACGACGGATCCGACCCTCACGAGGGGGCGACCGCGGTGGATAGCCAGTGTACCCAGTGAGACCCTGGTTTCGCGTGGCAGCGGAACATCCTCCCAACCCTACTCGTTCCACCTCTGTTGGCCCGGTGCTAGACTTCTCCGCGCGTCGATTGCCCTTCCCCGAACCCGAATCTGAGCAACGGTGGTCCGATGCCCGATCTCGGCTGGTTGATGTCCCAGCTACGCAATCCCCGGAACGTCATCGACATCCTGGTCGTGGCGCTCATCATCTACTGGTTGCTGTGGGTCGCGCAGGGGACTCGCGCCACCCAGCTTATCCGGGGTATCGTCACGCTCCTCGCCGTCGTCTTCCTCGTCGGCACCACCTTCCAGCTCACGGCGCTGAACTGGGTGCTGGGGCAGACCTGGCCGGTGTTGCTGATCTCGCTGCCGGTCATCTTTCAGCCCGAAATCCGGCGCGCCCTGGAGCAGCTCGGGCAGACGCGCTCCTGGCTGCCGCAGCTCCGCCCGCGCCTGGACGAGGTCACGGGGCACACCGTCGACGAGCTGGTGAAAGCGGCCACCCAACTGGCGCGCCATCGCTACGGCGCCTTGATCGTGCTGGAGCGGGAGACCGGTTTGCAGGATTATGTCGAACGCGGAGTGCCGATCGACGGGTTGCTCACGCGGCAGCTTCTGATCAATCTCTTCTATCCCAACTCGCCATTGCATGACGGCGCGGCGGTCGTACGCGACGGACGCATCGTCGCCGCCAGTGTCGTGCTGCCCCTTTCCGACAATACTGCCGCGACCTCCCAGTTGGGCACGCGGCACCGCGCCGCGCTCGGCATTACCGAGCAGTCGGACGCCATCGCCGTCGTCATCTCCGAAGAGACGGGGCAGATCGCGATCGCCGAAAACGGTCATCTGGTCCGCAACCTCGATGCCGAGCGGCTGGGCCAACAGCTGCGCAGCCTGCTCAAGCTCGATGTGCCGGATCGGGATCCTGGGACCATCCTGCACGGTCTTGGCGAACGGCTGCACCTGCCGCCACGAGGCGCGGCGGCCGGCAATGGGTCGGCCGTCGTCCCCACCGCCGCCAAGACGCCCGCGGGGGCCGACGCCGGGCCATCGCGCACCGCTTAGCGGTCGATCGGGATGAACTTGCCGCCCCTTGGCCGCTTCACAGCACTCTCCGGCGACGCGCTGTTCCGCGTCGGAGCATCGCTGGCGTTAGCCTTTCTACTCTGGTCGTGGGTGACGACACAGCGCGACCCACCGGAGACGCGCGTCTTCGCCGATCTGACCCTCCAGACCCCGGTCCTGCCGGCGCCACTCCAGATCGCGGGCGAGCTGCCCGCCGTGACGATCGAGGTCATCGGACCGCGCTCCGTGGTCGATAGTGTCTCGCGCGCTGGGTTGCAGCCGACGCTCGACGTCAGTGAGGTGACCGGTCCCGGCAACTACCAGGCGACCGTCGAGGTCGATCTGCCCGCCGCGGCGCGCGTCGATTCCATCGCTCCGGGCCGGGTGGCGCTGGTGGTCGACGAGACGACCTCACGCACGATGCACCTCGAAGTCGTCCCGGTGCCGCTGGACGATCCGACCC
>JACCXM010000326.1 GCA_013697005.1 Chloroflexia bacterium | reverse complement strand
TCTCGTTTTTCTCGGTTGCTCTGCTCACGGCGACGCTCCGCTCGGCCGCGCCGCTGGTCTTTGCGGCCATGGGTGGCCTGCTCTCCGAACGTTCCGGTGTGACCAATATTGCCCTCGAGGGGTTCATGCTGCTGGGCGCCTTTGCCGCCGTCGCCGGCACCTGGTTTTCTGGCAGTCCGTTCATCGGTCTTGCTATCGCGATCGCGACCGGTGCGGCCGGCGGGCTCATTTTCGCGTACTGGTCGGTGACGCTCAGGGCCGATCAGATCGTCGCCGGCACGGCGATCGTGCTGCTCGGACTCGGATTGACCTCGTTTCTCACGGAGCAGATTTGGGGGCAGGCGGGAAGCTCTCCCTCGGTCGAGCGACTACCGACGATCGGTCTCGGTATGAATGTGCTGCTCCCCGTCGCATTTCTGCTCGTCCCGCTGACGCACTGGTTCCTGTTCAAAACCAAACCCGGTCTGCGCGTTCAGGCCTGCGGCGAAAAACCGGAGGCCGCGGAGGCCGTCGGGATCAACGTGGCGAGATACCGCTACGCGATGGTCACTGTCTCCGGGGTGCTGGCCGCCCTCGGCGGCGCCTATCTTTCAATCGGCGATCTCTCCCAGTTCACGACCAATATCACCGCCGGACGCGGCTTCATCGCCCTGGCGGCGGTGATCTTCGGCAACTGGATGCCGTGGGGAACACTGGGTGCGGCGCTCCTGTTCGGATTCGCCCAGGCGCTCCGTTTCCAGGTCCAGGCGCTCGATCTGCCCATCCCCCAGGACATCATCATCGCCCTGCCCTACATCCTGACCCTCATCGCCGTCACCGGACTCTTCCGCCAATCAACCCCGCCCGCCGGTCTCGGCAGACATGCCTCCGGGGACTGATTAGGCGCACTTTGCCCTCTTACCGTCTCGACTGTCAACTGTCGACTCTCGACTCGCGAAAATGCACGAACCCGGCCGGGCGGCCGGGTTCGTGCGGGAAGGGGAGGATGGAGCGTGTGCGGCGCTCCACGGGCTCTGGGAAGAGAGCATCGTAGTCTGTTGGGGCGATGCTCTCGGCTAGGCTTACGTCAACGCCGCGTGACCGGATTCATCCACGTGACCTTCTGTCACCTTGGCGATGCACCCCGCTCAGGCTCGCGGAACAACGCTGTGCCAACCCTATTCCTTATCCCAATCCCTCACTCGTCGAGCCGGGTGAGGTTCGCATGCGGCGTTCCGTGCGGTCTCCGTCTTGCCCGCTTTCGATGAGCCGGACCACGCCGATAATCATCGCGGTCAACACGATCGAGATCGCGAATTCCTGCCACGTCACGACCGCAATCCGTTGGTGTACCGTGGGATCCTGGAAAACCATCGCTACCGCCGCGTGGATCAGGACAAACGCGCCGATATAGAGAAACGCCGGAAAGCGGCCCAGCAACCGCGCCACCAGCTCGCTGCCGAACAGAATGATCGGGATCGAGAGCAGCAACCCGAACATGAGTAACCGTATGTCACCGTGCGCCGCCCCGGCGACCGCCAGGATATTGTCGAGACTCATCACGACGTCGGCGAGAATGATCGTCTGGATCGCCTCACGTAGCGTGCCGGCTTCTCTGATCTCGCCGTGGCCGCCACTCTGCGGGCGGATCAGCTTGAACGCGATGTAGATCAACAGGACGCCGCCGATGGCCTGCAAGTAGGGGATACCCAGTAAAATGGTAGCCAGGGCCGTAAAGAGAATGCGGAGACCGATCGCGCCCGCGCCACCGAAGATAATGGCCCGCCGCCGGTTTTCCGCGGACAGACTCCGTGCCGCCATCCCGATGACGACCGCGTTGTCTCCAGAGAGCACCAGATCGATGATGATAATACTGAGAATTGCTTGCAGTGATTCGAGCACGAGGTCCGAACACCCTTCCTGAAATTACGTAATGACGATGCGGTCGACGACCGCGGCGGTAAACAGCAACGCCAGATACCACAGAGAATAGAAGAACATCTGTCGCGCGACCCGCTTGCTCGGGGAGAAGGCGAGCCGGATCGCGTACCACAGAAAGATGCCGTTCAGCAGCAGCGCCGATACCAGATAGATACCGCCCAGCCCGAGCGGTGCCAGGGCCAGGCAGACCAGAAAGAGCAGGACGGTATAGATCACGATCTGGCGGCGCGTCTCGGCCTCGCCACTGACCACGGGCAGCATCGGCACCGCGGCGCGGGTGTAGTCGCCTTGTTTCAACAGCGCCAGCGCCCAGAAGTGGGGTGGGGTCCAGGCGAAGATGACCGCAAACAACCCCCAGGCAAGAGGAGAAAGATCGCCGGTGACCGCCGCCCACCCGACCAGCGGCGGCGCGGCGCCGGCGGCGCCGCCGATGACGATGTTGTACGGCGTCGCGCGCTTGAGCCATGTGGTGTAGACGAAAACATAGAAGAGGTTTCCCGCCATGGCGAGCGCCGCGGCCGTCCAGTTGACCAGGAACCCGAGAACCAGCGCCGCGGCCAGAGTCAGCGTGATCCCGAAGACAAGACCCGCCGCGGGGCTGATCCGGCCCGCGGCGATGGCACGGTCCCGCGTCCGCGCCATCTGCGCGTCGATATCCCGGTCGACAAAGCAATTCAGCACGTTCGCGCCGCCAGCGGCCAGCATGCCACCGAGGAGGGTCATCGCCACGAGCCAGAACGGCGGCAAACCGCGTGTCGCGATCAGCATCGCGCACAACGTCGTCGTCAGCAGCAAGGTCATGATGCCGGGTTTGGTGAGCGCGACGTAATCGACAACGAGGCGTCTCAGGCGTAGCAGGGGCGACATCGTTAGCCAGAGACCCACCGGAATCGGATTCGTCATGACCATGGCCGCGCCGGTGCTGTGCCCTGAAGCGGCACGAAAATCGACGCTGTGCGACGACGCTGAGCTAGGGACACGTCCGGGCAATGGTTTGGCAAGCGCCGGTTCCGGGCGCGGTCCCCACGCCACCAGGGCGATCGCGAGCATGGTGATCCAGAAGAGCGTTGCGACCACGAGATGCGGCGAAGACATCCAGACCGGGTCGCCGAGGACTGCCGCCACGGCATTCAGCCCACTCTGCAGTGCGACGAGCCCGATCGCCACCGTGCTCAGATAGCGCGCGGTCGGGGCCGCCCCGCGCCGCCATGCGAGCAGGGCTGCGGCCGCGGCCGCAAGCGTCCCGAGCAGCACGGTCGCTCGGTAGCCGAGATGGACCATCGTCGGGCTGTCGGCTCCGGTTGCGCTCTCGGCGCACAGCGGCCACGTGGCACAAGCGAAGGCGCCCGAGGCGCTCGTCGACGCGCCAAAAACCACCAGTAGCAACGCCAGGGCGGCGCCGAACGAGGCCACAATCGCGAACGGTCGATCGGTCGAGGCGCCGGCGTCGCGGCCGAGGTCCGCC
>JACCXM010000234.1 GCA_013697005.1 Chloroflexia bacterium | reverse complement strand
GATCACGACCTCGCTCGTTTCGACGAGGAAGTACTCGAGGAAGCCGGGGACCTGCTTGACGATCGGCATGAACCCGCTCTCGACCACCGTGGCCAGTTCCTCCATCGTACGGCCGGGGGCGAGCTGGTACTGGCGAATGACGAGATAGGCCCGACCCGCGGCCGGCGTGCCGGCCATCGGGCTGGTCTCCTGCGCCGTGGCGGGGATGCCGCTGCTCGCGAGGAGCACCGCCAGACCTCCGCTCCCGAGGCGGAGCACGGCGCTGCGCCGCGATAGCGCGGCCGGCTCGGTTGAGGCGCCATCGAAATACTCAACGCTGTCCATTCCATCACCCTCCAACACAACGCGTGCGAGACGAACCGCCCGATACTAAAGCTCGTGTACGAACGACGCCGGCGTGCCGACGCGAGGCGGCTGCCCTTCCGGCAGACGCTCGACGCGAAACGTACGCGGCAGCGTTTCTTGAAACGGGTTCTAGGAACCCGTTTCAAAACCCGCTGACCTCTGTCTCAACCATGGGAAGTGGTCTGAGTGCCCCCCCATTTTCTCTTCTACGACCCGAGTCGCTGATGTGTCACGGGATGGATCGACGCTCGAAAACCGGATCCCACCGAGAGCGTGCGACAATCCCAGCAAGCTTGTCGCAGGTAGCGAGTCCGGATTGGAACAATGACACACCTTCCCTCAGGCACGGTGACCTTTCTCTTCACCGATGTCGACGGCAGTGCCCACCTCTGGCAGCGTGACCGGGTCGCGATGCGCGCGGCGGGCACTCGGCATGACGCCCTCCTGAACGACGCAATTACCGACCATCAGGGCTTCCGCGATACGCACGTTAGGGACGCCGTTCAATCGGCTTGCTCCACGGCCGTTGCTGCCCTAACGGCTGCCGTTGCTGCCGAATGTGCACGAACCGCGACCGCTGGAGTCCAGATCCGGCCCGTTCCCACCGCACAGGTCTGATCCGCTATGCCGCCCACAGCAAACTCCCTCACAGACGAGGCAACGACAGAGACGGCCGAGAGCGCCGCCCGTCATCCTCGGCGGCGACCCATCCTGCATCGGGTTGTGCTGGTGCAGACGGCCGTCATCATGCTCCTCGTGCTGATCGCGCTGCCGATCGCCTTCCGCAGCATGGGAGGAGAACTGCTCGCCCAGCAGCAGCACAGACTCTATGCGTTTCCGAGCGGGGTGCCAGTGGCCGAGTCGGTGATCGATGATGGGGCCGTGCCGCACAGCTACTTCAACATCGCCGCCGTCGACTTGGACGAGGCCGCGGGCAGTCTCACCCTGGCTATCTCTGGGCACCGCGTCTGCCCGGACACGTGCCCAACCCTCACCCTGGCACTCGTCTCCCTCAATGAAGGCGCGCATCAGCGGCGGGCCCTGCCGCCGTCGGCCGAGATCACCTTGACGCCCGATCAGGACATCTTTACCGAGACCGTCACCCTGCCCCTGCAGGGCCACCCGAGTCTGTATCCCTTTGACGTCTACACGCTCTGGCTCGGACTCGCTGGCTCCGTCGAGGCCAATGGCCAGGAGGTGCCGCTGAGCCAGGAGCTGGTCCTTGAGCACGCCATCATCACCACCCAGAACCAAGTGCGGGAAAACACGCTGTGGCCACCAGTGGCCATCGATCCCCAGCGGGTGCAGGGCCTGACCGACCCCTTCGCCTTCTTCGGCGTCCAGCAGCTGCGCTTCGATCGCCCCGTCCACATGGAAATCCTGACCGCGCTGTTGCTTACGCTCATGGCGATCTCGGCCATCCTGGCCGTCGCCATGCGCGATATCAGGGACCTGATCTTCGGCGTTGGGAGTCTCATCCTCGCCGTCTGGGGGATCCGCTCGGTCCTCATCCCGGAGTCGCTACCCGTCACGACCAGCGTGGATATGGCGCTGTCCGTCATTATCCTCGTCGTTCTGCTCGGCCTGATCGTGCGTGCCGCCTGGCACTTCGCGGGAGAGGGCGACGTGGGCGGCATGCCGCGGCGGTGGCGCGAAGGACGGCAGTGACGGCTGCACCCCCACAGGCTCTCG
>JACCXM010000212.1 GCA_013697005.1 Chloroflexia bacterium | reverse complement strand
CTCTGGCACTGGATCGCTGATCAGGTGATTTCACTCTTCGGCAACTAAGCGCCCGTTATACGCCGCCACCAGCGCCGCCACCACGAGCGCCAGTCTCGCGCGTCGTCTCCGTGCTCGCGGTATCCGCGATGACGCCTGAAACCCGTGTCACGTGACATGGGTCCGGTTTGACTACTCGATCACTAGCCCCACGGCAGCCCACTTGCCAGTCATAAGAGCGTGGGCATGATCGCTAAGGCAACCGGACCCGAGCGCGGTGGCGACATCCTGCGCCGGACACTCGCTGAGCCGTCGTACAAGTGCCCGCGCTTGCAGGCAGCGGCGCAGCTCATGGCGGGCCAGTGCGGCGGCGATCGCACTCAGACTATCCTCGTCGGCGGCCTGGGTCTGGCACCGCCGGATGTAGTCCACGAGTTCGCGTTCCCAGAGTATCGACTCGTCGAGATATGCCTGATGCCGCGTCGTTGACGTCAGCTCCATCGTCCTTCCTCCGTCATCTGGTTAGCGCGAGTCGTAAACATGCTGTATACTAGTCTCGTAGGAGAGAACGATGGAGCGACGGACGATTCGGGACTTACGACGGGAGGCGGGCTGGTCGCAGCGTGACCTCGCCGCCCGCATCGGCGTGTCCAAGATGTCGATCTCCCACTGGGAAACGGCGCGAAACGAGCCGAGCGCGCGGCAACTCCGTCTCCTCGCCGAGGCGTTTGGCATCACCATGGAATCGATCGCGTTCGAGCGCGCCGCCGTCGAGGCGGATCGCGCGGCACGGAAGGAGTCGAGACAATGAGCGGGACGACGCGACGCGCGGTCATCTACACCCGCGTCAGCACGAGCAACCAAGAGGACGGCTACTCGCTCGACACGCAGGACGCGTCCTGCCGCCAGCACGCGCTGGCCGCGAACTGGACCGTGACGGCGGTCGAGCGGGAGGTTGGCTCCGGCGCAAATCGCCAGCGCCCCGGTTTGGAGCGCGCCCTCGGGATGATCGAGCGTGGCGAGGCCGACGTTCTGCTGGCGCACGCGCTCGACCGCATCAGCCGCCACCAGCTCGACGTCGCCGTCATCGTCGATCGCGTCGAAGCGGCGCGCGGGACGCTGGCCCTCGTCACCGAAGATTTCGAGACGAGTCCGGTCGGGACGTTCATTCGCTCGGCGCGCGCATTCGCTGCCGAGATCGAGCTGGCCAAGATCGGCGAGCGGACGGAGCGGGGTCGCCGGGCGCGTCTCGCATCGGGCAAACCGCTGGCCGGTCGCCGCCCGATCTACGGCTACGTCTGGGCCGACGCGGAGAAATCGCGGCTCGCCGTCAACGACGAGACCGCCCGAATCGTACGCGAGATTTTCGATCGCTACCTCGCCGGAGGCACCCTGCGAGCGCTCGCGCTCGACCTGACGCGGCGCGGCGTGCCGACGCCGAGCGGTCAGGGGCAGAACTGGGGTGCGGGCGTGATCCAGCGCATCCTGAGCAACCCGGCCTACGCCGGACGCTACACGGCGCTCCGACGGCGTTGGGAGCGGCCTGCGCGGGGGCAACCCTACCGCTGCCGGGTCGCAAGCGCCGACGAGCAGATCGTGATTCCGGACGTTGCCCCGGCGCTGGTCTCTGAGGCCGAATTCGCCGCCGTGCAATCCCGCTTCGCGGTTAACAGGCAGAGCGCCGTCCGGAACAACCCGCATCCGGAGCGCTACCTGCTGCGCGCCGGCTATGTCCGCTGCGGTGTCTGCGGCTACGCGCTCGGCGCATCCTCGCCGGAGAAGGGGCGTGCCTACCGCGCGAACAAGGAACGCTACGTTTGCGGCAACCTGCACTGCCGCGCGGTCACGATCGACACGGCGCTGATCGATAGCGCCGTCTGGGCGCTCGTCCGCCGCGTGCTGTCCGACCCGGACGTGATCGCCGCCGAGGCTGACCGCCAGACGCGGGAGGGAACGGGTGGGGTAGAAGCCGAGCGCGCCGCCGTTCAGCGGTTGCTGACCGACGTGGTCGCCAAGCAGAAGAACGCCGCGAACGCCATCCTCGCACTCGACGACGAGGATGCCGCCGCGCCCGTGCGCGAGGCATTGCGAACGTTGGCCGAGCGGCGCAAGGCGTTGGAGGATGAGCGGGACGTACTCGACCGGCAGGTGACGGCGGCGACCGAAGATCGGGAGCGGTTCGTCGCCTTCGGTGCCTGGGCGCAACGGGTCAGCGTCAACCTCGACACGCTCACGTACGACGAGCGGCGGCTGGCGCTCGAAGCCCTCGCGGTCAGCGTCGATGTCTTTCCGCTTCACGATGCCGAGCATCCTCGCTGGCGCGTTACGATGCGTCCGGCGCTGTCGCCGGCGGCGTCACTGCTCCTCGATTCCGAGATTGAGTCCTCTTATACGTGAAAAAGACAAATTTGCGGCTGAGACCAGGCTCGACCGGGGCTTGCCACTGGTAGTTGCCGTCGCGGGCGTCGACGATTGGCTCACCGCAGGCATCGCAGACGACGACGGGCCGCACGCTTTCCGGGGACATCTCGATCTTCAGCGGCATGCGGAACCTCCAGCGCGAACGCCGAACATCGAACATGCGTTCGTATCCGGCGCAGAGTGTACCAGAGGCATGGGACGTTTCGTGGAAAGACGCTACCGGATCGCCAGTGCCCGATCGAGATCTTCGATGAGATCGGCGACGTCCTCGATCCCGGCCGAGAGGCGGACGAGACCGTCGCCGATCCCCGCGCCGGCGCGCTCCTGTGGCGAAAGCGTGCGGTGGGTGGAGACCGCCGGGTAGAGCACCATGGTGTAGACGTCGCCGAGGGTGGTCACGGGCAGACAGATGCGCAAGGCGCGCAGGAAGCAGAACACCTCCTCGCGGCCAGCCTCCGCGATATCGAAGGCAACGATGCCACCACGCAGGTCGTTGTTGAATACCTGTGCGGTTTCACCACGTTCATCGTGCCCGGGATAGTAAACCCGCGCGATCCGGGGATGCTGGGAAAGCCACGCCGCCAATGCCGCGGCGTTCTCGCACTGCCGCTGCATACGCAAGGAGAGCGTTTTCACCCCGCGCAACGTCAGCCAGGCTTCGAACGGACCGAGCACCGCCCCGGTCAATTTGGTCAGCTCGCCGATCTCGAGGGCGCGCTCGCGGGTGGTCGCCACGACTCCGCCGGTGGCATCGCCATGACCGCCGAGGTACTTGGTGGTGGAATGGACGACCGTGTCGACACCGAAGCGGGCCGGGTTGACCAGCAGCGGCGTGGCGAAGGTATTGTCGATGATCGTCTTTACCCGGCTCCGCCTTGCGATCGCAACCAGCGCCGGGATATCCGCGACGCGGACGAGCGGATTGGAGATCGTCTCGAAGAGGAGGATGCGGGGACGAATCTCGGCCAGCACCCGCGCCACCTCGTCCCGATCGAGGATATCGACGAAGGTCGTTTTCACACCGAGGGTGGCGAAGACGTTGCCCAGCAGCGCCTGGGTGGCGCCATAAAGATCGCGGCTGGCGACGATCCGCTGGCCGGCCTGGACCTCGTTGAGAATAGCGGCCAGCAGCGCCCCCATCCCCGAGCCGAAGGCGACCGCATCCTCGGTCTCTTCCAGCGCGGCCACCGCGATTTCGAGAGCGCGGGTGGTGGGGTTGCCGTGGCGGGTATAGACATATCCCTCGCGTTCGCCGCCGAAGACCGCGTCCTGTGTCTCGGGATCATCGGCCAGATAGGAGACCGAGGGATAGATCGGGGTGACGGTCGGGGTGAACTCCAGACGCCGCGGCCGTTCCCCGGCGTGGACGGCGCGGGTGGTGAACCCACGCCCGATGTGGGGGAGATCGACCTCCTTAGCCTCGCCCAACCCCGCCTCCCGCGACTCGCGACGTATCGCCCTTTTCGCCGAATCCGCTAACTATGCCGCGAATCGCCCCATGGTTCACAGGCAACAGAAGGGCCGCGACCTCTGTCGCGGTCCTTCCCAAGTATTGGCGCGCACCGGGGTGCGCTCTGGCGTTCCGCTACCGGTTGGGGTCGGTCAGCTTCTTCGCCGCCATCGCGGCGACACCGGCCATCGCGACCTTCGCCAGCGGATTGTCGAGAATGCCCCCGATGCCTCCGCTCTGCGATTTGGTGCCGGACGAATCTCCGCCGCCGAGACCGAAGAGTCCCGCCAGACCGCCGCCGCCCTGGTCTTCCTCATCGGCGCGCCGCATGGTGCGGGCCAGCTCCTCGGGGGAATCGTCCGCGGCATCGAAACGGTCGCGCGAGCGGCGGCGCATCTCACGCCGCAACTCCTTGCGCTGCTCGGGATCCATCTGCCGCAACGCATCCGCCGCCGCGCGCTGGTATTCGTCCGGCGAAAGCCGGGAGGCGGCGGCGCGGTAGTTGTGAATCACCTCATCGTCGCCCATCTGATCGTGCGCGCCGCGCTCGTGCCGATCGACAAAGTCGCGGGCACGCCCGCGGCGCTTGTCATCGTCATCGTCATCCTGGGCCCCGAACAGGCCACCGAGCAGTTGATCGACCATGGTCTGCACTCCTTTTCGTTCGTATCACGTTGCGAAACCGCGCGGTCCCTGAATCCAGGGAGAGCCATCAATCCGGCCGCGCGTATCTCGCCCAGTCAGCGAGTGCATACCGCGTGCCACGCCCTCGCGCGCAGGAGCCGCCGGACGTAGCCGGGAGCGCATTACAGGGGGGAGTTGGAGGGTTCCACGGGTTTATCCGTCGAGCAAGGCGTCGAAATCAATCGTGACGTCGGGGAGGGAGGTAACGGCAACCATGCCTCCCCGGTAGACCTCTTCCGCGTAGCTCCCATCGGGCTGTCTGCGCCAGGCGGTCAGCGTCCGCTCGTAGGGATGGATGAACCAGATCTCGAGGTCACCGCGCTCCCGATAGGCGGGGAGTTTCGCCGCAATGTCATAGTCCCCGGTCGTTCGTGACCAGACTTCGACGACTAGCGGCAGCGGCTCGGCAAAGGCATCGAGGGACCGAGGATCGCTCATGACTGGCAGCACGAACGCGGCGGGAATGACGACGACATCCGGGATGTAGTAGTTGCGTGAGGTATACCGGGTTCTGCCGCCGTTGATGTGAACGCGATAAACACCGCGGTCGAGCTGGTTTTGCAGGAGATATCCGAGATAGGACGCCACGTCTTCGTGCTTCATACTCATCAACGGCTTCTCCACGAGCACCCCGTCCCACAACTCCCACCGAAAGTCCGGCTCGTTGAGCGCCAGCTCCCGGTACTCCTGCTCGCTGATGCGGTTGGCGATCGCCATGATGAGGACTCCCTACGCGTACTCCCCCGCCCGCAACCTATCAATCGCCTCGTGGGCGGCGTTGTGGCCCGGCGCGCCCATCACGCAGCCGCCTGGCCAGGCGCCAGAGCCGCAGAGGAAGAGCCCGGCGATGGGACCCTGGTACGACCGCGAGCCAGGCACGGGGCGCATGTCGAACGCCTGCTCCGGCACTAGCTCGCCCTGGAAAATGTGACCGCCGGTGAGCCCGAAACGAGCCTCGATATCGGGCGGGGCCAGCACCTGCATCGTGATCTCGGCGTCGGCCATGTTCGGCGCGAACCAGGCGAAACGGGCGAGAGCGTTTTTGGCGATCTCGTCGCGGCGCTCGTCCCAGGTGCCTTCGGCAAGCTCGTAAGGGAAGAATTGGGTAAAGATGGAGAAGGTCTGCTTGCCCTCCGGCGCCAGGGTGCGGTCGACCGCCGACTGCGCGTGGATGGAGAAGAACGGCCAATCGGCGGGACGGCCCTGGCGAGCGTCTTCGTAGGCGCGTTGCAGGTATTCGATGCTCGGCCCGATCGTCACCCCGCCGGTCTGTCCCAGCTCGTAACCGCGGTCGCGCAGTCCGGGATACTCCGGCAAGCGGTCGCAGGCGAAGTTGATCTTCATCACCGGCGAGGTGATCTGGATATTCTCGATATCGCGGGCGTACTCGTCCGGCAGGTAGCGTGCGCCGACGAGTTTCAGATAGGTTCGTTTCGGGTCGGCGTTGGAGAGCACGATGCGGGAGTGGAACTCCTCGCCGTCGGTCGTTACCGCGCCGGTCGCCCGCTCGCCCTCGACGCAGATGTGGTGGACCTCTTTGCCGGGGCGAATGTCGACACCAAGTCCCTGCGCCACCTTCTTGAGCGCCTGGGTGAAGC
>JACCXM010000207.1 GCA_013697005.1 Chloroflexia bacterium | reverse complement strand
GGCTGACCCCGGTCGCTTCGTTTTCATCGGTTTGCAGGAGCCCGACGCTGACGCCTTTGCGGTCCAAGGCCTGGCGCAGTTCGTCTCCAAACGCGTCGTTTCCGACCCGAGCGACGATGGCGGTTTGGGCACCGTGCCGCGCCGCGGCCACGGCTTGATTACCGGCTTTTCCGCCGGGAATCGCGATGAAATTGGCGCCGAGTAGCGATTCTCCAGCACGCGGCAAGCGAGGCGCCGTGGCGATGAGATCCATGTGGACGCTTCCCACCACAACCACATCGAAACCGTTACTGCCACGCGGTTGTTTCACTCCGCGCCGAGGACGCGCGCCACGGCGAGTGCATCCTGCGCCGATTGCGCCGCGGTGAGTTCTGTTAGGTTGACGTGATCCAATCGCCGCAAAAGGCGTTGCACGGTAGCGATATTGGCCGCCAGTTCCTCCTCAGGTTCTTCCCTTATGGGAAAGGTGTCGAAATAGATCGTTCCGTCGTAGCTTCCCGACTTCAGAACATGGATAAGCTCGAGCGTGTCGCGCTGGTGCACGCTCGCCACAATGAGCCCATCGTCCGCGGGTCCGTACCCATCGTTGAGATGGACGCCGAATAATTTTCCCGCGGCCAACGCCGCCGCGGCGGCGGCTGGTGGATGCTCACCCGCCATGTAGCTATGGCAGACGTCGATCGTCACCCCGAAATTCGGCCGGTTCACTTCGTTGGCCGCCAGCAGCGCGTCCGCCATCGACCGAATCAGGGAAAACCGGCGTGGCTCCCGCGGTTTGTATTCGACACTGACGCGAATCGCCGGGTTGCGATCGGCGACCGACCGAAAGCCCTCGATTTCCGCTTGCCAAATCGCCCCGTAGTCCGTTTGGAACGGGTAATCCCATCCGTCGTCCGCCATCCAGAGCACGACGTGCCCGGCGCTGTACCGCGCCGCGCAATCGACCGCGTCCTGGGCAATCCGCCGCGCCTCCAGCCGGGTTTGCTGCTCGGGCGCGGTGAAGGCGCCGCGGCGGAACGTGAGATCGTCGAGGCGAAGGTTGAGCGCCGTCATCGGCAAACCTGTTTCGATCAAGAGTGCGTCGAGTTCGCCCTTGCCGAAGTCGAGAACATGCCGCGGAAAGTTCAACTCCAGCGCGGTCAACCCGGTTACCCGTGCCTGTCGCCTAATCGCCTCCGCGGTCGAAACCCCCGGTTGCCGAAAGGAATTGAGGCGGGACGCAATTCGCCACGGAGGTCGACCCGCGATTGCGGGATTCGATGAAACCTCGCTGACGGTCAAAAAATTTTCTCTCATGGACGTCAATTCTGTGCCCGAGGCTGTTGACAGGAATCCTGGTGGTGGGGATAGTACGCCCTGGTCCGATCAAACCCAAGTCTGGGAAGCGGGCCACGACGTGCAGTGGCGCACTCAGGGAGGTTCGAAAACAATGCGCAGTCGAATACTTCGCCAATCAGCGAATCGGCGTTCCGTCATCAAAGCAGCGACAGGCGCAGCTGCCGGTCTGTATGCCTGGGGAATCCCGGGCAAGTCCTATCAGCGGGCGTTGGCGCAGGAGAGTGTCATTCAACAGATCCTGGCCATCCCCGGCGCGGGCGCGCAGCCAACCGAATCAGACATGCAACGAGTCGGGGAGCTGGTGCTGGAGCCAACCAAGGCGAACGTGCAGCCCGGTGAGTTCCAGGGCCAGCAATTGACGTTCCTTGGCCTCAACAATGGCGGTGTCCACAATCTGGTCTTTCGTCCGCTGAGCGAGGCCTGGCAGGAGTACACCGGCGCTCAAATCGAATGGATCGACCTCCCGCAGAACGAAGTCTTCGCGCGGGTGCAACAGAGCATCGTCAGTGACACCATCGATTTCGATGTGCTGGAAGGCGGGGCGCCCTGGGAAGGTGACATACTCGGCCAAGGTCTCGCCTCCGCGATGCCGGACTGGGTGGCCACCCAGGTGGACGTGGCTGACTACGTCAAACTCCTCCAGCCTCCAGTCGGAACCTGGGACGGCACCACGTACCGGCTCTCGATTGATGCCGACGCTCACAACTTCAACTACCGATCCGACGTCTTTGCCAACCAGGATCTGGCGGCGGAGTGGTCTGCCGCGGGAGGCGCGCAGGAATGGGGCGTGCCTCAGACCTGGCAACAGGTCCAGGCCGTCACTCAGTTCCTAAGCGGGAAGCAACTGGACGGCGAGGATCTCTACGGAATCCTTGACGAATGTGCCCCGTGGGGTGGCTTCGGGTGGTACTTCTTTGCCAGCCGCGCCAGCGCCTACGCGAAGCATCCGGACAATTCTGCCTGGCTGTTCAATCCCGCCGACATGACGCCGTATGTGAACAATCCCGCTTTCGTGCGCGCAGCGCAAGACGTGATCGATGCGCTGCCGTTCGAGCCATCCGACCAGGTCAATGCCGATGGCAACCGCACCTGGCAGGAGCAATTCCTGGCCGGAATCGGGTCGATGCTGCACTGGTGGGGTGATGTCGGCTCGAACGTCTACACCAACGACGTGTCGGTTGTGCAGGACAAGGTGATGTTCAGCATCTTGCCCGGATCGGACGACGTCTACAACAACGAATCCGGAGAGTGGGATACGCTGCCAACCGGCCCGAACTTCGCGCCGAATGAGGCTTACATCGGGTGGGGTTTGTATGTCATGAACCGCTCGGAAGCGTCGGGCGTGAACAAGGCGGCGTGGAGCCTCGCCGCCCACCTCGGCGGCAAGGACCTCGGCACATGGACGGCGGTCTACCCATCCGGGTTCCAGCCGTACCGGACGAGCTCGTTCAACGAAGACTTGTGGGCAACGACAGGTTTGCCCGCCGAGTTCGTGGCGTCGTATCTGGCGTCTCAGGCCGATTCGTATAACCATCCGAATGGCGCGATCGAGCCACGGATTCCCGGCATTTTCCAGTATTACGTGGCCGCGGAAATCGAGTTGGCGCGCGCCTACGCGGGCGAGATCACCGCCCAAGAGGCGCTCGACGCGGCGGCCGCGGCGTGGGAGCAAATCACCGACGATATTGGGCGAGACAGCCAGATCGGGCTCTATCAGGCAGCGCTCGGCTAGTTACCGGAACAATGCGAGGGTCGGGGCCGCCTCGGTTCCGACTCTCGCGCACGCTGCGAACTCTGCGCACAGCGGCGTTACCCTGTGGTGACTCATGCAAGACACTCCGGCGCTCGAGATATCGGAACCGCGCGTGGCCTCGGCCGCATCGCCGGAGTGGCGCGCCATATTCGGGCGCACTCTGATTCGTGTCACATCACTGGCGGTTCTGGCCCTCATTGTCATGCAGTTTCTGAAGACGGCCGGCGTGACCGAGATGGGATTTGCTAACTGGCGCCCGGTAGCGGTGGCGCTTCTCGCCTGGTCGGCGAGTCTCTGCCTGGGGATGGTGCTATCACGCGGGCAACACGGCGAACGGGCCGTTTTCTTGTTGCCGGCTGTATTGCTGACGGTCGCGTTCGTCATTTTTCCAACCATCTACGCGCTATTCATCGCCTTCAACAGCTGGAATCTGAGCGCCGCCGCGGGAAGACAATTCAATGGGCTGGATAACTACCGGCAGCTCCTGAACGACGGTGGTTACTGGAACGCCATGAAGAACATGGGGTACTACGTCACCGCCGTGCTTGCGCAATATGTCATTGCATACCTCCTTGCCATTTTGCTGAATCAGAATATTCGTGGGCGCAAATTTTTCCGGGTTGTCTTTCTCTTGCCGTTCATGCTGAGTCCGGTCGCGGTCAGTTTCATGATTGGCAAATCGATTCTGAACAGCCAATACGGACCGATCATTCCGGTGCTCGAAGCTCTCGGTTTCACCAACATCTCGTTCTACGAAGACCCGTGGCTGGCCAGGCTCAACATCATGATGTTGGATGCCTGGTACTCGATACCGTTCATGATGGTGCTGCTGCTGGCCGGGCTGCAAGCGATCCCATTCGAAGTGCTCGAATCGGCGAAAATCGACGGTGCTTCATCATTGCAGACATTTCTTCACATGATCTTTCCGCTGATGCTTCCGGTGTCTTTGACCGCGATCATTCTGCGGGTGATTTTTGAGCTCAAACTGATCGACGTGGTGCGGGTGGTGACCGGAGGAGGTCCAGGGAGTGCAACCGATACGATCAGCCTGTTCATCTACCGGGAAGGAATTCAGAAAACGAACGTTGGCTACGCCACGGCCCTGTCACAGTTCTATCTGCTGATCATCATCATCGCGATCACGGTTGTCTTGTGGGTTGCCAACAAGTGGGTGGAAAAAGTCACATGATGGTGCGCAGGGTCGCAACATACGCCATTCTGCTGTTCTGGGCTTTCGTCTGCCTCTTTCCGATCTACTGGACCGTGACCACGGCCTTCAAAGAGGCCAAGGACATTTACCAGTTCGACATCATTCCCTGGATTCAGTTCGAGCCGAACTGGAAGGGCTGGGAGTCGCTTGGTCTCTCACCAGACACCATCGGCAAGACATCGAGCGCGCGAGACCATTTCCTCAAACATGCGACCAACACGGTCACGATCTCACTCAGCGCCGCTTTGCTCGCGACGCTGATAGGCTCCCTGGCAGCCTATGGTCTTTCTCGGTTCTCCTACCGCCTCGGTCCTTTGCGTAACAAGGACATCTCGTTCTGGTTTCTTTCGCAACTGATTTTGCCGCCGGTGGCGCTGGCCCTCCCCTTGCTGGTGCTTTACCGTGAGCTCGATTTGCTCGATACGCGCATTGGGCTCGTGCTGGTCTATACAATCATGAATCTGCCAATCGTGATCTGGATCATGCGCGACCAATTCATGTCAATACCCATCGAGCTCGAACATGCGGCGCTTGTCGACGGCGCTTAGATTTGGCAGGCGTTCACGCGAATCGTGGTGCCGATCGCCGCGCCTGGGTTTGTTGCCGCATTCATCCTCTCCCTCGTTTTCGCCTGGAACGAGTACTTCTTCGCGGTGGTGCTCGCATCCGCGGATTCACCAACGCTGCCGATTCTTCTGGCAGGTCAGACCAGTTCGCAAGGAACTCGCTGGTGGTCGATCGGGGCGTTGGCTACGGCGGCGATCACCCCCCTCCTCATCATTGGTTTGATCATGGAGAGGCACATCGTCAAGGGGTTGACCGCCGGAGCAGTCAAGTAGCTCTCCATGACAGGCAATCGCGGTATTCCTGAGAGGTATCACTGGAGACGATGAATGAACGCAGAACCTGAACGAGCGGGACTGGGCAAGGTGATCTATTCCGTCGACACGGCCCGTGACGAAGATGTGGCGAGCGAAGAAAAGGTGGACAATGTCGAGGTCACGGAAGCCATCGAGGAGTCATTTCCGGCCAGCGACCCGCCTGGATTCGCTGGAAGCAGCAGTACAGACTCCGTGTAGCGGGTACTGGCAGGCTTATGGGGATGACGGATCGATCGCCTGCCACAGCTCCCGTGTACGCGCTGTTTGCCACGCCATATCCGGCCGGTAACCCGCGACCTCATCGGCAACCAGCACCAGGTCGTGCGGAAATCCGAACCAAAGGGCAAAGAGATCGTCATTGACGGCGCGTTGCAACCGCCGGAGGGCAATCGCCTGCCGGATTATCGAGATTGCGTCGAGATACTCATCAATTGCCGCGTCGGCGTCTGGATTGGCGTACCCGCCCGGATTCCATCCGGCCGCATTCGATCTGATGTCCCACGCGGAGCCATAGAGATCGAAGTCGGTGAAACCCGGAAGCTGGTCATAGGCGTACGCGATCAGATCGTAATCGCGGCGCGTTATCCATCGTTCGGCGAACGCCGCGGCGGACAGTGCTTCGACCGCGAGTCCAATACCGACGCCGGCAAGATCCCGCGCCACGCGCGCCAGAACCGACGCCAGCTCCGGCCGGCTGTCTTCGCGCAAGATCGCCACCGGCCGCAGGGGCCATCCGTTGATATCTTCGAGAACCCCGTCGCCGTCATAATCGAACCACCCCGCTGCCGCGAGGAGGGCGGATGCGGTAGCGGGATCGAAGGGCTCGGTGCGCAACGAGGGATCGTTCGCCCACGGCTGCGCGATGGCTCCTACAGCGTCCCAGCGCACGTAACCGCCGAACACTTCCGCGGCATACCGCTCGCGATCGATCGCCAACGATGCGGCGCGCCGAACCTGAGGATCCGTCCATAAACTTCCCGCTGGTTGCAGCGGATTCGCAAAGTTGAAGGCAGCGAACATCACCGCCGCCGCGGGCTCCGGGCGCAGAACTCCCTTCGCGTCCGCGATCGCCGCGAAATCACTGACGTGGACCGGCCAGGCGATATGCGAATCGCCGGACACCCAGGCATCGAGACGCGTGCGCGATCCCCCTTCCACGCGAATCTCGAGCGAATCGAACCACGAAGGTTCCTGCCAATATGCTTGGTTGCGACGAAATCTGACCTGGCTGTTGTCCCAGTCCGCGACTTGCCACGGACCAGTCCCGATCGGCAGGGTTGTGGTCCAATCAAAACCGGAGAGCGATCGCTCACTCGATGGCATCGCGTCCCAGAATTCGCCGTACTGCTCATGAGAGAAAATTGGCAGACTTGCGGAGTTGAATAGCCAGCTCGCGTCTCGTTCGCGGAACCGCACGATGAGCTCCCGAGCGGACACGACCTGAACGGTGTCAACCAAGCCAAACAACCCGGCGACTGCCGAGTCGATGTCATGCTGATACACCTGAAAAGAGAACGCGGCATCGTTCGCTGTCAGGGGCGATCCGTCATGCCAGGTGACTCTCTCACGTATGCTGATGGCGAGCGTCAGTCCAGAGTCTCGCCACTCCCAGCCTCTCCCCAACCACGGTATTGGGCGCAAAGTCCGCGGGTCGGGGCGAACTAGCGATTCCAGATAACTCAGGGGTATCTGCATGTCCTGGCCAAACGCGGCTGGGTTGAAATCTGAGACATTCGTTCCGGGGCGTACGAGCTTCAGCGCTCCGCCTGGCGAAGGTTGACTCGAACTCACATCATCGCCTGATGCCAGCGCGACACCTGGAGGCAGCGCCAGTATTACGCTATCGCCCGCCGCCTGGTGCGGACCAGGAGTGCCTGGATTATCCTGGGCAATGGCGCCTGGCGACGCAGACCAGCCCTGGGCAAATGCCCCGATTCCCGCTCCGGCGAGCAGCATCGCACGGCGAGAAACACCACGTTGATTCTTCACCTTCACCATTCCTCGATTTCCGCGAAAGCGCAGAGCAACGGCGGCAAAGCGCGAAGCGACCGAACCTGGCGGTCCGGCGACCAGTTCGATTCAGTCCAGACGGCCTCATGGCGGTTGATCCACACCGACGATAATCCGGCGGCCCGCGCGCCAGCCATGTCAAATTCAGCGGAGTCGCCGACGAACACTGAATGCTCAGGTTGCACTCCAGCCAGGTCTAACGCCTTTCGGAAAATCGCGGGGTGAGGTTTTGCGATGCCAAACTCTTCGGAAATCAGCACAAAATCGACGAGGTCGCTGATTCCCAACAGCTCGACCTTCGCACGTTGGACCTCGACCGGACCGTTCGTAATGATTCCCACTCTCTTCGATGCCACGGTGCTGTGCTGGGACGTCACGTTACGGACGGTCTGCAGTACTTGGCGCGCATCAGAAAAAAGCTCCAAACCAAAGAATCGATTGCTCCGGTACCAGCTGGCCGCGCGGGCTGCGTGGTCTGGATCATCAATGCCGTAGCGAACGAAAAGCTCAGCGAAGTGGTCGGCGCCATGAGGATGCATCTGAATGGAATCAGCGATCATCTGCTTGAGATCGATAGCGACTCGACCATCCCCGCGTGAATCGAGGGCCTGGTGGAATATGTATTGGAGCCGCGCGTTCCGGGCCGAAGCGTAATCGCACAACGTGTCGTCGAGGTCAAAAAAAACGGCCAATGGTGGTGGATCAAACGGCGCCTGATCCATTCTCCTCACTTCCCATCGCACCAACCGATAACGCGGTCTCACGGCGGTAATAGCGCTCGGTCGCCGCGATAGCGTCGGCCACCAATTGCGCTATGTGGAACACGCGAAACGGTTTTTCCGCAGCGTCAGCGCCGCCCCGAAGTTGCATAATGCAGCCTTGATTGTCAGTAACGATGTCGAGAGCGCCGGTCGCCGCGGCATCAGCTAACTTCTGCGTCATCAATCGCGCGCTAATTTCCGGATAATCAAAGGAAAAGCTTCCCCCAAAACCGCAGCAGAATCCTGGCTCCGCCAGATTCCGCACATCGTGTCCCAAGACGTCGCCCAGAATCCGCCGCGGTGCGGCGCTCAAATGCAGCGCATTCAGACCTTGGCAGGAATCATGATATGCCAGCACGCGCGGGGTGGCATGGGCCAAGCTGCCCGCCGTCAGTTGTCCTGTCTCGTCGATCAAGGTCGTGAAATCCCGGACTTTTGCCGCCAGTCGCCGGGCACGCGCGAGCCATGCCGCATCGTTCCGAAACAGGTGCTCGTAATCCTGCGCGAGCGTGACAACGCAGCTCGCGCTGCCGGAGACGATCCAGTCCGCCGAGCATGCGTCCAGGGCGCGGATGGTCTGCCGCGCCATCCACGTGCCGTGGCGCAGATCACCGGAATTGAGCGCCGGCAAGCCGCAGCAATGGAGTCCGCGTGGGACGACCACACTCGCACCCAGCGCGCGCAACGTTCGTACGATCGCTTCACCCTGCTCCGGATAGAGATTCGTGGTCATGCAGCCAGGAAAAATGGCGATGCGCAGACCGGTGAGCCCGTTGGGAACAATCGCTTCACCAGCTTGCAGCGTGACACCTGGCTGTATCCGGGAACTCAAAGGAGG
>JACCXM010000178.1 GCA_013697005.1 Chloroflexia bacterium | reverse complement strand
GCCCTGGGTAGCGTAGTCGATGTCCTTGGCGAGGACGAGCGGGGTGATGTCCGGCGTCTCGCCGTTGAAGTTGACGATGCGGTCGAAGAGGACCAGGTCGGCGTTCCAGGCCTGGTCGTTCTTGACCAGGGTGAGCTGGGCGTTGGTGATGCTGTCGACGTCGAACATGAACGGACCGCTGGCGATCACATCCTCCGGCCGGTAGGTGGTGAAGCCCTCCAGGAGCTGCTGACCTTCCGGGTCATCCATCGTCTTGCCGCTCTCGAAGAGGGCCTGCGCCTGGGCCGACCAGTCGTTGTAGGTGACGTCGGAGACGATGTTGAAGCGCAGGACGTAGCGCTCGACCACCGTCGAGGGCTGCTTCATGACGAAGTTGACGGTGTACTCATCGAGCGCCTCGACCCGATCAAGGTACCGCCAAACCGTATTGTTCATGATGCGGGCGCACCAGAAGGTGGTGAGGACGTCCGTGGACGTGAAGTCCGCTCCGTCGCTCCACTTCGCGCCCTGCCGCAGCTTCACCTGGAAGGTGGTCCCGTCCTCGAGGAAGCTCCACTCGGTCGCCATCAGCGGCAGCCACTCGCCGGCCGACCAGTAGTAGAGGGCCATCGGCTGGATGATGAGGTCAGCGTAGATGTTTGGCGGCGCGAAGATGGCGTTGACGACCCCTTGCATCAGGTTGAAGTGACCCTGTGGCAGGGGCGACCAGGGCCAGGCGGTGTGAAACTCGCTCGCCCCATCCTGGGCCAGCACCGCGCGGCCAGCAAACTCGGGCGCGGCTCCAGTGGCGAGCATCGCCCCCGCGGCGGCACCGGCCGCCGTGCCGAGCAGACGGCGGCGGTTGAGCACGATCTCGTCGAACGTCCGGTCGGTAGTCATCGGGGTCTCCTTTTGCGCTAATGGCAGTTGGCTGTTGGCAGTTAGCGATCAGCAACGAGTGAACGACTGAGAGCTGAAAGCGAGCGGTTGATAGCTCAATTCGCGACCTCCTTTCTCATTGATCACACGAAATGCACGTGATCCATGGCGGCATGGCCAATTACGCTGCCTCCGTTCCCCCCTCTCCCGTCGAGCCGGGAGAGGGGGATAGGGGGGTGAGGGCTTGCCGCTCGCGCGCCACCACATGACATGCAACCTCCCGCCCCTCCCCAACGTCCTCCAACCGTGGCGCGACCTCGTCGCAGAGACCGGGAACGACATAGGGACAGCGCGGGTGGAATACGCACCCGCTCGGCAACGCCGTCAGATTCGGAATATCCAGGCTGCGCAATTGGAGTTTATCTTTGGTGCGCGTCAGATCGGGATCGGCCTCGGGGATCGCCGCCGCCAATGCCTTCGCATAGGGATGCAGTGGCCGGCCGATGATCTGCGGGGTGCGGCCGAACTCGACCAGCTTGCCAACGTACATGACGCCGACATGGCCCTCCCAGCCAAAATATTTCACCACCGCCAGATCGTGCGTGATGAAGAGGAATGCCACGCCGAGTTCGTTGCGCAGCTTGAGCATGGTATTGAGGATGCTGACCCGGATCGAGACGTCGACCATGGAGACCGCCTCGTCGGCGATGATCAACCGCGGATTGAGCGCCAGTGCCCGCGCCACGGCCACCCGCTGCCGCTGACCGCCACTGAGCTGATGCGGGTACTTGCTCAGGAAGTTCTGCGGCGGGGTGAGATCGACCAGGGTCAGCAGCTCGGCCGCCCGCCGTGTCCCCTCGCGCCGGCCCCGCACCGGCTTGTGGTGGAGCACCGGCGCGCGCAAGGTGTCGCCGATGGTGCGCACCGGGTTGAGCGAGGCATAGGGGTCCTGATGGACCAGTTGCACCGCCCGCCGGTACGCCTTGTGCTCGCCTTTCGATGTCTGGTGCAGATCACGCCCCTCGAAGCGGACGGTTCCCCGCGTCGGTTCCAGCAGACCGGCCGCCATCCGGGCCACCGTCGTCTTGCCGCTGCCACTCTCGCCGACCAGACAGAGGATGTCCCCGCGCCCGATCGCCAATGAGACGTCGTCCACGGCGGTGATGCGCCCGCGCCGCGTGCTGAACTCGCGGCTGACATGATCGAGACTCAAGAGCGGTTCGGTTATAGTCACCTCACCGCTCCTTCCCAGACATCCAGCCGGCGCGTCACCCGCTCCCAGTGGAAACACGCCGCCTGGTGACCGTTGCCGACCGCGAAGAGGGGAGGCGCCTGCCGCACGCACAGCTCGGTGGCGTAGGGACAGCGCGGGTGAAACGAGCAACCAGAGGGCATCGCCAACAAATCTGGCGGCGAACCGGGGATCGCGGTCAGCGGCGTGAACTCCTCGCCGGCGATCGGCGGCACCGCGTTGAGCAGACCAACCGTGTAGGGATGTTTCGGGGTGTAAAAAACATCGCGCACCTTGCCGACCTCGACCAGCTCGCCGGCGTACATCGTCGCCACCCGGTCGGCCAGCTCGGCGGCGAGCGAGAGATCGTGCGAAATGAACATCATGGTGAAGTTCAACCGCTGTCGCAACGAGCGAATCACGTCGATGATGGCCCGTTGGGTCAGGATGTCGAGCGCGGTCGTCGGTTCGTCGAGAATGATCAGTTGCGGCTCCAACAGCAGGCTGAGCGCGATCGAAACACGCTGCCGCATACCGCCGCTGAGCTCGTGCGGATAGGAGGACAAGACCCGCTCGCCGTCGAGCTGGACCATGCGCAACAGCTCCCGCGCGCGCTCGCTCGTCTGGCGGTCGTCCTTGCGGCCATGCGCGCGGGCCGTCTCAATGAAATGGTCCCGCACCTTCAGCACCGGGTTGAGCGAGTTCAAAGCCGCCTGGAAGACCATCGCGCATTCCTGCCAGCGAAAGCGCCGCAGATCGGAGCCGCCGAGGGAAAAAAGCTCGAGCGTGCGGCCGTCCCCGATGCGGAACCGGGCGCGGCCCCGCGAGACCCGCGCGGTCCGGGTCAGCAGGCGAAGCAGGGCGAGCCCCAGCGTTGTCTTACCCGACCCGCTCTCGCCGATCAGCGCCACCGCTTCGCCGCGGCGAATCTCCAGCGTCGCGCCCCGCACCGCCTGCATCGGACCGGCCGGCGTCTGGTACTCGACCCACAGATCCTCGATCGAGAGCACCACATCATCCGCCAGCCGCCCAATCACGGAGTCGGAAGTCGGAAGTCGGAAGTCGGAAGGAACGTTCCCTATCACCCCATCACCCTATGACCCTCGCACCCTCGTTCATCCTTCCCGCAACCGTGGATTGAAAATCTCCTCCAGCGAGCGGGAGATCAACACCAGCGAAAGCTGCAGCAGGCAGATGGCGACGATCGGCGACATGATGTACCAGAGACTGTTCGTGAAGTAGATCGCCCCCTTCGTAAAGGCGAACTGGATCATCAACCCCCAGTTGTCGCCCGAGAGGGGCACCAGACCGAAGAAGTAGAGGATGATCTGCCCGTAGATGGCGCCTGTCATGGCGATGACGAAGTTGATGACGATGTAGCTGGTCATGTTCGGCAGCACTTCGCGGAAGAGAATGTGCGCGGTACCGAGATCGAGCACGCGCGCCGCTTCGACATACTCCCGTTCCTTGAGCGAGAGCACCTGGGCGCGGACCGCCCGCAGCAACGTCGGCCACGAAACGGCGGCGATGATGAGCGCCAGCAGAATTGGACTGTCGAGCTTGACGAACGTCGCCAATACGCCGAGAAAAACGATGTACGGAATCGTCAGCACCACATCGGTGATCAGGAGCACCCCGGAGTCCAGCGGCCCCCCCACCAGGGCGCTGAGGGCCCCCAGCGTCACCGCCAGCACGGTCGACATCGCCGCCGCCAGCGCGCCGACGACCATCACGCTGCGGGTACCGCGCACGATCTGGGTAAAAATGTCGTGCCCGGCGTAATCGGTGCCCAGGATGTGGTCGCGGGAGGGCTGGCTGTAGAGTTGACTGAGATCGGTAACCTTGTCGGTGGAGGTGAGGAGCGGACCGAACAGGGCGAGGAACACGAAGAATCCGAAGACCACGAAGGCCGCGGCGCCGATCTTGTCATGGCGCAGAAATCGCACAAAGACCTGACCCCAACCGACGCCACGAGAGGCTGCGGGCGAACGGTGGGATGCGGACGCCACGGTGCTCCCGCCTTCCGCCTCCCGCCGTTCGCCTCCCCGGGTGGCCGTCGTCTGAGCCACGGCTTAGTCGCTCCTCCCTGGTCTGCGGATGCGCGGATCGAGCCGGCTGTAGAGCAGATCGGCGATCAGATTCGTGACCACCACGGAGATCGTGATCATCAGGAAGATCCCCTGCAGCAACGGGTAATCGCGCGATTGAATCGCCTTGAAGAGGGTGTAGCCGATACCCTGATACTGGAAGATCGGCTCGACCAGAAAGGAACCGCCGACGATGAAACCGATGGAAATCGTCAACTGCGTGAAGAGAGGCAGAATGGCATTGCGCCCAACATAAAGGATGGCGATCCTCCGCTCGGGAAGACCGCGGGCGCGCGCCGCGGTGACGAAATCCTCCTCCAGTGCGGCGATGGTGCTGCTCTTCATCAGCAGCATCCAGGCGCCGAGACCGGTCAGCGCATAGGTCACGATCGGCAGCGCGGCGTGAAACAGCGCGTCCTTGATGAACGCGACGCTCAACTCCACCTGCTGACCGGAAGAAAGGGTGCCGCGCATGTCCGCGATCGGCAGTAAGCCCATCCTGATCCCAAAAAAGACGATCACCATGATGCCGAACAGGTAGCTTGGCACGGAATAGAACAGCGACGCGGCGATCGAGAGGAGATGGTCGAGCGCCGAGTTGCGCCGGTACGCCATCACCATCCCCAGCACCACGCCGCCGGCAAACGCCAGCAGCAACCCGAGCCCAACACTGAACAGGGTCCAGGGGAGGTACTTCAGGATGATCGCCGTCACCGGCACGCCGGGAGAGAGCAGCGATTGTCCGAGATCGCCCCGCATCAGATTCCTCAGGTAGTCAATATATTGAAGGAAGAGTGGTTGATTCGGGTCGATCGCGAACAGCGATCGCGCCTGGTTGGCGGCCATCTCGTACGAATAGCCGTACTCGCCGGTCAGTTGCGCGATGAGTACCTCGACCGGACTTCCCGGTAACAGGCGCACCAGGAAAAAGATCAGGGTGCTGACGAAGAAGACCGTGAAGAGCGCTTTGGCGATGCGGCGCAGGAGAAAGTGCGACCACAGCCGGCCCAGAACGTCCCGGCCGTTGAAGCGTGCCAGCGCGGATCGTTCCTGGGGAATTGCGACCATAGCACCGGCCTCGAGGCGAGGCGCCAAGAGCGACGATGCGGGCAACCACCGGAGCCGGCCTGACGAAAGTGAGGCAGCGGCGACACGTCGGGCTCCGGTGTGCGGAACAACGTCGAGCTGGGCGCTAACGGTAACGTGGTCGCCATAGCATACCCGAGATGTGACCGCGCAGGATGCGTGCCGTTCCTCTACTCGGCGCCCGCGGTTCGGTTCAACTCCCGCCCGACCGTGGCCAGCAGGTGATCGACGTCAAAAGGCTTGGCGACGAGGATGGCGCCGTTCGGTGGTTGGCCGCGAAACGTCGCGCTCAACAGGATGATGGGAATCTCCGGGTACTGCTCGCGCAGGGATGCCAGCAGCCCCCAGCCGTCCAGGCGGGGCATGATGATGTCGGCGATTACCAGATCGGGCGGCTGCTCGGCCACCACCTCCAGCGCCGCCAGACCATCGGCGGCGGTGCGCACCGCATAGCCTTCGCTTTCGAAAAGTGCGGTGAGCACATCGCGGATCACTGGCTCGTCATCGACGACCACAATCTGTTTCACCCGGCAGTCCCTTCTCCCCATACCGTCTACGGGGGTGGTGGGACCTGAGCTTGCAAGTTCGCGGCCAACGCCGCGGCTTCGTCCACGTGTACCTCGATCTGATCGAGGTGGTCCTCGGCCGCGGTGAGATCCAGCCCGCCGCGCTGAAGATGCCGCCGCAGCATCCAGGTGTGCGTCTTGATGGCCGTCAGCCGCTCCAGCAGGAGATGCCGGAATCGCAGGGGAGACCCGGGCATGGATTGCATTTCCGACATGGCGTCTCCCCGTTCACTCACGGTGCGTGGCCGCTGGCACGCCGAATAATAACGGTTCCGGATCGTGGCACAAAGCGCGCGACGAGAACCGGTGGAATCCCGGGGATGTTGCTCCAGCTGAGTCGCCGCGGGTCCGGCTCGCGGGTCAGGAACGCGGGTTCCTCCAACCCGTCCAGGACGAATCCGGCCTGGAAAAAGACACCGCACAACTCGTGCAAGGGACGGTGAAAATACCAGTGGGGTTCTGGTTCGCCGGGCATGCCGGTCCCTTTGCCCGCCGGCACCCCGAGGTAATCGGTGCTCTTGACGGCATGCGTCGTCTCCAGCAGTCCCTCCCGGTTGTCCGCCATTTCGGCGCAGAGGGTTACGGCATTGTTATTGAACGCCGGGTGCGGCACGGCAATGACGAAGCGCCCGCCCGGCGACAGCAGCCGCGCCGCGCTTCGCACAAGGACGTCGATGACCGGCATGTCCATCAGCACCATAGTGCTGATCACCGCGTCGAACTGTCCTTCTCCCAGCGCCAGGAGTTGGCGCTCGTCGGTCGCATCGATCAGCCGGTAGTCGATGCCATCGCCACGTTCTGCCGAGCGCGCTCGCGCCAGCTCCAGAAAACGAGCGCTGAAATCGAAGGCCACGACTTCAGCCCCAAGGTGCGCCAGCCGCCGCGAGGAGACACCGTTGCCGCAGCCGGCATCGAGCACGCGTTCGCCCGGTCCCACCCCGAGCAGGCGCTCGACCGCCGGCCCGATCAGCTCGAGTTGGAACTGGTTGCCTTCCCCCATCTGCTCGTCCCAGAACGCGGCCTTGGCATCCCAGATTTGGCGCACCTCGTCGCTGAGCCGGGCTTGCGTGGTGATGTCTCTCGTATCCAAGCTCGCCTCCTCTGCTCGCGACCCTGGCGCGCAGGGGCGACGCCTGCGTCGCCCGCGTTCCACGGCGCCCGCGTTTGGTCGGGCGCACTGGCGGCGTGACCGCGATGCCTATCTGGACACCGAAACCGGCCACACAGTTTACCGCGCCGGGGTGGCCCCATCGCCGGAATGATCCACCCCCACATCCGACGGCAGTCTCACCAGGGCGAATAGCCCGCCGGCGATCCACATCGCGGCGCCGAGACTGAGCACGAAAACGACCCCGGTCTGGCCCACCACCGCGCTCCCCAGCACGAGTCCGAGCAACATGGTGACGCCCTCGGCGGAACCCAGTGCGCCGAAGACCCGCCCCCGGAACGCATCGACCGTCAGCGTTTGCAGCAAACCGCGGCCGGCGGCGACCGCGATGACAATCGGCGGACCGGCCAGCGCCATGCACACCGCCGCCAGGGCGACCGCCGGGGGACCGGGCGGCACGATACTCGCCGCGTTGGCCAGCCCCAGATCGGCGAACCCCAACCCGATCAGCCCCCAGCCAAACAACGCGCGCGGCGCGAACCGGGCGGCGGCGCGGCTGACCAGCACCCCGGCCAGCAATCCTCCCACCGCTTGCGCCGACACCAGAATACCCGCGCCTTCCGCCCCGCCTTGCAGAACATCGACGGCCAGTGGCGTGAAGGCCAGGGCGAATGTGCCCTCCCCCACGAAGCCAACGCCGAACGCCACGAAGAGGGTTTGCAGCGACCGGTCACCCGCCACGAACTGCAAACCCGCTCGCCACTCGCCGAGCGCCCGTCCCCACGCCGACGCTCCGGCCGAAGGGAGATCCGCGCGCTCGGGTTGGGCACGGGTGCGAATCGCCATGATGAGAACACCGGAGGCGGCGAAGCTGGCGGCATCGACGACGACGACGGCCGGAATTCCCCCCGCGGCGTAGAGCACGCCACCGATGGCCGGTCCGATCAGGCGGCCCAGATTGTTATTGAGCGCGTTCAAGGCATTGGCGGTGACTAACCGTTCCTCACCCACCAGCCGCGGCAGGAGCGCGGCCTCGGCCGGCTCGAAGAGCAGACCGAGCATGCCGGTGACCGCCCGCACCAGGTAGAGCAGCCAGAGCAGGTCGGACGAGACCACTGCCAGCAGCGGCAGCAACACCGCGGCCCGCAGCAGATCGGCCGCGACCATTGTCCACTTACGGTCCCAGCGATCGACGAACACCCCGGCCACCGAACCCAGCAGGATGCGAGGCAGAACCGTGGCGGCAAACACCCCGCCGGTGGCGATGGCGGACCCGGTCAGTGCGTAGGCATGCAGGGGCAGCGCCACGATGAGCGCATAATTGCCGGCGATGGAGATGAGCCCGGCGATCCAGAGCAACGCGAAATCACGTTGGCGGAGCGTGGCCAGCATGCGGCGTCCCGGCAATCGAGCCGGCGCCCGCCGCCAGCCACAGCAACCAAAGGTATCCCAAGATACGCCTCATGTGGAGCGAATCTTGCAGAGCACCGTGCGATGAGCGATCCCATACCCTCTATTCCCTATCTACCCATTGCAAGCCATGGCGTGATCGGCGATCGCCGCACCGCGGCCCTGATTGCCGCCGACGGCACGCTCGATTGGTTCTGTCTTCCTATCTATGACGGTCCGCCGTTGTTCGGCGCCCTCCTCGACGCCCGCCAGGGTGGCTCCTGGCGGGCCGGTCCCCGCCAGCCAACCCTCGGGCAGCAGCACTATGTCGAAGATTGCGCGGTCTTGGTCACCCGCTGGAGCGGCGAATCCTGGGAGCTGGAGCTCACCGACGCGATGGCCTGGCCCTGGGACAACCGCACCGCGGAGCAGGGCGGCGGGGATGGGCGCGTCGTGCTGCGAAGGTTGCGCGCGCTGTCCGGGGTCGCCCCCGCGGTCATCGACATCCGGCCGCGCCGCGACTTCGCCGCGCCGCTAGACATCACCCCCACCGCGGACGGCGCCACGATGGTGATCCACGAGCGCACCCTGACCTTCTGGACCAGCCAACCGGCGACGGTCCATCCGGACCGGAACAGACTCGCCGTCGCCGTTGACCTGCGGGAAGGGGAGTAGCTCTGGTCCGTGCTCGCCTGGGGCGAAGAGACGCCGCTCCCCTGGAC
>JACCXM010000163.1 GCA_013697005.1 Chloroflexia bacterium | reverse complement strand
CCGTGTACGTACACTCTTCGCGCCCTGGCTCTGCTAGACTGACGCCATTGGCTCGGAAGAATCCGAGCCGGGGCGCGTCGCACGACGGAAAGGGACGTCGACGGGTGTGGCGGCGCGTGGAGGGGAGGCAGCTCGCTCATGACCCGTCCGGTTTTCGGACTGCTGCTCGTCGTTGCCGCGCTCCTGCAAACCGCGCTCCTGCCCCGGTGGCAACTCCTGGTCGTGACCCCCGGTCTCATTCTCGTGTTGCTCCTCGGTTGGAGCGCCTATCGCGGAGTTCCGGAGGCGCTGGCCTGGGTCTTGGTCGCCGGTTTCCTGCTTGACGTGCTCGGGCTGGACCGACTCGGCGTAAACGCGCTTGCCCTGTTGCCAGTGGTGTTGATTGGTGGTCTTACCCGTGGCCGCTTTTTTCATAGCGCCTTGGTCTTTCCGATGCTACTGGCGGGGGTTGCCACAGTGGTCTACGTTGGCGCCCTCCTCGCATTGCGGAGTCTGCTCGGCGAGGGCGGTGATGCCACGCAAATGCTGGGAACCGTGACGTTTCTGCAGGCACTCATGAACGGACTACTCGTGCCCCCGATCTTCGGCATTCTTGGCTGGCTGCAACGCGTGGAGCCGGAGCGCAGCTGATGGCCAGACGCAAACGCATTCCCTACGATCCGCCTCACCTCCGATCCGCACGCAAGCGGCGGTTCGAGTCGACGGCCGGTTTTGGTGAGGTGCGGATGACACGCCGCATGTTGCTCAGCCGGGCCGCCATCGTCGCTGCCTTCACCGGTCTTGCGGGTCGGCTTGGGTATATGCAGGTGCTTGAGGGCGAGCGGTATCGCACGGAAGCGGTGCAGAACATTCGCCAGGACGAAACACTTAGACCAACACGGGGTGTGGTGTACGACCGCAAGAACCGTGAATTGGCGGTGAATCGCGAAACATGGGAGGTCCGCGTCCGGCCGGGAGAGCTACCGAGTGACCCGGCCGTTCGCCGCGGGGTGCTCGATCAGATCATCAATGCCCTCAGTCTTCCCGACGCGCTGATCCTCGATCCGCGCGATGTGCCGGAAGGCGCCCATCGCACGGTCCACTTGCGCACCGCGCAACTGCTGGGGAAAACGCTGATGATCGACCAGACGGACCAGACGGTGCTGCACCCATTTTTCCGGGTGCCCGGCCAGTTGATACGGGTCAATGGACAGGACCTGCAGGTTTTTGTTTACGCCGACATGACCGCTCGTAAATCGGACTCCGCGCACATCTCCGCCGACGGCAGGCTGATCGCGGGGGAAGTCGTGGCGTGGCCGGTGCCGCCCCAGTTCGCCTCGGCCGGCAACATCTTGACGGTTCTGCTGAGCTCCGATGCCCGGCTGGCCGGGCGCGTGGAGCGCGCAATCGCCGCCGTTGGCGAGCAAAGTTCCATGGATTCGGTGGTCAAGGCGCTCGGCGAAGACGCGCTTCGCGCATGGACCGACTATATCGAGCTCGAGATGGAGCAGAACTTCCTGGTTCGTCTGGAAGATGATCTGACGACCGACCAGGCGGCGCTATGCCGCGCCCATCTGAACGAAATCCCGGGTGTCAAGGTCATGAACCAGCTCGACTACATGGTGGAGAACGGCCGCTATCTGGAACGAATCGTCGTCAAGACGGGTGTGCCCCGCGAGACCGCGTTGAAACTGGAAGCGAACAAGCTCTATCTCCCTGGGGTGGAGCTCGAAGATGGGGTGCTGATCCGGCGCTATCCTGGCGGGGAGGCGATGTCGCACATTCTTGGCTATGTCGGCCAGGTGAGTCAACGCGATCTCGACAACCCTCGCAATCAGGACGAGTTGGGATATCCGGTCTACGACGCGATCGACTCGATCGGGAAGGACGGCCTGGAGCTCGATCTGGAGCCGACGTTGCGCGGTGAACGCGGACGCCGCATTGTGGAGATGGACGCCAGCGGCGCATCCTGGCGCGTCGTTCCAGGCTCGACCATCGAACCAGCTTCCGGCAAGAACGTCACACTGACGATCGATCTCGAGTTGCAACGGGCCGCGAGCGAGATTCTCCGCGCCGGTATCCAGTATTCCAATGCCGATCGGTACGCCATCGAGGCGGCTGATCCAACCCGGAAGGTGAAAAAAGAATCCGGCGCTGGCGCTGTCGTCGCCCTTGACACCCAGACCGGCGAAGTGCTGGCGATGGTCAGCTTCCCGCACTACGACAATCAGCTTTTCGTCGATGGCATTTCCCAGCGAAAATATCAGGAGTACACCAGCGGCGAAGCCAACAAGCCGCTGCTTGACCGCGCGGTTCGCGGTGAGTACCCGGCGGGATCGACCATCAAACCGTTTTTGGCTGCCGCCGCTTTGCACGAAGGGACGCTCGACCTCTCCAAGACCTACTCCTGCACGGGAGGCATTCAGGTGCCGTACGCGTGGGACGAGTCCAAAGGCAGTACCCACCCCTGCTGGGCCTGGCGTCTGGGCGGCCACCAATCACTCGACGTCTATGATGCGATCGAGCAGTCGTGCGACGTGTTCTTCTACAACGTCGGGGCGCCGCGACAGCCGATCGATGAAACCAAGAGCGACTATCTGCATTACCGGGACAAGAACTACGCGGCGAACACCTTGGGGGATAAGCACTATTTTGAGGGTCTCGGGATCGAACGGATCAAGAAGAATCTGACTGAGCGCTTCTGGTTTGGCAGCCAGACGGGCATCGATCTCCCCGCCGAGGCGGAGGGTCGTGTGCCCGATCCGGAGTGGTATGCCCGCGCGTTTCAGGGGGCCGGGTGGTCTGTCAGCGCGACGATCAACACCTCGATCGGTCAGGGAGATTTCCTGACGACACCGCTCCAGCTCGCCTTGAATACCGCCGCCTTCGCCGCGGGCGACAAGATTCTAAAGCCGAAACTGGTCCGCGAGACATTCGACGGCCGCCCCTCGACCGGGGTCGTTGTGAAGCCGACCGTGCAGCGTGAGGTCGGTATTCGCAAGGAGCACATGGACGTCGCTCGCGAAGGGATGCGCCGGGTGGTCCACGGCCGGACCGGGACGGCTCCGAGCAGTGGTGGCCTGCAGACCAAGTGGCCGATGACGAATCCACCCGATCAGCCGCAGATCACCATTGGTGGCAAAACCGGAACGGCGGAAATCGGCGAGGCCGATGAGAACGGTCTCTATGATCGGCAGCACGCCTGGTTCACGCTTTTCGCCCCGTTCGATAAACCGGAAATCGCGATCACGGTCATCGTGGAGGACGGCGGTGAGGGTTCGGCGTATGCCGTGCCGATCGCCGACCGCGTCTTGCGCGCCTATTTTGAGCTCACCAGCCGCCGCCCGCGGGGTCTGGTCATGCGCCCGGACGCCGATCCCTTGCGGATCGACCAACCCGTTACCGCCGACACGGCGGCATTCCCGGTACCAGGTGACTACGGGCAGTTCATTCCCATCGCGGCCGATTAGAGCGGACGTGATTCTGGAGCTGCATCACGTTGCCGTCGTCGTGGCCGATCTGGATGAGGCGATGGCGCGTTATCAAACTCTGGGGTTCCGGGATGGAGAGCGATTCCTGATCGCGGAACAAGCGGTCGAAGTGGCCACCTTTCGATCGGGGGCGGGGTGGGTCGAATTAATCCGGCCAACCAATCCGGATGGTCCGGTGGCGCGCTATCTCGCGAAACGTGGCGAAGGCATGCACCATGTCGCCTACCTGGTACCGGATCTCGAGCGCGCCCTGCACGATCTTGCCGCCGCGGGTGTCCGCTTGATCGACACGGCGCCGCGTACCGGCGCCCATGGCTGGCAAGTGGCCTTCATTCACCCTGAATCGTGCGGCGGGGTGCTAACCGAGCTGGTTCAGGAGTAGCCGGACCAAATCACAAGGCGCAAGGCACAAAGCAAGAGAGCATCGGACACAAGGCGCATGGCCACGGTCGACGAAGGCATCACCACCGATTCCGGTATCGAGATCTCGCCGGTGTACCGGGCTGGGGATCTTGGTTTGCCGGACCCAGATCCGGGCGCCTTTCCCTACACGCGGGGCATCTATCCAACGATGTACCGTGGCCGGCGCTGGACGATGCGTCAGTACGCTGGATTCTCCTCGGTTGAGGAGAGCAATGCGCGTTACCGGCACCTCCTCGAACGCGGCACCACCGGTCTCAGCGTGGCGTTCGATTTGCCGACCCAGCTTGGGCTCGACTCCGACGACGAACGGGCCTGGGGTGAGGTCGGCCGGGTCGGTGTTCCGATCTCCACCGTCGACGACATGCGGCGCTTGTTCGACGGTATCGATCAGCGTGCCGTGACGACCTCGATGACCATCAATGCCCCAGCGGCGATCCTGCTGTTGATGTACCAGCTCGTCGCGGAGGAGCGAGGCATCGATGCCGCGAAACTCGGCGGCACGATTCAGAATGACATTCTCAAGGAGTACGCCGCGCGCGGTACCTACATCTTTCCACCACGGCCCTCCATGCGGCTGGTAACGGATACCTTCGCCTATTGCGCCCGAAATCTGCCGGTCTGGAATACGATCTCTGTCTCCGGATACCACATGCGGGAGGCTGGTTGTTCGGCGGCGCAGGAGATCGCGTTCACGATCGCCAATGGTCTGGCCTATGTCGAGGCGGCGTCGGCCGCCGGTCTGGCTATCGACGAGGTCGCGCCCCGCATGAGTTTTTTCTTTTCCGCCCACTCGAATCTCTTTGAGGAGACCGCCAAGTTTCGCGCCGCGCGCCGGCTCTGGGCGCGGCTCGTGCGGGAGCGATACCAGCCAAGCGATTCCAGGTCGGAGATGATGCGCTTTCACACCCAGACCGGCGGCGTGACGCTCACCGCGCAGCAACCCCTGAACAACGTGGTTCGCGTCGCCTATCAGGCACTCTCCGCAGTGCTGGGGGGCACTCAGAGCTTGCATACGAACTCGTACGATGAGGCGCTCGGTCTGCCCACGCAGGACGCCGCGACCCTGGCCCTGCGCACCCAACAGATCTTGGCGGAAGAGACAGGCATCGCCGACACCGCCGATCCACTGGCCGGCTCCTATTTCGTCGAGCGTCTGACCGATGAGGTCGAAGCTCGCGCACTGAACTGGCTGCAACAGGTCGAGTCGCGTGGGGGCGCGGTATCCGCCATTGAAAACGGATTCGTGCAGAATGCCATCGCCGAAAACGCGTTTCGCCGCCAAATCGAGCGTGAGCGCGGTGACGAGATCATCGTCGGCGTGAATCGCTACGTCGAAGATGACGATGTCGAGGTGCCGGTGCAACGGATCGATGACGAAGCGGTGCGCGGTCAAATCGAACGGGTCCGCTGCGCCAAATCGGCTCAGGATCGAGTGGTGGTCGATACCGCGCTGGCGCGCGTTACGGCGGCGGCGCACGCGACTGACAATCTCTTGCCTACCATGCGCGAGGCGCTCCGCACCGGAGCAACGCTGGGGCAGATTGGGACTGCCTTGCGATCCGTGTTCGGCGAGTACCGGGCCGCCTCAACGTGACGCGGGACTTTGCCACGCCTCGGGTCCGCGGCTTCGGCACGTCGGTCTTCAGCGAGATGAGCCGGCTGGCGAACCAGCACGGCGCGGTCAATCTGGGTCAGGGTTTTCCCGACTTCCCAGGACCGTCATTCGTCAAGGACGCGGCCAAGACCGCCATCGACGCCGATCTGAATCAGTACGCGATATCGCACGGCGCCGCGCGGCTGCGGCAAATCATCGCCCAGACCTGGAATGAGCGATACGCGGCTGACGTCGATCCCGAGCGCGAAGTCACGGTCACCTCGGGCGCGACGGAAGCGATATTTGACGCAATTCAGGCGTTCGCTGGCCCGGGCGATGAAATCGCGGTCTTCGAGCCGTTTTACGACTCCTATCTGCCGAGCGCGATCATGGCCGGCGCCACCCCGCGGACCATCAGGTTGCATCCCCCCAGCTGGACATTTGATCCGGAAGTAGCCGCGGCGGTATTTGGCCCGCAGACGCGGGTACTCTTGCTCAACACACCACATAACCCAACGGGTAAGGTATTCACCCGCATGGAACTAGAGTTACTGGCCGATCTCTGCCAGCGCTGGGACACGGTCGCGCTAACCGATGAAGTCTACGAGCGCATCGTGTTCGACGATGCCGAACACATCCCGTTGGCCACGCTGCCGGGGATGTGGGAGCGTACCCTGACGATCAACTCGACCGGGAAGACCTTTTCCATGACCGGCTGGAAGGTCGGCTACGCCATTGGTCCACCGCCGCTCAGTGATGCCCTGCGAGCGGTGCACCAGTTCGTGACGTTCGCCTCGGCGACACCGTTTCAGGACGCGATGGCCGCGGCGCTGGAAATCGCTCCGGCGCTGGACTACTACGCGGAGCTGCGGCGGGACTACCATCGCCGCCGCGATCTCCTGAGAGCCGCCCTCGAAGCTGCCAGCCTGCCGACGCTTCCCGTCGACGGCGCCTATTTTTTGATGTCAGATATTGCGCAGCTCGGATTCGAGACGGACGTCGCGTTTTGCCGCTGGTTGGCGGCCGAGATCGGCGTCGCCGCGGTACCCCCCTCGGCGTTTTACCTCGATCCCCAAACGGCCCCGCTCCTGGCGCGGTTCTGCTTTGCCAAGCGGGAAGAAACGCTCCAACTCGCCGCCGGCCGGTTGCGTCAGATCGCTTCACGGGGTGACGTGGTGACAGGGTGACGGGATGTCGGGCTCTTCGTCACCCCGTCAACTACTCGGATCGTTGCAAGAGACGGATCCTCGGGTCCGGAGAGATACATGCCGTGCGCTGCCCCCGCGCGAAGATACGCGATCTTGTCGTCGGTGATCACTTCGCCCGGCGCCAGGACGGGAATCCCCGGAGGATATGGAATCACAAGCTCCGCGGAAATTTGGCCGCTTGCCGCCGCGAGGGGGACTGGGCGGGACGCCGCGAAGAACGCGTCCCTCGGTGTCATCGCCAGCGTAGCCGGCGCCACCGCCTGCCCACTTGAGCGCAGGGTAGCGTGCCGGGCCGACCCGCGGAAAAGTTCCGCGGAGAGGGTGGCAAAGGCAGCGACGAGCCGATCGACGCTCGATTGCGTATCGCCGACGGTAATCAGACATATCACACCGACCAGATCGCTCATCTCGGGTCCAACGCCGAATCGGTTGCGTAAGGCGGCTTCGGCGTCAAAGCCGGTGATGCCGAGCCCATCGACATCGATGACCAACTTCGTCAGATCGAAGGCATCGACCCCAAGTTGGGCCCTGTCGAGAACGCCGATTCCGGGAAGCTGCTGAAGCCGATCCCGCGCGTTCTCGGCCAGTGCAATTGTCCGCTCGAGCAACGCCTCGCCGTCGAGCGCCATCTGCCTGCGGGTGGTGTCGATTGATGCCAGCACGAGCACCGAGGGACTGGTCGTCTGCGCCATCCCAACCGCCGTCCGCACCCGGGCGGCATCGATCAGCCCTTCATGGACGTTGAGAATCGCGGCCTGGGTCAGACTGCCGAGAACCTTGTGTGTCGATGTCACCGCTCCGTCGACGCCACTCGCCATCGCCGAGGCCGGCAGTGCCGGATGAAAATGAAAATGGGGTCCCCATGCCTCATCAACGTAGACGGGAACGCCTCGTTCATGAGCGACCCGCACGATCCCGTTCAGGTCTGACGCCACGCCGCAATACGAAGGACTGACGAGGACGATCAGCCTCGCGTCGGGGTGTTGCGTGAGCAGTTGCGCGACGTCGCCGGTAGTTACGCCCAGCCCGACATTCAGGTCGGGGTGCAATCGGGGGGCAAGGTAGACCGGAACCGCCCCCGTGAGGATCAGGGCGACGAGGAGCGATTTATGCAAGTCGCGGGAGACGATCACCTTGTCGCCGGGACGCACGGTTGCCAACAGAAAAGCGTGATTACCCGCGGTCGACCCATTCAGCAGGAAAAAACTGCAGTCCGCGCCCCAGGCGTCGGCCGCCAGGGTCTCTGCCTGGCGCAGAGCTTCGCCGCTGAAGTGGGTGTCCCCAATACCGCCGCCGAGCGGAATGTCACTCGAGAACACATCGGCACCGAATGTTTGACGCAACCGCGGGTCCACTCCGACCCCTAACTTGTGGCCCGGGGTCGAAAACGGAACGATGCCTTGCTGCTGGTACGCCACGATCCCTTCGAGCAGCGGTGCACGTTGGTGATCGACTCGAGACCCTTGCGTACAATCTACCCGAGCCATCGGATCCATCTACGTCGCCTCACGCCTAATTCCCGCTTGCGAGATCCGCGGGCGGCTGGTAGTGCCAGCTCTGTCACACGCGCCGTGTGGTGCTGTAGCCTGGTCGCGATTTGGCCGCAACAAGGGGAGGGTAGGGCGTGAACACCAGCGGGTCGAGAGTAGAGACCCACCGCCGACTTCCTGATTCTGCTCGTCGTCTCAGACGCGCTGTGGACAGCAGAAAACCTCAAGGAGCCGCAAGAGGTGCGCCGAAGAGTTGCTGGCGCGGGCACGCGAAGTGGGTGAAACGCTTCAGGGCGACGTAGCGCCCGGCGGCGTGGTGGCGGACTGACACTCACCCCCGCTCGAAGTAGCGGCGGCGCTCCCAGTCGGTGACCGCCATGTCATACGCACGCTGCTCGACCTCACCCATGTTCAGGTAATGGGCGGCCACATCTGCCCCGAACGCCTTCCGCGCGATATCGCTATGCCGAAATGCCTCGATCGCCTCGTACATCGCGCGGGGCACGTGAGGAACATCCGACGCTTCATACGCATTGCCGTGAAACTCCGCGGACGGCTCGATCTCGTGTTCGATGCCATGCAGCCCGGCGGCAAGCATCGCCGCGTAGGCCAGATAGGGGTTGGCATCGCCGCCGGGGAGCCGGTCTTCGATGCGGAGTGATGAGCCGCTCCCCACGATGCGGAAACCACAGGTCCGGTTGTCCCGCGCCCAGACGATGTTGACGGGCGCCCACGAGGCGACCGCGTACCGCTTATACGAGTTAATGTTGCTGGCGATCAGCAGCGACAACTCGTGCGATCCCGCGAGCAGGCCGCCCAGGAAGTGACGCATGGTCGCCGACATTTCAGCGGGCGCCGAAGAATTGGCGAACAGGTTCGTTGTCCCCGCGGGATCCCAGAGACTCATGTGGACGTGACTGGAGGATCCCGTCCAGCCATGGTCGGGCTTGGCCATAAAGGTGATGGCGCAGCCGTTCTGATGCGCAATCTCTTTGGCGCCGTGCTTGTAAATCGCGGCGCGGTCGGCAGATTCGAGCGCATCGCCATAGTGGATATTGACTTCATGCTGACCGGGCGCCGCCTCGCCTTTGGAAAACTCGATCGGGACATCGGCGCGCGTCATCAGATTGCGGAACTGGCGATAGATCGGCTCCGCCTTCGTCGCCTGTAAGAGCTGATAGTCCTCGTTGTACCAGCCCCACGGCCGGAGATCGGACCAGCCCTTGGCGGCGGCCTCCTCGTATGTGTCACGCAGCAGATAGAACTCCAGCTCCGAGGCCATCATCGGCCGCAGCCCCAGAGCCCCCGCGCGTTCGATCTGGCGGCGCAGGATCGTGCGCGGGGCAACGGCTACCAATTCTCCGGTCGACTCATCGACGAGGTCGCCGAGCACCAACGCCGTCTTCTCCAGCCAGGGAATTACCCGTAGCGTGTCCCAGTCTGGCCGGTTCAGAAAATCCCCATAGCCGGATTCCCAGTTCATCAGCGCGAACCCGTCGGGGGTATTCATTTCCATGTCGGTACCGAGGAGATATGTGCAGAGGTGGGTGCCATGGTCGCGGCAGTGATCGACGAAAAACTGCCCGGTGACGCGCTTGCCGATGAGGCGGCCCTGCATATCGCAGACCGCCGTGACAATGGTGTCGATTTGGCCGGCGGCGACGAGCCGTGCCAGCTCGTCGCCGCTGATTTTTCCCGTTGTTGTGTCAGTCATCTCCATCCCTCCTCCGCGTTTGCGAAGTGTCGCAGGTTCAGGATGGAGATAGCGCCGAGGCGCGAGTTCCTAGACCACCAGCGTGATGAACTGATCGCTGACAAATCCCCGCTGTCCCGAGGAAGGCTCCAGGACAGGCACCCAGCCGTTCGCGGGCGCTCCGGTCACCTCGAGCTCGACACCTTGACCGAGGATCGTGACCACGGGGGCGTCGTCCGCTGGTTCGGCGCGGAGATTGACGTCAATGGAGGTCAGCACGCGCGATCCCACACCGAGCGGCGACACGCTGCCAACGACGGGGGTGCCAACGGCTTGGGGGACTGCCGCGGTATCCGCGACCGCTGGAGTCTCCGTGGTGGCGGCCCCGGACGGAGCCACCTGCGGGGCAACCAGGGCGGCATCGGCGTCATCCAGCCCGCGAGCCAGGAAGACGCGCACGAGCGTGCGGTCACCTTCGTCTTGCAGGAGACCGATTCCGGAGTAGGCCGACTGCCCGCGTTCCTGGAGACCGACGGCGAGCTCGGCGCCCGCCGCGCCCGCTTCGACTGGCCCGCCGATGTCGCCGCAAGCGATCGAGGTTGCCGGGTCAGCATCGTCGACGCGCACGTCGATCGCATATTCGGCCTCGAGCAGGTCGGCGAGCGCCGCGTTGACGACCGTCGTACTGAACTCGGCCGGAATCGCGGTCAGAGCTCCTTGCGGGGATTCATCCGCTTCGACACCCTCCACCGACCCGATGTCGATCAGTTGGAACGCGGATTCTTCACCCAGGGCCCCGCAGCGCCCAGCATAGATGCGTGCCGGCAGAGGCGCACCGGGTTGGATGAGACCGCCGACACCCCCAAGCGGAACCGTGTCCGCTGGTGTGACGGAGGTGGTGCCGGCAACCGGGACGCCGTTTTCACCTTCGGCCACCGTGGTCGTGGTGGCGGGCAGGGAAACAGAGACGGTCCCTGCCGTCTCGCGCGGCGCACATCCACCATTGAGACAAATCTCACCGGCGGCACAATCGGCGCCGCTGGCGCAGCCAACACTACCGGCCGGTTGTGCCGGTGCGACGCCGCCATCCAAGGCGTGGGCCACGCCGGGGGCAAATCCGATTGCGGCAAGCGCCGCCACTCCTCGTAGTACTCGGCGACGGCTGGCACGCCGGCCACCTGACGTTATGGCGATGGTGAGCGCATCGAACCCGCGGCGTTCATGCTCTCTAGCTCCCTCAATTGTGGTGCTCAACGGCGCCGGTTCTCGGCGTCTCCCGGTTTCGGCTGTGACGGTCGCGAAAGGGGTCTGACGCTCCGTCACCTGCTGGGTCCGCGGGTCAAATACCCACTGCCCGGATACGTGTGACTGATTCAAGACTACAGGAAGTAAGGAGAATTACAAGATTTGTCGCAAAGTCAATGAGCAGGACCAATGGCGAAGCTTATGATCTCTGTGACTTCCAGGAAATAAGATAGGAAAACTGACGCCGTTGTGCAAAAACCGAGCCACCCGCAGCTTGTGGCGGACTTACGATGGCTGGTGCGTTTGTGTTCCAGGAGTCACGAGGACGCTTTTGAGCGTTGACTGGACTGCGATTAATCGTTGACTGCGAGCGCCGCGGCGGCGACCGGACACTCGAAACAGCGGCGTGGTTGGCAGAGCGTTGTGTCTAAATGGAGTAGACCCTGCGCCCCGCGGGCACCGATTTTGCCGAGAGGTGCCGCCCCGGCAACCTGGCGCGCCGCGCGCCGGGTGATGGCGTTCATGGCCGGCGCTGGTAGGCGCTCCCACTGTGCCGAGGTGGCGTCCGCCAAGCCGGCGTCACCGGTATGGTCCGCCAACGCCAGGGCAAACGGGATGACACTACTGGCGATGATATCGAGTGCGCGGTCGATCCCGATACCAGGAATGCCCTGGGAGGCAGAGAGCGTCTGGAGAGACGCGACCGGGCCATTGGCATCCCGCAACGTACCCAGTATCGTCGCGAGCAGCCCCGCCTCCCGGCTGGTGGCGTTGAGGATACTCGCCGCCGCGAGCAGGCGGGGGACGGGATGGTTGGCCGGCCGTACCCGCGCTCGTCGCCAGGCGGATGGTGCGATCGTGTCCGTTCGCCACGGGTGTCCCGACTTGTGCCAGGCCGCCTCGAGGGCCGCGACCGCGTCCGGGGTGAGTTGGCCAGAATGGCCATCAATGGGGGACAAGGGGAGAAAACCGGCAGCGCCCAGGAGCACACCGCGCGCGACATCGATCCGCGCGTACCGCGGTGTGGCGAAAAGAAGATCCTCGATCGCCGCGAGCGGCACGCTGTGCGCCAACCTCCGCATCGGCTCCCGATTCGCCGCGAACCCAAGCCCGTCGAGGAGCTCGCACCAGAGGATTTCGCCCGGTGCTTGCGTGGCGAGTCGTGCTTCTATCCGCGCGGAACGCGTGGCAAGCCGCACATCGCCCATTCGCGCCAGTGTCTCGCGCACGACCCGCGGCGTGGTTCTGGCCAGATGCTCCGCGCAGGAGTGGCCGCCAACCCGGTCCCAATCCCAGGCGGCGAATGTCGGGGTGGCGAATGGCGCCAGGGGACCGATATCGACGACGGGAACGAGCGCGCCGTCGTGGCGGCGGGTTTCCGCGCCGTCGTGCTGACCGACAACATGGAGCACGACCGCATCATACGCCGGATCGAGGTGGTGTCCGTGGTCTTTCCAACCGCGGGTCTGGAGGTGAACCTCGACGCATCCCGCTCTCAACTCCCGGCCATCGAACAGGATCAAGGTGTCCCGGAAATTGGGTCCGAGACCGTGACTCCAGGCGCCGCGGTGGATGACTTCCAGGGACTGCCCGTCGACTGTCGTCAGGTCAGATGGCACCGCCCCGCTGTGCCAAGCCGCGCTGAGGACGATCTCCGCGGTCATACCTGTCCTTCGGTTCCTACACCTCGAAGGGTTTGACCTCGATGGGCGGCAGTCCGGCTTCGCGCCGGTCGCGATCTCGCCGAAACTGGTCCACGGCTGCTTGCAGTGTCCCCAGCGCCAACGTCGCGCAACGCACGCGGCTCCTCACGATTTCGTCGCCCATTTCCTCGGTGATGGCGGAAAGACCCAGTTCTTTAACTTCCTGCAGCGTGAGACCCTGGGCCAGCTCGGTGACGATCGACCCTCCGGCCTGGCTGATGGTGCAGCCGTCACCCTCGAACGTGACTTGCTCCACCCGATCACCAACACCGATTTTGACATACATGGTGATGAGATCACCGCACCCTGGATTACCACCCCCAAGATGGATGTCCGAATTCTCCATGCGACCCTTGTTTCGGGGATGCTCGTAATGATCGACGATGTTTTCGACGTACGACTGACGGTCCACGGTGATCCCTTTCTCGCCGCGCGATCGGAATCTGGCGACCGCACGTGCAGAAAGTATACCGGCCGTTGCCGGCGATTCGGCTTCACGAAACCGCTCTATCCAACCGGAACGGTGATGTCTGGGGCACGAAGAAAATCACCGACGCGGGTCATCATCGCTTCCTGCCAGCCCGGCGTCGTGACATCAAACCAAACGAGGCGCGGATTGCGGCGGAACCACGTTTCCTGATGCCGAACGTAGCGATGGGTATCGAGTTGCGTGCGCGCGACGGCGTGATCGAGCGAACATTCGCCGTGCAGGTATGGCAGCAGTTGCCGGTATCCCAGACTACTCATCGCTGGTGCGGTCTCACTGATTCCATCCGCCAGGAGCGTTTGCACTTCGGCGACGAGTCCGCGGTCGATGTGCGCGAGGACACGGTCATCGACCCGTTGATAGAGCCACTCGCGGGGCGCGGTCAAACCGATCTCCAAGGTGTCAAACGGTGGCGGACCTTTGCCTTCCAATTCGGACATGGGAATGCCGGTCGCATCGTGGATTTCCAGCGCCCGGATGATGCGTCGCGCATTGTTCCCACTGCGGGCGGCGGTGGCAGGATCGATGACTCTCAGCCGTTCCGCCAGCGCCTCGATCCCGGACTCTGCGGCCGCTGTCTCCAACGCGGTGCGCAAATCGTAATTGGGAGGGACACGGGGAATGCGCCACCCTTCGACCACGGCATTGATG
>JACCXM010000141.1 GCA_013697005.1 Chloroflexia bacterium | reverse complement strand
CTGCAAACGCTATCGGCGCGCAAGAAGGCGGCCGAAGCCGAGCGGGACGCCCTCCGGCAGCGTATTGCCGACCGGGATGCCGAGACCGCCCGCGTCGCGACCTTGGCCGAGTGGTGCCAGACCGTCGCCGCCAATCTCGACGTGCTGACCTATGACGAAAAGCGGCTCGCGCTCGCCGCGTTAGGCGTCAAGGTCCGCGTCTACAAGCAAGGCTCGACCGATGCGGACGGCAGCCCGTACCCGCGCTGGGAGATGACGCTATGTCCCGCACCGACGAACGAGCATGTTGTGAATGGGTCTACACGAGAACCATGACCCATTGCAGGAACTCTGCGGCAACGACCAGGGGCAAGGCATGGCTGGGGAACATGACCGCCAGCGGCACGAGCATTCCACACAGCCCGAAGCTCAGTTGCGATCCCAGGAGTACCGGTCCCACGCCCCAGTGGTCGCGCGCCGGACCAGCGCCGATGCTCCCCAGCAGCGCCCCGACGCCCCCCGCGGCGAAGACCAGCCCGACCGCGTCCGGGCCGAGACCCAGATCGCGGGTCATATAGAGCACATAGATCGAGAGAAACAGAAACCCGGCCAGATTCACCACTGTCGAGGAGAGTGCCAAGGCCCGCAGAATCGGCGACGTCCAAACGGCATGCAGTCCTTGACCGATCTCCGCCCGCATACCGCTTGCGGCCTCCGGGCGCGGGACTGGTGCCTCCAGGGTGCGGATGCGCCAGAGAAATGCCGCCGAGCCGAGGTACGACAGCGCGTCGACGAGCATGGCTAGCGGTGCGCCCAGGAAACGGATCAGGACGCCACCGAGGGCCGGGCCAATCACCTGCGCGCCGGACGCCGTCGTTTCGAGTCGACTATTTGCCTCGACCAGGTTTGAACGGGAGACGAGCGTGGGTACGTAGGCGAGATAGGCGATGTCGAAAAAGACCGTCAGTGATTCGACCAGAAAAGCGATGGCGACCAAGAGCTCGATGCGGAGCACGCCGAGCCAGGCGGCGATCGGAATCACGCCCAGCAATGCCGCACGCCCGAGGTCCGCGCCGATCATCACCGGCCGCCGCCGCAAGCGGTCGACCCAGACCCCAGCGAAGAGACCAAACAGGAGATGCGGCAAACCGGCCGCCGCGGCCAATACCCCAACGGCCATCGGTGTTGCCCCCAGACTCAGTGCGGCGAGCAGCGGGAACGCCAGCGCCGTGAATTGGGTGCCAATGGTGGATGTTGCTTGCGCCGCCCAGAAGCGCGCGAAGTCGCGGCCCCGCGCGATACCAAGAATCCCGGTGACGCCCGCGCGGAGGGCGCCGGCGGCCCGGTGGCCGTCCGTGCTCGATTCCATGACGAAGCTCGCTCCCGATTGGATGCGGGATGCGCCGCTTGGCGCTGCCTCCCGCTGACCTGTACGCCGTCTGCTAGGTCAGCGGAACATCGAGCATCAGAATCAGCACGGTTTCTCCACGGTCTTGCCAAGCGGCCGGACTGCCAATGAGTCCGGCGGGATCATACGGTACGCACGGGTCATACACAATTTTCTATCACCTCGTCACCTCGTCACCTCGTCACCCAAGTAGACTGAACAGGTGTCCGATTCTTCGTCGACCGCTCCCAATTCTCCGCTCGCATTCGCCGAAATCGCGGTGTCGGGCGCGCGCTCGGGGAGCGACGGATTACTGAGCTACGAGGCGCCCCCATCACTGCGCGCCACGCTAGACGTGGGTCAACTCGTTTGGGTCCCCTTGCGCGACAAGCCTGCCCTCGGCGTGGTCGCGCGGCGGCACGACGAGCGCCCAGCGTTCGCGCTGAAACCGATTCTCGCCGCGGTCGATCCCCCCGTGCGACTCTCCCCGCAACAGTTCGACATCGCGCGCTGGCTGGCCCGCCAGAGCGCGAGCAGTCTCTATGATGCGCTCGCGTTGTTCTTGCCGCCCGGAACGTCACATCGGGCGCAGCCCTACCTGCGGCTTGCCGTGCCGGACCCGGATCTTACCGGCTTCACTCCCGTTCAAGGCAAGCTGCTGGCGCTGCTTGCCCAGCGCGGGGAGACGAGTCTCGAGACGGCGCGATCGGCGCTGGGAACCCGTCTCACCTCGGTCGTGCCTGCTCTGGAGGCGCTGGGGGCGATCGAGCGGGTCTATCGCGTCAGCGGCCGCCTGCCCGCCCTGCGCCAGGAGCGTTGGGTGCGCCTGGTGCGGGAGCCGGAACCGGACGCGCTGAAAAACGCACCTGGCCAAGAGGCGATCGTCACGACGCTGCGCCGGCGGGCCCGGTTGATCGCCAGCGACGGTGATGGATTCGTGCCCACGGCGGAGGTCCTGGCGCAATCCGGGGCGAACCGGGCATCGCTCTCGCCACTGGTCCGCAAAGGCGTCATCGAAGAAGTCGAGCGTGCGGCGGGCGCACATGCGTCCAGACCAATCGGACGTCCCGACACCGTGCCGGAGTTGACCGTTGCCCAATCGGCTGCCTGGACCGCGATCGAAGACTCCCTCCAGCGGCGTGACCCGACGCCGTTACTCCTTCATGGCGTGACCGGCAGCGGCAAGACGGAGCTCTATTTGCGCGCCGCCGCCTGGTGCCTGCGCCATGGCCGCACGGCGCTCGTTCTCGTCCCCGAAATCGCCCTCTCCTCCCAGGTCGCCGATCGTTTCACCGCACGCTTCGGGGACACCGTGGCGGTGCTCCATTCCGCGCTCTCCGACGGCGAGCGCTATGCTGCCTGGCAGGGTACCGCCGCGGGCCGCTATCCGATTGTCGTCGGACCGCGCTCGGCGCTCTTCGCGCCCGCGCCGGATATTGGCTTGATCGTGCTCGATGAGGAGCACGACTCCGCCTACAAACAGGATGCTATCCCGCGGTATCACGCCCGGGCCGTCGCCGAGCAGTTGGCGCAGGCAGCGGGCGCGACACTGATCCTGGGAAGCGCCACCCCATCCGTCGAAACATTCTGGCGAGCCCTACAGGGTGAAATCCGCCTGCTCGAGCTGCCGGAGCGGGTGGGACCGAGTCTTCTCACCACGGACGGTACGCGCGAAGAGACGGCGCTGGAGCTACCGCGCGTCGACGTCGTCGATATGCGCCTCGAGTTGCACCGTGGCAACACCTCCCTACTGAGTGTGCCCCTGCAAGAGCTACTTGGCGCCAGTTTGCGCCGTGAAGAGCAGGCGATTCTGCTTCTCAACCGGCGCGGGCTGGCAACGGTCGTTCTTTGCCGCTCCTGCGGTACCACCCTGCAATGTCCCTACTGCGACATTCCCTTGGTGTATCACCAGGACCGGCAGCGCCTCGTCTGTCACCGCTGCGACTACCGCGAAGGACCGCGCCGCGCCTGCCCGGTCTGCGGCGGTCCCCTGGACTACTTCGGGGCGGGGACGCAGCGGGTGGAAGGTGAAGTGCGCCGCCTCTTCCCGGCGGCGCGAGTTCTGCGCTGGGATCAGGATGCGGTCCGGCGCGCCGGTGGCTCACCGGGGATGCTACGTCAGGTCGAGCGCGGGGAGACAGATATCGTCGTCGGCACTCAGATGGTGGCCAAGGGGTTTGATCTGCCCCGCGTCACCGCGATCGGGGTCATCAATGCCGATACCGGACTTCATCTGCCCGATTTCCGGTCGGGCGAGCGTACCTTCAGTCTGCTCACGCAGGTCGCCGGGCGGGCCGGGCGGCGCGGTCCTGGCTCGCGCGTTGTCGTACAGAGCTACACCCCGGAACACTACGCCATCCAGGCCGCGTCGCGTCATGACTATGTGACCTTCTTCACGGAAGAGATCGATTTCCGGCGTCAACATCGCTACCCGCCGTTCGTGCGGCTGGCGCGGTTTCTCTATCGCGATCGCAAGGACGATGTCTGCGCCAGGGCCGCCGATGAGATGGCGCGCAAACTGGCCCGCCACGCCCGCGATCGCGGGGTCGCCATGGACCTGTTGGGTCCGGCCCCGGCGTTTGCCTCGCGTATCCGCGGGGAGTACCAGTGGCACGTCATTCTGCGTACGGCCGACCTAGAGGCATTGCTCGATGGTCTGCCCGCCGATCCGGGATGGGTGATCGACATCGATCCGCAAAGTCTGCTGTGAGATTCTGGCACGGATTCGGCATGTCAAACGGCGTCGTTTGCGGGAAAGATGCGCGAATGCGCGCCCGTCGTAGGGGCGAGGGAGGAACCAGGTGACAATTCCGAGGCGCCGCCAAAAAAATGTCATTGCTCGCGGAGCGGTGCTCGCCATCGTCACGCTGAGTTTGGTGGCATGCGGCGAGGCGGCCAATACCGGCACCGAGATCACTCCGCCGGCGCCGCTCTCGCCCACAGCGGGCGAGATTCCCGAAGAGACATTCCAGGCAATGGCCACGATAACCGACGAGGGACTCGATCCGAGTAACTTCACCGGTCAGATCGGATCGGCGTTCCAGCTCGTCATTGCCGGCGACGGGACCGAGCACATGCTGGTGATCCAGGAGCTGGTGGAGGAGACGGCCGTCGCCGCGTCCGGAGAGACGACGATCGACTTCACGGTCGAGGGCGACCCTGGTCCACTCGAGATCACCCTCGACGGTGAGCCAGCCGGCACATTCGAGCGACAAAGCGCGTCCGGGATGACCGAGTAAGCCCTCTTGACGGAGAACGAGGGGGAACACGATGGCGATTGCACATTGAGCCAGATACCCGCGCTAGCGGATACTCCACGTAGAGCGGGACGGTCACTGCCGTCCTCATTTTCCTCATGGAGCATGGGTACACCATGGCGCTTCTCGAAATCGTTTTAGAGGGTGATCCGCGTTTGCGGCAGAAGGCGCTGCGCATTCGCGAGGTCGACGACAGTCTGCGCAAGCTGGCCGCGGACATGTATGAAACGATGATGGAGGCGCCCGGCGTGGGGCTGGCCGCGCCGCAGGTTGGCGTGCTCCGCCGCCTGATCTGGGTCCATGTTCCCGAGAACTTTCACGACGAGGGCGGCCCGGAGCTTTCCATTCCCCTGGTCAATCCGAAGATCGTCAAGGCCCAGGGCAGCGTCATCGGCTACGAAGGCTGCTTGAGCATTCCCGGTTGGACCGGCGAGGTCCCCCGCGCGGAGGTGGTGACGGTCAAGGGTATCGGTCTCGACAACAAACCGATCCGCGTCAAAGCGCGCGGCTGGGGAGCACGCGTGCTCCAGCACGAAATCGACCACCTCGACGGTATTCTTTTCATCGACCGGGTCGAGGACAAATCGACAATCGTGCAGGTTCCCGACGACGAACCGATCGAGGGTCCGGTCGAAGCCGCCGATTGACTGAGGAGTCGTCCTAGAGGTGAATTTCCGCTTGATGGGTTCGGCAGGACTCGGCGCGGACGACAGCGGAGATTTCGTCCAGCGCCTCTTCGAGCCGGTCCTGCTCATTGAAGATGACGTAGTCGAACCCGGAGGCGGCGGAGAGCTCGCGAGTGGCAGTGGCGAAGCGGGTCATCAGCTCGGCGGCATCGTCGGTCTTGCGATGCTTGAGCCGTTGCAGCAGGGTCGACGCTGATTCCGGCGAGAGAAAGATCGAGACCGCGCTGGACACAATCCGCTCGATCTCGGCCGCTCCTTGCACATCGACCTTGACAAAGACGTCCTGTCCCCGCGCCAGCGCCGCACGCACCGGACCCTTGAGCACCCCGTAGAGATTGCCGTAGACCGTGGCCGATTCGAGGAACTCCCCCTCCAGCAAACGTTCGCGGAAGTCGTCTTCGACGAGGAAAAAATAATGCACACCGTCGATCTCTCCGGGGCGCCGGTCACGCGTGGTTGCGGTCACGGCAAAAAATGCCTCGGGAAAGCGTTCCCGCAGCTTTTCGATGACGGCGTCCTTGCCGACCCCGGACGGTCCGGAGATGATAAAAACCCGCGGCCGCCGCAGCGCACGCAGGTCACCGATCAGGTCGTCAGCATCCTCGCCAAGATGATCGCCAGCGCCGGGGCTCATACTCGCGACCTGCCAACCCGACCGCGAGTCGGGACCGGTTCGCTCGCCGCGATCTGGCGCCATATCGACGACGGCGCTGCCATCACGCCCGGACTTCGTCACTCACGTCCACTTTCCGGGCCACCATGGCCGATTCGCGAAAGGATCACCCGTGCCCGATCCGTATGACATCCTCACGGTCGCCGCGATGACCGACGAATTGAACGCGACGATCGGAAATGGCCGCATCCAGCGCATCGGTCTCCTCGATTCCCGCACGATCGGGGCGGAAATCTACACCGGTGGGCAGCGGCATCATCTCATTGCCAGTGCCGATGACCGCTCGCCGCGATTGCGACTCGCCCCGGAAATGCCATCGCTCGATTCAGCGCTCGTGACGCCGTTTGGACTCCTCCTTCGCAAACACGTTCGCGGCGGACTCATCCTGGGAATCGACCAGCCGCCACTGGAGCGCTTGGTGCGTTTCAGTATAGCCAAGCGCCAGAACCCTCTCAAAACGCCCGAAAGCCTTCGCTCGCCGGTCAGCGACATCAGCGCCGACGCCGACGACGATGACGACGAGGGGGACGACGAATCGCGCGAGGGTGTCGAAATCCGGCATGTCACGCTTTACGTCGAGCTCATGGGGCGGCATTCCAATCTGATCCTGGTCGACGACGACGGCCGCATCATGGAGAGCGCCAAACGCGTCACTCCGGCCATGAGCCGGGTGCGGCAGGTGCTGCCGCGGCTTCCGTATATTCCCCCGCCGCCCCCAGACCGCCTCGATCCGCGCAGCATTTCGGTCGCGGAAGCGACGCGGTTTCTGGCCGGGGTGGCGCCCGATGCCGATCTCGCGCGGGTTCTCGTCAGCCACTACCGCGGCATCAGCCCGCTCATGGCGCGCGAGATCGTTTACCAGATCAGCGGGCGGACCGGCGTGCGCGGTAACGATGTCCCGCCACAAGACGGCGAAGCCCTCGCCGGCGCCATCCGCCAATTGTTCGATTCCCTGGCGACGACGAGCTGGGGTCCCCGCATCTACCGCGAGCGCGGTGGCGACGAACCCGGTTCAGTCGTGACGTTTGCACCCGTCCCAATGACCCATCTCGCCGCCGCGTACGGCGAAGAGGAGACCGCGAGTGTCTCCACGGCGCTGGCCCTGGCGGAAGGGGTCCGTACCAGTGACGGACCGGGGCAGGTGCGCCATGCCCAGCGCCGGCAGCGTTTGCTCGCCGCGGTTACATCGGCGCGGGAGAAAGCCGAGCGGCGGCTGGCGGCGCTGGCCAACCAATCGCTTCGGGCGGCCGAGGCCGAGCGGCTGAAAACGCGAGGGGAGTTCATCTATCAGTTCCTTTGGCAGATCGAGCCCGGCCAACGGGAGTTGGTCACCGAGGGTGAAACGATCGCACTCGATCCGGCGCTGTCCGCGAGCGAGAACGCGCAGTCGTACTTCGAGCGGTACCGCAAGGCGCAAAGCGCGGAAGCGCAACTGCCGGGGCTGGCCAACGAGAGCCGCGCCGAAATCGCCTACCTCGATCAGTTGGCGACGTTGATCGCCCAGGCGCCCGGTTTTTCCGAGCTGGAAGCACTGTCCGCGGAATGGGCCGATCTCGATTCATCCCAAACGCGGACTCGTCCCAGGCGAAAAAGTGCGCCGAAGCGGCCACGTGCCCTCATCGACGCCGCGGGGAACAGCGTCTATGTCGGGCGCAGTGGAACGCAGAACGATTTGCTTACCTTTGAAATCGCGGGTCCGGACGATACCTGGCTGCATGCGCGTGGGGTCGGTGGCTCCCACGTGGTGATCCGCTGGCGAACCCCGGACACCCCGGAGCATGAAGACACGATCGCGGCCGCGGCGGCGCTGGCATCCTGGTACAGCGCGGCGCGCAGCAGCGGCGCCGTCGAGGTTGACGTTGCCCGGCGACGCCACGTGCGCAAGCTCAAGGGCGCCAAACCGGGAATGGTGACCTATCGCAACGAGCGCACTATTCGGGTGCAACCCGCGCCGGAGGAGCGGCTGCGCGACGTGCTGCTAGAGCGCTGAATCGCGGTCCGTCGTCACGAGGACCCGGTCGACGCGGCGGCCGTCCATATCGACAACTTCGAAGCGACGGCCGTCCCAATCGGTGATGTCGCCGACGTCCGGGATGCGTTCGAGGCGGAACATGACAAACCCGCCGAGGGTTTCGTAATCGCCGCTCTCCTCGCCCGGTAACGGATCGTCCAGCTCCAGGACGTCGCGCACCTCATGCACTGGCAGTGCGCCATCGAGCAACCAGGAGCCATCCGCGCGGCGCACGACTTCGCCACTTCGTTCTTGCGAAATCTCGAGATCGCCGGTGATTGCCTCGAGCAGATCGTGCAGGGAGATCAGTCCCTGAATCCCGCCGTGCTCATCGACCACCATCGCGGCGGTGTTGGGTCGATCGCGGAACCGCTCCAGCACCTCCAGCGCCGGCATGGTCTCCGGCACGATCAACGCGGGGTCGACCAGCGCGCGCAGATCGATCGCCGTGCCGGAGAGTGAGGCCGCCCACAGTTTCTTGACGGCCGCCATCCCGATCAGCCGATCGAGATCGCCCTCGTAGACGGGGAAGACCTGGTGCGGCGACTCGGCCATTTTCTGCACGTTCTTCTCGAGCGGATCGTCCGCGTCGAGTGCGACCAGCCGGTAGCGCGGTGTCATCAACTCGCGAGCTTCGCGATCGCCGAGGTCGAAGATGCCTTCCACCATCTCGTGCTCGGCCGGCGCAAAGACACCAGCCGCGGCGCCTTCCTGAAGCAACGATTCGATCTCTTCCTCCGTAATCGGGGGATCGTCGCCATGCCGGACCCCGAGGATGCGGAGGATCACCTCGGTCGACACGCCAAGAATATGGACGAGCGATCCGACCAGTCTGGAAAGCGCGGTCATCGGCTGGGCCACCAGCATCGCCAACCGCTCGGGGTTCTGCATGGCCAAGCGCTTGGGTACCAGCTCCCCGATGAGGAGCGAGAGATAGGTGATGACACCAACCACCAACACCACCGCGATTGACGCGCTATACGGGGCCAGTGGCGCTATGCGGGCGAGCTGCTGCGCTACCCGGTCGGAGAGTGCCGCTCCTCCGAAGAACCCGGTGACAATGCCGATCAGGGTGATACCGATCTGGACCGTGGCCAGAAAACGGTTGGGGTGTTCGATCAGGTTCAGAGCCGCCCGGGCGCGGGTGCTGCCATCGTCCGCCAACTGTTGCAAACGCGACTTGCGAGACGTCGCCATCGCCATCTCCGACATGGCAAACAGACCGTTGACGAGAAAAAGGAGCAACAAAATGACGATATCGAGAACCATGTCACCGCCTCCGCATGGCGACGCATGAAGAACCGGCGCGCCAGCATCTGACGCGCCGGGTATTTCTTGAGATGCCAGTCAAAGCGATCACGTACTTGCCGGGCTCTCCAACGGTTTACGAGCAAACACCCGCGCGACGAGGATGCCAGCCTCATACAGGAGGTAGAGCGGAATGAAGACGATCGCCATGTTGAATGGATCGGTCGAAGGCGTGATCACCGCCGAGAGGATCAGCAACACCAGGACGGCGTACTTGCGGAACGAGCGCATCTTCGCCGGGCTGGCCACACCGAGTTTAGCCAGGATGAACATGACGACCGGCAACTGAAACGCCAACCCCAATCCAAGCATGAGGGTCAGGAAAAACGTGATGACCGCATTGCCCTCGGGTGACCATTCAAAGATGCCCGTCATGAAGGTTGACAGAAACGTGAGCGCGCGCGGGGCCGCAAAAAAGAAGGCGTACGCCACCCCGAGCAGGAAGAGCAGGACGACGAACGGCATGGAAAGGTAGAGAAGCCGCTTCTCTTTCTTCGTGAGACCGGGGACCAGGAAGCCCACTAATTGCCACATCAACACGGGCAGCGCAATGCCGATCGCAATATAGAGCGCGATCTTGAAGTACAGCGTGATGGGATCGGTGGGGCTGACGACATCGAAGCCGCCGATGGCGTTGGCCTCGACCTGGAGCCGGCGCAGCAGCGGTCCGGCGAGAAAGATGCCGGCCACAAACGCCAAGCCAATGGCGATCACGCTCTTGACGATACGATCGCGCAACTCCTCCATGTGCTCGAGAAGCGTCATCTCCTCGAACTGGTCGGGTTCGTTGGGATCCGGCAGGCGCGGCCGCGATGGCAGCCGGATCGGGAGCCGGGCCGGGAGATTTTTCAGTTTCGGTGCCTTCAGAGCGCGGGCCATCTAGGCTCTCCCATCAGTGTGCGCGGGCGCCAACCGTGGGCGGTCCGCTCCCCACTGTGGACCGCGGGTTACCCGCTATGATCGTCGATGTATTGCACCGCGTCGGATACGGTGCGGATATTCTCGGCATCCTCATCTTTGATTTCGAGCTCGAATTCTTGCTCCATTGCCATAATGACTTCGACCAGGTCGAGAGAATCGGCATTCAGATCGCCGATGAACTCGGACTCCATCGTGACCTTGTCTTCGTCGACGCCCAGTCGATCGGCAACCATTACGCGAACTCGTTCGAACGTCGTAGCCATCCTCAATCCTCCCCACCATGCGACGACATGTGTGGTCGCTCTGGTTCACTGGGGACCCTCCCCCAGGTCCCTCGGCAGGTGCGTGGTGACGGCGTCTTCCGCGAAAACCGCGAGAGGATGCGCGTCCAGCCGTGCGGACCTGACCGCGGCGATGATACACGCTCCCCCGCAAGCGGACCATGACGGAGAGAGTCGGACGTCAGATGTCGGACGTCGGACGTCGGAAGAACGCCCTCACCCCAACCCCTCTCCCGGCTCGATGGGAGAGGAGCTTCCCCCCCCTCTCC
>JACCXM010000140.1 GCA_013697005.1 Chloroflexia bacterium | reverse complement strand
GGAGAGGGGGGTAGGGGGGTGAGGGCTTACCGACGCAACGCCGAACGCTCATCACCCCAATCACATCCCTGGTCCGGGATACAACTCCAGATCGGCAAAGCGCGCCGTGCGATCGAAGAAGCGCAGATTGACCGAACCGACCGGACCGTTACGATGCTTGGCGACGATGATCTCGGCGATCCCTTTCCGTTCCGAGTCTTCATCGTACTTATCCTCGCGATAGATAAAGACAACAATGTCCGCGTCCTGCTCAATCGACCCCGACTCGCGTAAATCGGATAACATCGGATGGTGGTCCGAGCGGCTCTCTACCGCGCGCGACAACTGCGACAGCGCCACCACCGGCACGTTCAGCTCGCGCGCCAGCCCCTTTAGCCCGCGCGAGATTTCCGAGATCTCCTGAACCCGGTTCTCGGTGCGGCGGGCGGTCATCAATTGCAGGTAGTCGACGATGATCAGATCGAGCCCATGCTCGGCTTGCAGGCGGCGCGCCTTGGAGCGGACATCCATGATATTGGAGGTAGACGCGTCGTCGATGTAGATCGGCGCCTCGCTCAAGCGGCCGAAGGCGCGCGAGATGCGCTCCCATTCATTGTCGTCGATCTGCCCCAGGCGCAGGCGGTGGGTATCGACCCCGGTCTCCATCGAGAGCACGCGCTGCACGAGCTGCTCGGCGGACATCTCGAGACTGAAGATGCCGACCGTCTTGCCGTGACCGACCGCCGCGCCGTAGGCCATCCCTAGCGCAAGCGATGTCTTTCCCATCGAAGGCCGGGCGGCGATGATGATCAGGTCCGAACGTTGCAGACCGCCGGTAAGCTGATCGAAATCGGAGAACCCGGTCGCCACGCCGACGACCTCGCCGCGATGCTGCTGCAGGTAATCGATCTGATCGAAGAAGCGGTCGAGCACGTCCCCCATGGAGACGAAATCTTTGCTCTGCCGCCGCTGCGACACGGCGAAGATGGCGCGCTCGGCGGCATCGAGCGCCTCTTCGGTGTCGATCCCGTCGCGAAAACCAACATCGACGATCTCGGTCCCGGCGTCGATCAGGCGGCGCAGCGTCGCGGCGCGCTCGACGATGCGCGCGTAGTACTCGACGTGGACGGCGGTGGGTACGGCATTGAGCAAGCTGGAGAGATAGGAGAGCCCGCCCGCCTGATCGTACTGGCCGCGCTGCTGCAATTCGTCGGAGAGGGTAACGAAGTCGGTCGGCTCGCGCCGGTTATAGAGATCGAGAATGGCGCGGTAGATGAGCCCGTTGGCGGTGGCGTAAAAATCCTCCGGGCGCAGAAACGCCGCCACCGTGATGATGGCATCGCGGTCGATGAGGAGGCTGCCCAGCACCGACTGCTCCGCCTCCAGATTGTGCGGTGGCAGTCGCTCGATGACGCTTGGTATCGCGGTGACCATGGCTCCCCTCGCCCCTCACACGGTTGCCCGGAAACGGTAGCGGGGAAGTCCGGCGGAACGGACCAGACGCGACGCGATCGACAGTCTCTACGGCTCGCCGACCGGGTTCAGCTCCTCTTCGACCGCGACGCCTTTGCCGGCCTCTTCGGTCAGGGTCGCGGCGCCACCTTCATTGTCGATGAAGCCGGTGGCGCCGGGTACGCCGCCGTCGTCAACCCACTGGTGCGATGGCCCCTCGTCGACGGTCGTCGTCTCGCCGTCGTCGTGCGCCGAGCCGGGTTCCGGGTGCCCGGATGCGCCGGGTGTCTCGTCGGCCTCGGCGGTTTCGGCAGCCTCGGCGGTGGCCTTCTCCGCCTTGGCCGCCGCGATGGCCGCGGCGTGCGCCTCCTGATACTCGGCGTCGCCGATCACCTTGACCGTGACCGCCGGCCGCAGGCGGCCCACGAGATGGACGGTCACCGCGTGCTCGCCGAGCTGGCGGATGGGATCTTCGAGGACAACCCGGCGGCGGTCGATCTCTTCGCCGACGAGCTTGGCCAATTCCTCGGCGATATCGCCGGCGGTAATGGAGCCGTAGAGACGGCCCCCTTCTCCGGCGCGGACGGTGAACTCGAGCCGTTTGCCCTCGATCTTGTCCGCCAGCGATTGCAGTTGCGCTTCCTGTTTGGCGATCTTGCGGGCTTTCACCGCGCCGTTGTGCTCGGCGGTTTTCACCTCGCCGGCGGTGGCGAGCACGGCCAGCCCCCGCGGGATGAGATAGTTGCGGCCGAACCCGGGTTTGACGTCCTGGACGGTGCCGGCATCACCCAGCTTCGGCACATCCTGGCGGAGTACGATCTTCATGCGACGCTGAACCTTCCCTGAGAGAACCATGCAAAACGGCCGCGAATCGGGAACGCGGCAGCGAGGTGGGTGTACGGACACCCCCCGCGGACTCCCCGCAATGATACGCGAGTCGGCAGTCGGCAGTCGACAGTCGTAAGTCGTAAGTCGGAAGACGACGTGTAGGGGCGACGCCTGCGTCGCCCGCGTTGCCGAAACCCCCGTTACCCTATCACCCTATCACCCCATCACCCCATCACCCTCGTCCCCCGGCACGCCGTAACTCGGCGCCGCGGAAGGGTCGAGGGCGCGCGTGCGGTAGGCATCGGCTTGCGGCCGCCAGAGACGCCACAGGGCGGCCAGCTCGGCGATCGGATCCTTGGCCCAGTCGACGCGCAGGTCGGTGAGCGGCCAGGGGACGTCACTGACGATGAGCAGTCCCGCCGAGTGCACCGGGCCCGCTTCGCCACCGGCCGCCAACCCCGCCGCCAGCGCTGCCGTCAGCCGGGTGCCCAGGTCGTCGTCGGGGCGTGCGGCGAAGGCGCCAACCATCTCCAGCGGCACATGGCTATCGGCGAGGAGATTCCCCGCGGCCACGCAATCGGGTCCTTCCGCCGTGGCGTACGTGCCCAGAGTCTCCGCGCCGGACCAGGTCGCGGTCACACCATCGCGGTCGATCGCGGTGATCTGTCGCCAGGCGATCGCGGGCTCGGAGCCGGTCACCGCACGCATCGCCGCCAGCGCCGATTCCCCCGCCGCCATGCGATCGAGCAGGAGCGGTCCCAACCGCGGATCGGTGATGTTCTGCGTACAGACCGCCCCCACCCCGGCCCGCGCCCAGGCGCAGCGCGCCGCCACCGCCGGTGACGACGACGAGATGGCGATCCCGAACTGCCCGGTGTGCACGCAGCGGCCGGCGATGGAGAGGGTCACGGGCGGCCCTCGGAGTCAGTGAGCCGGTGAGCCGGTGAGTCGAGAATCACGAGTCGACAGCCGAGAGAAGCGGCGCCAGCCGATCTGAGCAATTGGGTGCGTCCGACCTCCGACGTCCGACATCTGGCTCTCCTTACTGACTTACCGACTTACCGACTCGTGCGGCCGGGATGACCGCCGTCGCATCGATCTCCACCACCCATTCCGGCCGCGCCAGCGCCGTGACCACGATCCCGGTCGAGACCGGGAAGACCCCTTTCAGCCAGCGCCCCATCACCTGATAGACCGGATCGCGGTAGCGGACATCGGTGAGGTAGACGACGATCTTGACGATGTCCTCCAGCGCCGAGCCCGATTCCTCGAGCAGCATGGCGATATTCGTCATCGCGCGCTCGGTCTGCGCCGCCACATCGCCCACCCCGATCGACTCCCGTGTTTCCAGATCCTGCCCGATCTGCCCGCGCAGGTAGACGGTGTTGCCGGCGACGACCACCTGGCAGAAATCGTTTTCCAGATTCTGCTCCGGGTACGTGTCGCGGGTGTTGAAGGGACGGATACGGCGGTGGGTGGTCACGAGGGGGCGCCGCTTCGCTGAGGGGGGGAAAGGGGGGTTGCTTCGCTAAGGGGGGAAGTAGGGGGGAGAGACGAGCGATCGCGATCCTCGCCTCGCCCGTTCGTCGTTCCTTCTCTCCCC
>JACCXM010000033.1 GCA_013697005.1 Chloroflexia bacterium | reverse complement strand
CTATAAGGTCGCGGCCCCGTAGTTCCCGGATGGCTGTGGAGTCGCCGCGCAGGGCCGTGCGCATCGCCTCTTTGGCGACGTAGAAACTCTTGCCATTTTGCTTGGCTTGCACGTACGTCAATTCTGGATGGACCGCCGCGGCGATATTCGCGGTGAGGGTCCAGGGCGTCGTGGTCCAGACCAGCAGGTTCGCGTCTGGTTCATCGCGCAACGGGAAGGCCACGAAGACCGCGAGGTGGGTCCGCTCCTGGTATCCCTCCGTCACGATCTCGTGCTCGGAGATGCCGGTGCCGCAGCGCGGGCACCATGGCATCACGTCATGTCCCTTGTAAAGCCAACCGCGATCGTTCACGCTCTTGAGAAAGTGCCAAATGGTGTAGTTGTTTTCATCCGACATCGTGAGGTAGGAATCGCCCCAGGCCATCCAGTAGCCGAGTCGCACAGATTGGGAGGTTATGCGCGCCGCCGACTTCAACACACGCTGTTTGCAACGCTCGACGAACTCGGCGATCCCGAATGATTCGATGTCGCGTTTGCTCTTGAACCCAAGTTCCTTCTCGACTTCAACCTCGACCCACAAGCCCTGGCAATCGAAGCCGTTCTGATACCGTTGGCGCTTGCCGAGCATGGTCTGATAGCGCTGAAAGAGATCTTTGTATGTTCTTCCCCAAGCATGGTGAACGCCCATGGGATTGTTCGCCGTGATCGGGCCGTCGAGGAACGAGTACCGTTCTTCCGAGGCGTCGTTGCGGTGGAGATATTTCTCGACGATGCCGTCCCGATCCCACGTGGCCAGAAGGTCTCGCTCCAACGCCGGGAAGTCGGGACGCGATTCAACTTTCTGGATACCGCCTCGCACTTCGGTCATTTCGGAATTCTCCACAGGTATCGAAACCTACCTTCCTCGGTTGATCCAGCGTGTTTTCGTGCGCCTGTAGAGCGCCGTGAGCGCGAGCAGATAGGATGTTCCCAACAGATAAGAGGCAACGACGTCAGTAAACCAGTGATGGCCAAGATAGATCCTGCTGGGACCGACGAGTGTCACGAGCGCCAGAAGGGAAGAAACGGCGATGCGCCGATAGCGTTCCGGGCGGACCAGCGTTTCGAGGAGGAATGCGAGGAATCCATACACTCCACTGTAGATCAAGACGTGGCCGCTGGGAAATGATGATCCGCCCAGGCGCCCCGGAAACACGCGAACATCGGGCGCCACGGGTCTTGGGCGCCGCATGATCATCTTCACTGCCGCGGAGATGACTCCTGTGCCCCAAGCCAAGAGTTGAAAAACCGCTTCAATCGGGAAGCCAAGAAGGAGCCAGAAGAGCGAAAGCACGACCGGAATTAGCCGAGACTGTGGCGGAAAGCCGGGCCAAGAGACCACGTGCATCACGCGATCGAACCATTGGGTGTCGACGCGCTGCAGAGCTCGCGTCGCGCGGAGATCGATGAGTTGGCTGCGGTTGCGCTTGACAATGGTAAAGACGGCGGCGAAGACGCCAATCGCGACGGCGACAATGGCCGTCGCGCCTCGCCCTCTGGCAGCAGCCCGGCGTGGGGGAAACACTTGACGAACGGAAAGCCTACCAGTAGGAGTCTCCATGAGGAGACGGGGCGTCCCTCTTTCGGTTGATCTTGCGTTTGCAGTCAGCACGTTCCAATGGCCCCAGATTCGAAGTGCGTTCTCGCCGAAGCGAGGTCACTGTCGCCACAGACACTATTCACCGGAGGATACGCGTTGACGGCAATGATTCGCGACACCGATCAGATACCACCATCGTCTAGAAGCGCAATCCTGTTATCGCTCGCCATCGTTCTGATCGTGGTGGCCGGGTTGCTTGTGTTTCCCGGGAGCATCGCGGCGAAGACGCAAATTGTCCTTCATGGGCTGTGCTCACAGCGTCCTAGCCACAGTTTTGTTCTGGGGGGCGCGACCTTGCCGCTCGACGCGCGGATGACGGGACTCTATATCGGAGCGGTTTGTTCACTTTTGTGGCTCATCGGCTCCGGCCGTTTGCGCGCGACACGAATGCCTTCTCGTCTCGTGATCAGCGTACTGGTGTTCTTCATAGCACTGCTCGGATCGGACGGCGTAAACGCACTGGCGTTCGATCTTGGTCTGCCACACCCGTACCAACCCTCCAACGAGTTGCGGCTCGTGACCGGAATCCTGGGAGGCAATACCGTGGGAGTCGTGATCGCGTGGTTGATTGGTTCTTCGTTGTGGGCCAATCCCGAAGCCCGACAGGCAGTCGTCGAGAGTCCGCTGGAGCTATTCCCTTCGCTCGTGATGGCGGCGACGCTGGGAATGCTCGTGGTATCTGGTCTGCCTATCCTATTCACTCCGTTCGCCGTGGGACTTGTTGTCGCCACAGTCTTCGTCTTTTCCGCGATCGGAATGGTCGCACTCGCTCTTGCCCGCGGACGCGCGTGGACGTGCTATTCATATGGTGATTTCCTTCCGATGATGGGTGGGGGAACCTTGCTGGCGATCACGATCATTGCCGAATTGGCGGGGATGAGATTGATGGCAGAATCCGCTTTCGGACTTCCGCAGTAGACATAGCGTGTCATGGCCTTTCCCTGTGATACACTCCCAGCCGTGACCGCCTTTTTCAACTTTCGCCGAGTTCGCACAGCACGATGGGGTTTGCCGATTTTCTGGTTGATCCCCTAATGAAGGTCTATCGCGACGTCGACTATGTGCGAAAGCGAAAGCGTATCGCGACGGTGGCGGCAATCGCAGGCGTCGCCCTCCTTGGCTCGGCGTTCTGGCTCGCCTCGACGGGCGGCCAGTCCGGCATATTTATCGCTTACCTTCCTTTGCTCGCGGGCACAGTCATTTTCCATCTCGGAATGCAGCAAGTTGGAAAATGGAATCGAGCCCAGCGCAACGACGTGATTCTCGATACGTTGCTGAAAGATCTCGGGGACCGTTATGCCTTGATTCACTACGCTCGGGTAGGCAAGCGGACTGTGGAACATGCTCTCATCCATCCAGGGGGAGTGTTGACGATCAGTGCGAGAGAATTGCCAGGTGGCGTGGCGTATAGGGACGGTCGCTGGCGAAAAGTCGGGCAGGGTCTGAGTCGATTTATCGGCATGGGTGGAGCGTATCTTGGCAATCCGACGGCTGATGCCAAAGCCGACACGCAAGCGGTATCGGACCGACTTGGCGAAGACCAATGGCCGGTTGACGTCGACGCGGTCATTGCATTCATCAATCCGCGCATCAAGATCGACGCTGTTGAACCAGACTACCCGGTCACGAATGGTGAGGGTCTCAGACCGTATATCGCGTCGCTTCCATCCGATGCCAGCCTGCAATCCGCGCAACGGCAACGAATTGTGGAAGTCCTGACCGGCGAGGGAGCTTTTGCCGCGCCACAGGCAGTTCCCACGAGACGGCCAGTCAAGCGGCGGGCGGCGTAACATGCCGCAGAACTCGAAACGATCCAGCGTCCTGGGCTGGCCCGATTGGGCCGATCCACTCGCAACCGAGCGCCTGAGAGAGTGTCTGCGCAATAACCACATCGGGCACGCCTATCTCCTGGCGGGACCCAAAGGCGTTGGGAAGGCCGATCTTGCGCTGGCGTTCGCACAGTCCATCTGCTGTACAACTGTCATGCAAGGCGATGCATCTCAGGCGTGCGGCGAGTGTCGCGCGTGCCGCAATGTGGATCGCGGCGCGCACCCTGACGTCGAGACTTTCGATCTCGAATCGCAATCAGCGTTGATCGATAAAGGCTCGTCGCGCGCAAGTTTGAGCATCGAAACGGTGAGGAGTTTGCGCTCATCGGCGTCGCTGCTACCGTTGGAGTCCTCGCGACGCATCCTGATTATTGATGACGCGGAAACACTGTTGCATCCGGCCCAGCAGGCGCTGCTGAAGACACTTGAAGAGCCACCTGCGATGGTGACGCTGTTGCTCCTGAGCGACGAACCCGAAACACTCCTGGAAACGGTACGGTCGCGATGCCAGCAGATCCCAGTGCGGCCCCGTCCAGAAGTTGCCATCAGCTCTTTTCTCATGGAGCGGGGTGTGGAAGCTACGCTCGCGCGTGAGGTTGCGGTATTGAGCCGGGGCTGTCCCGCTTGGGCGCGTGCAGCAGCGGTTGAAGGGACTATGCTGAAAGCGCGGCGTGCGGAGTGGGACGCCGCGACGACATGGATCGATGCCTCCCGGTACAATCGCCTGGTGACGGCGTTCACGATGGGTGAGCGATTCGGTAAGAAGCGCTCTGATGTCCTGGCGGTCGTGCAAACCGTGGTGCAAATCCTGCGCGCACGCATGATCGATGCGGCCGCCGGTGCGGAAGAGGTTGCCGCGCCTACTGGCGCCACAGGTGTCAAGAACTCGCCGTTGGCGATCAGCAGGTCAATAACGGCTTCCCTGCAATGCCTCAGCGATCTCGAAGCCAACGTACGGCCTCGACTGGCTCTCGAAACGATGGTGATGCAATGGCCGAATCTGGAACTTCAGCAGGCTTGAGTGACCCGTGGTTGCCGCCAGCGTCGATTGATGAGGCCCGCGCCCGTGCCCGAGAGCGTTTCAAGAGCCGGCTCGAATCGGGTCAACAGATAGGGGAGTGCGGTTGCGGGGCGGATGATCGGGTGGTCGGCGATCACGATAATTCGCCGGTCGAGTGCGTCATTGGGGTCCGCTTTCGCGACTCTGGGCGCGTGTATTACTTCCGCTCTGCTCAGGACGACGTGCATGTTGGCGACTGGGTCGTCGTGGCAACCGAACGCGGTCAAGAGGCAGCACGGGTCGTTATCGCCGCGCATCTGGTGCGGCAGGCCATGCTGCACGGTGAACTCGGGAACGTGGTGCGCCGCCTCGACAACGATGATGCCGGGCACATGGCGGCGCAAAAAACGAGGACCGCCAACGCCGTCAAGACGTTTGGGGAACGTGTCCGAGCGCGACGGCTGGGCATGAAGGTCATCTCAGCTGAATATGATTTCGATGGTCTGGCCGTAACATTGAGCTATTCGGTGCCGGATCGGGAGCGTGGACCTGACTCTGGGATGTTGCGCGAACTGGCGCGGGAACTCGCCGAACGTCTTGGTTGTCGAGTCGAGCTTCGCCAGGTCGGACCGCGGGACGAGGCGCGTCTGCTCGGCGGCCTGGGTCGTTGTGGACGAACTCTGTGCTGTTCGTCGTGGCTTCCGGTGTATCCGGAAATCTCGATGAGTATGGCAAAGAATCAGGACCTGCCGCTCAATCCGACAAAGGTGTCAGGGGTGTGTGGCCGCCTCCTCTGCTGTCTTTCATATGAAAACGAGCAATATCGCCAAATGAAGGCCGTGATGCCGAAACTCGGTCAAGTGGTGGAAACGTCGCGTGGTGCTGGACAGGTCGTTTCGATGCATCTGCTCAAGGAATTAGTTACGGTCAGACTGGAGAACGACTTGGCCGAGGTTGCCTTCCCTTCCAGCGAAGTCGATTTTGGAATGGATCGAAAGGTGAGAATCGATCCCGTGACCGTCGTGGCACTGCCAGCTCTGCCTGAGGAACCTGCCGATCCAGAAGCGTCTCTTTCCGTGCAGAAGGCACCCCAAGAACTAATGGCACCGGTGGTTCGGCGGCGGAGGCGTCGCCGCGGTGGCCGTCGCGGCGGGCAATAAACGGAGGAGATCGCGCAAAACAGGGGAGTGTCCCGGTGGCGTTGTATTTTGTTGAGCATTCCCCGAGAGCTGCTGACGTCGATGTGGTGCGGCCGCCGACGCGACTCCGTGAATTGGCGGAATTGTCGCTGGACAATGAACGCTCACCGCGCTGGCTGAAGACTTGGTCGCCCGATCTGCACGACGATCGGATTTTTACCCTTTGGGAGGCCATGTCGGCCGACGACGTCCGGGCAATCCTTGCCGATTTCGGTTTTCTCGACGAAATGGATGCCACGCCTTTTCAAGTCCGCGAGTGGGGACCACGTGACGTTCTCGACGCGGAGGGGTGACGCGGGACAGGGAGCAGCCCAGAACCTGTCACTGGTCCTCGATGCTAGAATCGAAGCGCGAGGTGGGAAGTGACCTATCGCGCATGTTGGTACTCACCCAAGGACGAGGTCGATGGTCGAAACCCGTGCCGTAGGTCAACGTGTGCGACGCATCGACGCGCCGCCCAAACTGACTGGCCAAGAGCGATTCACCGGAGACTTGCGCGTGCCGGGGATGCTCATTGCTCGTCCGGTAACGAGCCCCTACGCGCATGCAAGGATCAATGGCATCGATGCATCGAAAGCGCTGCTCGTCCCTGGCGTGGTACGGGTGCTCACCTCGCATGACCTCGTTGTGGCCCGAGACGAGAGTGGGGCGCCAGTAAAGATGCCAATCGATTCGGATGAAGCGGTTTACGTGGGCCAGTTCGTGGCACTGGTCCTGGCCGAGACCGATGCCGCGGCCGAAGACGGCGTCGTCGCCGTGGTCGTCGATTACGAACCGCTTCCGGTGGTTGCCACACTGGACGAGGGGCTCGATCCAACGTCACCGCATATTCGAGAAACACGGCAGCAAGCGAACGATGAAGAGGCGGCTATGCATAACGCGGATGCCGCCGTACACGCTGAGGAGAACGACGAGTTCGTCGCGCCGAATGTGTCGAATAGCGTGCATTTCAGTCGCGGAGATGTGGCGGCGGGATTTGCCAAAGCCGATGCCATCGTCGAGTTTACCGTCGAGTCGCAGACTGTCCATCAAGGGTATCTGGAACCGCAAGTCTGTTTGGTAGACATTGAGCCGCTTGGTGATTTAACGGTCTATACCAGCACCCAGGCCGCGTTCTATTGCCGCACACGGGTGGCGGAAACGGTTGGCATGCCGACGCAGCGCGTCAATGTGGTGCCGATGCCGGTCGGCGGTGGATTTGGCGGCAAATTTGTGCTCATTGAGCCAATGGTCGCCGCTGCCGCGCTTGCAGTGGGCCGGCCGGTGTTGTTGCGGTACGCGCGGATGGACGACTTTCTAGCCGGCAATCCTGCACCCGATTGCCGTATCGCCATAAAACTCGGAGCAACCAAAGACGGTGATATTACCGCGCTCGAGTCCCGTCTTGTCTTCGACACCGGTTCTAGCGGCGGCTCGCCACTCCAGATTGCCGCGATCCTGCTGGGTGGCTACTACCGGTTCCCCCATCTCGAGCTGAAGGGGCACGAAGTTCTGACCAACAAGCCGGGGGCGGGAGCATACCGAGCACCGGGAGCACAGCAGGCCACATTTGCCATCGAATCCGCGGTCGATGAGCTTGCGCGCAAGCTCGATCTCGATCCGCTTGAGTTTCGGCTACGCAATTGCGCCGTGGAGGGCGACGAGCGACCGAATGGTGGGGCTTGGCCGCGGATAGGTCTCAAAGAATGCCTCCTCGCGCTCAGAGAGCACCCGGCCTGGATCAATCGCAATGCGGCCCGCGAGCAAGGGCGAGGGGTTGGTATTGCGGTCGGAGGATGGCCGGGAGGGATCGAGCCCGCGACGGCCGTCTGCCGTCTCGACTCAAACGGGAAATTGACTGTTGTTCTCGGTTCCGTCGATCTCACTGGCACGAATACGGCGTTTGCCCAAATTGCGGCCGAGACGTTCAACATGAGCGCAGAAAACATAGCGGTCACGACGGCCCCGACGGATGCCGCGCCGTTCGCAGGTGGTACAGGCGGCTCCAAAATTACGTACACCGTTGGCAAAGCCGTGCAGCGCGCCGCGGAAGACGCGATGCTGCAGATTCTCGCCGTGGCATCCGAGGCCCTGGAAGCTTCAGTGGACGATCTCGAGATGGTCGACGGGTCCGTTCGTGTGCGCGGTGTCCCCGGATCCGGGCTGTCGCTTAAAGATATCGCTGGGCGGACGATGGGATTCGCGGCGAGGAACGAGCCGGTCTATGGCACTGGGTCGACGGCAATTCGCGAAAGCGCCCCAGGGTTTGCGGCGCATCTGGTCGAAGTGGAAATCGACGAGGTCACGGGGGTGACGCGTCCTGTTCGCTACGTCGCCGTGCAGGATGTCGGGTTCGCGATCAATCCGGCTGAAGTCGAGGCGCAAATCCACGGCGGCGTCGTCCAGGGTCTCGGGTGGGCGCTTTATGAGGGTATGGTCTACGACAACGACGGGCAGTTGCTTACCGCAACCCTGATGGATTATGCGCTCCCTCGCGCGGAAATGGCGCCCTGGATCGAAACTGTGCTGGTGGAGGTTGCCTCCGAACATGGCGCCTATGGAGCAAAAGGCATTGGCGAGCCGCCTGCAATTCCTGGCGCCGCGACAGTAGCGAACGCGATTCGCGATGTGACGGGGACGCGGTTGCTGTGCCTCCCGATACGGCCGGAGGCGGTGTCCGAGGCGCTGTGGGAAAGGGCTCCGGCGACCGCCGCCGACTAGGAATCAAGCGACCCAACGGGTTCGTCGTCCAAGACACGATCGATGCTGGTTGAACTCGCAATCCAAAACTTTGCCATCATCGAGGCAGTGAGGATCGGCTTTGGCGCCGGGCTCAATGTGCTGACGGGCGAAACCGGCGCGGGTAAATCGATCCTCATCGATGCCCTTGGGGCAGTCCTCGGCGATCGCGTTCATTCCGACATGGTACGCACCGGAACGCGCGCCGCGACCATCGACGCTACGTTCGATCTCGATCAGTGTTCCAACCGTGGTTCCGTATTGAGTCTGCTCGCGGAGCTTGGGATCGCGGAACCTGGAAGCGATTTGATTCTCGGCCGGGAAATCCAAAGCGGGGGACGCAGCGGTGCGCGACTCAATGGCAGGCCGACGACCGCAACAATCCTTTCCCAGGTGGGTTCGTTGCTGGTGGATATCCACGGCCAAAGCGATCACTTGTCGCTCCTGAACACCTCGGCGCAACGAGAACTCCTCGATCGCTTCGCGCGAGTCACGGAAACGCGAGACCAATACGGCAAGAGCTTCGCGGCGCTGCGAGCTACTCGCGCTTCTCTGGAGCAGACAGTTACAGGCGCGCGGGAGCGAATACAGCGGACCGACCTGTTGCGATACCAAGTTGACGAAATTGCCAACGCCAACCTGCGAAGCGGAGAAGAACCAGAACTTGAAGCCGAGCGCATGCGGCTCGCCAACGCGGATCGACTGGCGCGCGATGCAGGAGCGGCATACGCGGCACTTGTTGGCGTCGACGAAATCGCCGCCAACGGTGCGGCGCTTCCCTCCCTCAGATCTGCTGCGCAAACGCTCAATGACTTGACCGCTATAGACCCGGAGTCGACCACTGTCGCGGCGCGGGCAGCAGAAGTGCTCTATCTCGTCGAAGACATTGCGAGCGATATCAGGGATTACCGAGACGCGATCGAGGCGGACCCTGACCGCCTGGAGATCGTTGAGGAGCGTCTTGCGGAGATTCGTCAGCTCAAGCGGAAATACGGGGCGGACATCGCCGCGATCCTCGACTGCGCGCGGGAGGCGGAGGAAGAGCTGGCGCGCTTGGAGGGGGCGGAGTCGAACGCCGAGACGCTAGCTGCCAGAGAAGCCGAATTGGCGCAGGAGAGTGGTGCACTTGCGGAAGAGCTCTCGGCCATGAGGTCTGCCGCGGCGGCCGCATTGGCGGCCGAGGTAGAAAACATGGTTGCGAAACTGAACATGGGAAACGCGCGGTTCGCGGTCGCTATGGAAAGGGTGGAAGATCCGCGGGGACTTCCGGTTGGGGGAACCCGTGAGATCATCAAAAGCTTCGCCGCCGATACCTTCGGAATCGACCGAATTACGTTCATGATAGCCCCGAATAGCGGAGAGGATTTGAAACCGTTGAGCAGGATCGCGTCGGGCGGCGAAACGGCGCGATTGATGCTGGCGCTCAAGTCGATTCTGTCTGAAGTCGATCAAACGCCAACGCTCGTTTTCGACGAAATCGACGTGGGTGTTGGTGGACGGTCTGGGCAAGTTGTTGGTGAAACACTTTGGAGCCTGACGAACGATCATCAAGTTATCGTCATTACTCATCTCCCACAAATCGCGGCATTTGCCGACACGCATTTTCGGATCGAGAAAGGAGATCGCGAGGGGCGCGCGATCTCGAAGTTCACTGAGCTCGAATCGTCGGCTCGGGTCGGGGAGTTGGCCGCGATGCTCGACGGTCTCCCCGTTTCTGACACGGCGCGACAAAACGCGGAGGAGATGATCGACCGGGCAAGCGAAGCAAAAAATGTCAGGATCCGGCATCAATAAAGATACCTCCGGACTGATTGCTATACTCCAGGACCGACCGTTAAGCGCTGACCTGAAGTGGCCGACAGATACGGAATGAAGGAGCCGCGCCATGAGCGTAAACATGAAGATGATTCAACAGATGCAAACGCGGCTCGAGTCGATGCAGAAGGAGCTTGCGGAGACGGTCGTTGAGGGTGCGGCAGGCGGGGGAGTAGTAAAAGCGCAAGTGACAGGGGCGCGTGACTTTCGAGGTATTTCGATCGACCCGAGCGTCGTCGACCCTAATGATGTTGAAGTCCTCGAGGACTTAGTGACAGTGGCCATCCAGGACGCGATGAATCGTGCCACCGCGCTGGCCGAAGATAAAATGGGCGCGCTCACCGGTGGCATGCGGATTCCCGGATTGATGTAGTACGGATTTCCGGCCCGATTACAGTCCAATCCAGTTTCGATACGTCACATGGTGAGCAAAGACCCAGTTCCGTTCATCCTCGGCGATGTGGTGCGATTGAAGAAATCACACCCTTGTGGCGGTTTTGATTGGGCCGTCGTGCGATTGGGCGCCGATATCGGATTAAAATGTCTCCGCTGCGGGCGGCGAGTGCTTCTGCCGCGGCGGGAGCTGGAGCGGCGTCTCAAGCAATTCCTCGAGCGCGGCCTGATGGCCGAAGATGCAAACACGTGTCGTGAGTCTGCCGCCGTTGCCGCCAGCATCGAGGGCCACTCTTGAGCAGTCCGGATTACGGGCCGGTGACCCCTGAACCAGATACCTCAGCGGGAACCGCGCCACCAGTAAGTAAGACCCGCAGAGTGCTCCGACCGCAAAATCAGGGCTCGTTTCGGGCCGTGCTTGGGAACTATCCATTCCTCCGCCTGTGGATCGCCCAGGCAGTCTCCCAAACCGCGAATAGCATGGTCGACTTTTCCTTGCTGCTGCGTGTCGGCGAGGCGGTTGATTTTCACGAGGTATCGCAGGCGAACACAGCGGTGAGTTTCGTCATCCTGGCGTTTTCGCTTCCGGCCGTGGTCTTCGGTCCGATCGCCGGCGCGGTAGCGGACCGCATGAGCCGGCGCACGTTGATGATCATTACCAATATCGTGCGCGCCGCGTTAGTCTTGCTGTTCCTGCTCGTCCAACCGTCCTGGCCGGTGCAGATCGCGCTGGCATCCTACTATTCGATCTCGTTTCTGTTTGGGGCGGCGGGCCAGTTCTTCATGCCGGCACAGGGGGCTTCGATTCCGGCACTGGTGCCACGGGATCAGCTCACCACCGCCAACGCCCTGTTCAACTTGACCTTTACCGCAACTCAGCTTCTTGGCTTCGCGATTCTGGGGCCGCTCCTCTCTCAGGCACTGGGCGTCGATACGCTTTTCATGGTGACGATGGCGGCATTCATCATTTCGGCGTTGTTGACGGTTTGGTTGCCGCCTATGCCCTTGCCGAAACGGCTCAGCCAGGATGAACCCGCCCATCTATTCCGGCGGATTTGGGCTGACATCCGAGAAGGGCTTGATTACATCAAGCAAGATCCGATCTTGATCAAATCGATCGCCTATTTGACGTTCGCGACCACGATATTCATGTTGATCGCGGCGCTGGCGCCGAATTTTGTGGCAACCGTGGTTGGACTGCCGCCCAGTGATATTGGGTACCTAGTTGCACCGGGTGGTTTCGGCGTGATCGTGGGCGTGGTAATCGTGCCGCGACTGGTCCGCCGTTTCCCGCGGGAGGCGTTAATTGATTGGGCAGTGGTTGTCGGAGGATTATCACTGCTGCTGCTGGCATTGAGCCGAGCGATTCTCACCACGATCTTGATGCCAGCCGAAGTTCCCCGTATGTTGGAGGTGGTGGTAGCCGGATTGCTGGCAGCGGTGCTTGGGGTGTGTAATGCACTGGTGCTGGTGCCCTCGCAGACGATTTTGCAAGAGCGTTCACACGAGCATATCAGGGCCAGGGTTTACGCGACGTTCTTTACAGTCACGAGCGTTGTCTCATTCATCCCGATCTTTTTCGCCGCCGCGGCTGCCGACATTCTGGGAGTCGTGACGGTACTCACTGGAGTCGCAATCCTCCTTATCGCGGTCGGCTCATATGGGCTCGTTCGCGCCCGGAGAAATCAACAATTGCGCCATCTCCGGGTCAGAACCCGCCACCGGCAGGGACCCGAAGCGGTTCCTCCGGCTGGTTGAACTCAGTCACAGTCATAGCCGAGTGCACGAGCATGTGCCAAAGCAAGCTCGAGAAAGCCGCGAAGGACGACGATGTCTCCGGGAAGGGTGGCAGGATCGCTCAAGACTCGCGCAAACCTGGCCAGGGATTCGTCCGCGAGTAATCTCCCGGCGTCATCGGTGAGAAACCCAGCCGCAACGAGGAGGTTGAGGCGATCCTGCCGATCGAGGTTGAGCACGACACCGATGCGTTCCAGGATTTCTCGGCTTACGCCGCGTTCGCCAGATTCGAGACGACTCAATGTACTGCCGTTGATTTCCGCGCTTCGCGCTACCTGTTTTTGCGCCAGACCACGCTCAGTGCGCAGCCGCACCAGGAGCGGTCCGAGATCTTCACTTGGTCCGGCGGTTGCTCGGGGATCAGACATGGGATGTTTGCGACATACAGCCACACCCAAAGGCGTGGCCTGCATTGTTTGTGGGAAAACGAACCCTGGTGAGCCGCGAAGGACTCGAACCTTCAACCAGCTGATTAAGAGTCAGCTGCTCTGCCAATTGAGCTAGCGGCCCGCGCGGAAAGGATAGCAACCTTGCAAAACTGGTGTCAATCCGTACCGGCAAAATTAACCGGCGGCCGCAATTTGCGGCCGCCGCGCAGCCCATGATTCGGTGCGCTCATAGGCGTCGGCGATCCGCAGGATCGTCGCTTCAGCAAATGCCGGGCCCAAGACCTGGAGTGAGACCGGAAGCTCTTCACTGAATCCACAGGGAACCGCCACGCCGGGGATGCCTGCCATGTTCGCGGGAATTGTAAAGACGTCCGCCAAGTACATTTGATATGGGTCATCGGTGCGGGCTCCTAACGGAAAAGCGACGGTTGGCGAAGTCGGCGCCACGATGGCGTCCACTTTAGACCATGCCGCATCAAAATCCTGCTTGATGAGCGTGCGCACTTTTTGAGCCTTGATGTAATACGCATCATAGTAGCCAGAGCTCAAAGCGTATGTGCCGAGCATGATCCGGCGCTTCACCTCAGGCCCGAATCCCTTGCCCCTGGTCCGCGCATACGTTTCTCGCAGTGTGGAGGCGGTCTCGACGGAACCATATTTCACGCCGTCATATCGAGCCAGATTTGCACTCGCCTCTGCCGGAGCGGTGATGTAGTAGGTTGGAAGTGCATACTCGGTATGCGGTAAATCAATGCTAACAATCTCTGCACCAAGTGCCCTAAATCGATGGATCGCGGAGTTGAAGGCCGCAAAGACGCCGTCTTCCATGCCATCGGCGGTGTATTCCCGGGCAAGTCCGATCTTCATGCCGCGAATGTCGCCCGAGAGCGCCCTCGAGTAATCCGGGCTGGGTTCAGGCGACGACGTGGCGTCGAACGGGTCATGGCCCGCAATTGCCTGAAGCACCATGGCCGCATCCCGCACGGTGCGTGCGAACGGTCCGATCTGGTCCAGACTCGAAGCAAACGCAAGCAAGCCAAACCGAGAGACTCGCCCATACGTCGGTTTCAGTCCGACGACGCCGCAGAATCCGGCAGGTTGCCGAATCGAACCTCCGGTGTCCGAGCCGAGACTGACCATCGCCATTTCCGCCGCCACGGCGGCAGCCGGTCCTCCGCTGCTGCCTCCAGGCACTCGATCGCGATGCCACGGGTTGCGGACGGGTTTAAACGCCGAGTTCTCATTGGAGGAGCCCATTGCGAACTCGTCGGTGTTGGCCTTGCCCAAGAAGACGGCGCCCTGGCGGCGGAGGCGGTTGACAACGGTGGCGTCGTATGGAGGGCGAAACCCTTCGAGAATCCTGGAAGCCGCGGTCGTCGGGGCGTCGATCGTGCAAAGCACATCCTTCAGCGCGACTGGGATGCCGGTCATCGGTTCAGAGTTCCCCGCGGCAATGCGCCGATCCGCGGTTTCTGCCTGGGAGAGCGCAACGTCCCGCATCACATGCAAATAGGCGCCGATCTCGTCATCCAGCCGGTCAATGCGCGCGAGGTATGAGCGGGTGAGCTCAATCGCGGAGAGTTCTCGTGCATCGAGCGCGCGGCGAGCTTCCGCCGCGGTCAATGCCGTGATCTCGGCGGCGCCGTTACTCACGAGTCAGTTTCCTCGTTGACGACGTCAAGAATCGCGGAAACCTCAATGAAACCATCTTGCTGCCGGGGTGCATTGGCCAGGACCGCATCCCGCGGCAGTGATGCCGTGACAACGTCGGCGCGTAACAGGAGGGAAACCGAACCTACCTGGGCGGTAGGCGAAATCATCGCGGTGTCGACCTGATCGATGACCGCGATGTGTCCCAGGATCGAGGATAATTGGTCTTGCATCAGTGACAATTCTTCGGTCGTCAGCCCGAGTCTGGCCAACGACGCGACATGCTCGACTTCTTCGCGAGAGAGTGGCATAGAGGTCCGTCCACATTTCGAGGCGCGGCCCGAAGCGCGCCGAACGCGAACTTCGGCAAGACCGGAACCTGAGTCTAGCATGGCAATTTTTCGGATTCGGTGGGCGACCGAAGACTATGCACTGCCCGTCTTCGTGGCAGCCGCCGGCGGAGTCAGGTCGAGAACAGACTCGATCGAGGCTACCGCATGGTCGACATCGCGGCCGCAGAAAATGCCATCTACCTCGCGCAAAAGCGAAGGGTCTTCGACAAAGACTCGACCCCCGAAGCCGATCTCCGGGACGAATGGTCGTGAGCCTAGCGCGGAACACGCCGACTTGATCTCGTTCGAGGATCGCGCGAGTTTTCGCGCACTTTCTCGGGTGGAGGCCGAAAGCAGCACCATCGGGGGCCGGATGTTCTGAATGGTCGTGATCAAGTCGTCCGTGGGTAGGTTGGGTCCCAGGTAAACCACCGAATACCCCCGTCGGGAGAGAAACACACTTGTCATGAGCATCCCGACTTCGTGCAGCTCCCCTTCCAGACACGTAGTGAGGATTGGCCCTCTTCCTAGTTTCGGCCGAGACGAGCTCAGGAATGCGCCAAGTTTGCGTGCGACAAAGGACGTGGCGAAGTGCTCGCCACTGACGAGTACTTCTCCCCGCTGCCAGCGGTCCCCGATTTCATAGAGTCCTGCCTGCAGCACCTGGAGGCAAACATTCTCAAAGGGGGCGAAAGCGAACGCCTCGTCAAGGAGATGAGACGCCGCACGTGAGTCATACGCCACGAGCGCTGCCACCATTCCGATGCAGAAACGAGCAAGCCGAGGACCAAGAATCGCCGAGTGGTCCGGGTTCGCCCGGATCGGGGATGGCCCGCTGACCGTAGCATCGGATGCCGGATACCATGCTTCGCGAGACTTCAGCAGAGCAATCGCTTGCCGGATGGTAACTCCGGTCAGAGTTTGATCTCGCAGCCAGGAAATAGTTGCTACGTCACGATCGGAATAGAGCCGGTGATTGCCCTCGGTGCGCGCTGGAGCGGGGAGTCCATGGCGACGCTCCCAGGCACGAAACGTGTCCGCCGGAACGCCGGTGCGGAGAACCACCGCGCGCGTGTTGTAGACTGGCCGGGTCGCAACCTGGCTGAATAACTCCACAGCCACTGCTCCTTCGCGGGAGAATATACGGAATCCTTGTTGGCATCGTCTGTGGTCTGAGCAACGTTAGGCGCCGACGATCGTGCCGATTCATGTGTTGCAATGCCATACCGACAAACTGGAGTGAATCCAGCGAAGCGTATCCTCCCAACTCGGGGCTCACAATTCCTTATTGTGGTGGTGTGTCTCTTCCTCGTGTCTTGCGCGGAAGAAGACGCTGGTCCCCAGTTCGCGAATAATCCAATGCCGACTCGGTCATTGCCCGATTCCGCGCCACTCGGCACGCCTTTGCCATTACCAACATCGGCCGTGGATGCCACACCGGCGAGTGCGACGCCGGCAACGGTCTCTGATATTCTCGCGGCCCGCGGCGCACCAAGCCGCGTTTTCACGGTAGTGGATGGCACGCTTTGGTCGATCGCAAGTAGCGGACGAGCGACTCGCCTGTTCACGCCTCGGGCCGGTTCGGCGATCGTCGCGATTGATCCTGACCCAAGTGGCCAACAGGTTGCCGTGCTGCTGAGTTCTGCCGCGCCCGACAGGCAGATCGATGAGGTCCTGATCCTTGCTAGCGACGGCGAGACGGTGGGGCGGTTGGCAAACCTCGAGGTTGTGCCTGCCACGCCGGGGCCTCCCCAACCAGTGTCGGTTGCCGAGGCAATCGATTGGTCACCGCAGGGTGACCGTGCGTTGGTGTCGTTTCGGAATGGAGCAATTTTTGCACTGCCGCTGAACGACGACGCGGATCAGATGGAGCTCATTGGCCGCGTAGGCGCCGGAACGGTAGTAAACCCGGCGTGGTCACCCACTGGAGAACGGGTGGGGTTCATTTCCGTTACCGACTCCCAACGCGCGCGGTCCCTCTCGGTTCTCGACGTCAACAGTCACCGCGTGGATACCCTCATCGTGCCCACAGATGGCCGGTTCGTTGTCGACTTCGCCTGGATGCCGGACGGCAATACACTCCTCTTCACCGAGGGAGGGGAACTCGGAGGAGCCGTAGGTGGTATCGACCTGTGGCGGATCGATGCCGATGGCGCGAACCGCGAGTTGGTGGTTAGCGCCGGAACAGTTGCCCCCGTGGCCCGGGTCACGAATGTCCGGCCATCTTCAGATGGCCGCAGCGTGGCGTATTCGGTGCAGATTCCGGGTCCGGACGGTCCTCGGGCTGACAGCGTTTGGGTTCGGGACCTGGAATCGCATTTGGGGTTCAAAATAGCGCTGCCGTCGGTCGATAGCGTCGATGACATTTGGTGGACCGATCAGGGGCTGGTGATCGCCGTCACGACGCAGGGAAACCCTGGCGAAAGAACTGGCGCGCAGGAGTTGCTCGAAGTTCGCCACGACGGGCAGGTCAGGGTGTTGTGGGCGGCTCCCGTGCCGGCCGGAACGCCGATCAGCGGCACGCCCGCGGCGACGCCACAGCCGATCTAAACAGTCTCGCTGGACGTGGATTGGGCTACCAACGGCGAGTCAGCGATCTCTTCCGCATCGAAAATGTTGATCGCCGCTTGCAACCGAATTCTTGCTCGTTCTTCATCGTCCGGTGATCCGGCCGCTGATTCGGTGGGAATCGCCGATTCAGACTCATTCGAGGAAACACGCGGTGGAGCCAGTAGGGTCATCTCTCCTCGCAAGATGCAGAGCAGAGTAACGTCTCTTTCCAATATCCGAGAAAGAACAGAGGAAAGTATTTCACGCACGTCGTCGGAGTTCAGCTTGTCGCGGTGAAATGGATAGGGCACCGCCAAGGTGATCTGGTTGCCCGAAACGGCGACGGGATCGACTTCGCTCAGTAGTGCCTCCACTCTGCGATTTACCGCCTTCACATCGGCCCTGACACTCGGCCAGAGATCGGCAATGTGAGCAACGGAGAAGTTCTCAGCGGGGTCTGGCCGCGGCTCGGAATCAACCTGGGGTGAAGGGTCTGGACGGAGCGGTGTTACAGGCGCGGGCTCAGCCGGACGTAGCTGGGCGCGTTGGGCCGGTGGAAGTTCGCGGATAGACGAGTTTCCTCGCGCGCGTTCGCGAAGTGACGTGGCCGGACGCGGAATGGTGGTTCTTGGGATCGGCGCGTCGCGGTCAATTGACTCGTTGAAACTCTCGGGTTCTGGATTCGCGGTGGACTCGACAAGCGCAATTTCAAGCGGCAATTGCGGATACGGTGCATGTTTGATGTTGAAATCGATCTCGCCAAAACGCCGCGCCAGGATCGCGAGCTCATTCAAGGAAAACGCGGAGGCCATCTCACGAATCCGGTCGGAGGACGCCGATCCGCCGCCGGAACGCTCGATCATCAGCAGACGGACAAAACTCAAAAGTTGGCGATTGAGTTGTCTGGCATCCTCGCCCTGATCGAGTGCTTCCTGGACGACGCGGAGGGCACACGCAGTGTCCCGCTGCTGGATTGCCGCGAGGAGTTGATCCACTCGCTCGTCGTGACTCAATCCAAGCGCCGCCCTGGTGTCGGACGCAGTGATCGATCCCGGTGAGGAATTACCCTGGAATCTGGCCGAATACAGGGCTACCTGCTCCAGGTGTGCGAGTGCGTCTCGCAAACTTCCCGTCGCATGTCGCGCGATGAGGCGTAGAGCGTCATCATCGATAACGATCTTTTCAACGTCCGCCACGGTACGTAGTCGCTGAGCGATGTCGCTGACGCCGACGCGACGAAACTCGAATCGTTGGCAGCGCGAGACAATCGTGGGGAGTAAGAGCTCGGGGTCGGTCGTGGCCAAAATAAACCGAGTATGATCCGGTGGTTCCTCCAAGGTCTTGAGAAAGGCGTTCGCGGCTGCTCCGGTGATTTGATGAGCTTCGTCAATGATGTACACCTTGGACGAAAGCTGCGAAGGCGCGTAACGGACTCGTTCCCGCAGATCGCGAATATCATCGATCCCGCGGTTGCTGGCGGCATCGATCTCGACGATATCAGACGCGGCACCGGCGTTGATTGCCGCACAATTGACACATGTGTTACATGGCCGATAATCGGGATCATCGTGAAGACAATTGACCGCTTTGGCTAACAGCCGCGCCGTTGTCGTCTTCCCGGTACCGCGAGGACCACTGAACAAGTACGCATGGGCGACCCGGTTGAGTGCGATCGCATTGCGAATCGTGCGGACCACATGCTCCTGGCCGACGAGCTCCTGCACGCTGAATGACTGGGGGCGATACTTCCGATAGAGTGATGATGTCGGCAGGTACACTGGCGAGCTGTCGCTTTGCGGTGCGTCAGTCTGGCCCACGCTCGGCAATGATCCCTCTGGATCTGGGGTGTCGCCAAAAAGCGACGGGGTCGTCATACCGTTATCCCTCCAAAGCGCGTAGTCATTGCAGTCATGGGCCGAATCACCGTGTCCGTACGCGAGTATAGGATAGTGTCAGGCGCGCGATCGATCGCTCTGGGTTGACGGGAAAAAAGGCAAAGATTGGGCACTCTTTACATCGTTGGCACGCCGATAGGCAATCTTGAAGACCTCTCACCCAGGGCCCTGCGTACGCTGCACGAGGTGGCGTTGATCGCCGCCGAAGACACTCGACACAGCCGGCGCTTGCTTGCCCATTTTGGCGTTGCCACACCCTTGCTGAGCTACCACGAGCATAACCAACGGGGACGACGCGGCCAATTGATGACTGCATTGGCAACCGGGGACGTCGCGCTGATAACCGATGCTGGGACGCCCGCGGTGTCAGACCCTGGCGCTGAATTGGTAGCCGCCGCGCTCAAGGCGGGCCACATGGTATCTCCCATCCCCGGACCGTCCGCGCTGACCGCGGCCGTCAGCGCGTGCGGTCTGATTCACGGGCCATTTCTCAGTCTCGGTTTTCTCCCGCGTGAAGCCAACCCGCGGAAGCGACTTGTCGTTCGCGGCGCGGCAACCGGATTCCCGCTCGTTATCTTCGAGTCGGCGCAGCGGGTGGAAAAATTACTAGAGGAGCTGCATGGTCTGCTCGGCGACCGCCCAGCCACAGTGATGCGAGAGTTGACCAAGATCCACGAAGAAATTCGGTTTGGGTCAATCGCGGAACTCCTTGGGTGGATCAGAAAAGACTCGCCAAAAGGTGAGATCGTCCTGGTTATTGGGGGAGGGTCAGAAATCGAGGTGAAGCAAGAAGAGGTCCCGTCACTTCTGAGGATGTTGGCCAGAGCAGGGATGAGCGTGAGCCAGGCGGCGAGGGAAGCCGCGACGCTGACAGGATTGCCGCGATCCGATCTCTACACCCTGGCCCGACAAATGCGGGGGAACGAATCAGACGGGTTGGAACGCGAGCTTGCGCTGCCGGATCAAGATGCTTTGCAAGATTCCCTCGGCAATGAGAAACGTCCAAAGTGATGACAGCCCGGCGCTGACGAACGGCAGTGTAACACCTGTGACCGGCATCAGACCGATATTCATTCCGATGTTGACGAAGGCCTGAAAGAACACCATCCCAGCGATGCCGATTGCAAGCGCTTGACCCAGTTCGTCGCGCGCCGATGCGGATACATCCAAGCAACGCCAGAGAAGAATCGCGAACATGAGCATGAGGGCAACCATGCCCATAAAGCCGAACATGCCGCTGGCGTGGGCAAATATGAAATCCGATTCGCGAACTTTGAGCAGTCCAAGCTGGCTCTGCGTACCTCCTTCAATACCGAACCCAGTCAATCCACCTGAGCCGATACTGATGCGAGCCTGAATGAGGTTGAAGCCATCGCCGCGAGCATCTGCTTCCGGATTAAGGAACACCGACCAGCGCCGTTTCTGATAATCAGCGAGAAAAAACTCCCAGGTCGCCAGCACCGCGACCGGGGCAATTGTGAGGATAGCCAACCAATAGCGTCTGCGAGTCTGCGTAATCGTCATAACAGAAACCCAGATAATGGCATAGACCAGGCTGGTGCCGAGGTCCGGTTGACGAAAGACCAGCAGCAACGGCGCCAGAACAATGAGGATCGAGACAATGAAATTGCCGAATTCGCGCATTGCGGGGCCGCGCGAGGCGACGAACGCCGAAAGAGCCAAAAGTGTGGCAACTTTCGCAAATTCCGACGGCTGTACCGTGGAAAATCCGAAATCGAACCAGCGACGGGATCCGGCAATCTCCGTGCCAATTCCAGGTATGAGGACGAGGGTGAGCGCCAACAGCGAGGCCCCGTAGAGAGCCCAGGAAAGCGACCCCAGGATGCGATAGTCGATACTCGCCACGAGGAGCATCACGACGATGCCGAGTGCGCCGTACAGTGCTTGCCGGACTCCAAGGTTCGTTGGAGTCAAAGGTCCACCCCCATCAGCGCTATAAATTGTCAAGGCGCCGAAGCCCAGGAGGACAATCGTCGTCACCAGAATATAAAAATCGAACCCTTTCCAACCTCGGCCGAGTCGATGCACCGTTGCTTTCCCGTTGGACGCGTCCCGAAGCAGAGCCGGTTGCCCGAGCATCAATCCGCCGCGGGAGGGAGCGGCACTGATGCTAGTACCGAGTATATGGAGGGAGCGCGCGTTCGACTAATCAAGTAAAGAATGCCGGAACGCGGCTCGCAAAACGACGACTCGAGCCGCGATGGCCCATGCTATGATTCTCGAGCTCAAGTAACTGGCACAAGAGATACTTTTTTGCCGTCAGCAGGTGGTTGGTACGCATGGGTGGAGATCTCGACGCGGAGCGAATGCAGATCGAAGCACTTGGCGAACCAGGTGACCGCAGGTTCCGGCTCCTGTCGATCGTAAATGGCCAGACGTTCGCTGTCTGGATGGAAAAACAGCAGCTCCAAGCACTGGGGCTGGCGCTCGAGCAGATGCTCGAGCGGCTGCCAGACGCGGAATCCCCACTCAGTGGGGCATCCAGTATCGCGGAATTTGACCGCGAAACACGGAAACAGTTTCGCGTGGGACGCATGGAACTCGGTTACGACGACGACGAGGACCGAATCGTCGTCGTGGCGCACGACTTGAACGGTCAGGAAGAGGCGGACGCCGCGTTCGCGTGTCGCATGACGCGTGCGCAAGCGCGGGAACTCAGTATCGAGGCTGCCGCTGTCGTTGCCGCGGGTCGCCCACGATGCACGATGTGTGGGGAACCAATGGGGCCGGAGCCACATGTCTGCCCGCAGCAAAACGGACATTATCGGCATGACTTAGAGCCTACAGATGATGTCGAAGAGGTATAGTGGAACCGCCATTCCCGCACCGGCGCTGGCGCCTATTTGACAAGCGGGCGGTGTGCGCAATACGATTCGTCCAGAACTTGGGCACGATCAGCATTAATTGGTAACGTAGGGCTATGACACAACGCTTGGGCCGAAGCGCACGCTCGCAGATTACCAGCCTCGTACTTACGGGGCTCCCGGTAGGGAGCCGCATGCGTTAAGGGGGCCATGCGTTCGGCGATTGCCGCAAGACAACGAAAGTCGATTCCCAGGATGGCCTCCGAAACCGGGAGGCCATTTTCGTGTTTGTTGCAGATAGGAATGTGACACAGGATCCCGGACGATGGCACCGGGAGCCAGGGAAGGAGAAGCGGATGGCGACGAGGAGTACGGCGCTGGAGGAGCACCCGTCAGCACAGCCGCCGGGAAGTGGGCGATCTGAGGAACGGTCATTGTTGACCGGTTCGGAAATCGTCTGCCGGGCGCTGGAGGATGAGGGCGTCGAGACGGTATTCGGATACCCAGGGGGCGCCGTTATTCCCCTGTACGACGCCTTGCCAAAAGCGGGCTTCCACCATGTTCTGGTGCGATTCGAGCAGTGGGCGGCCTTGGCCGCGGAGGGCTATGCACGAGCAACTGGGAAACCGGGAGTGTGTCTCGTCACGTCGGGTCCGGGCGCCACGAATCTGGTTACTGGTCTTGCCGATGCGATGCTCGACTCGATCCCGATTATCGCTATTACCGGACAGGTCATTCAGCCGCTGATAGGACGTGATGCGTTCCAGGAAGTCGACATCACCGGGATTACGCTGCCCGTCACGAAGCACAACTATCTTGTCAACCGCATCGAGGACCTGGCGCCAACCATCAGGGAGGCTTTTCATATTGCGACAACCGGCCGTCCGGGGCCGGTGCTCATCGATATCCCAAAGACGTTGTTCTTGCAGAAGCATCCATATACTCCTGCACAGACCGTTCACCGGCGTGGCTATCAGCCGACGTCAGTGCCGAATATCAGGCAGGTGAGACTCGCGGCGAATGCGATCGCCACTGCCCGAAGGCCGCTGGTCATGGCAGGTCATGGGATCATGCTCAGCGGCGCGACCGATTTATTTCGGCAGTTCGTGGAGAAGACCGGCATTCCAGTCGCGCATACGCTGCTGGGTCTAGGATCATTTCCGGAGTCTCATCCGCTGGGGCTCGGTCTGATGGGGATGCATGGGCACAAACATGTCAACGACGCGCTTGATGAATGCGATCTGCTGCTCAACATTGGCGCCCGGTTTGACGACCGCGCAACCGGCCAGGTGAGTGGATTCGCTCCAAACGCCTTCGTCGTGCACGTCGACGTCGATCCCGCGGAGATCGGCAAGAACGTCCACACCGACGTCCCGGTGGTTGGAGATGCAGCTGAAGTGCTCAGGCTTTTGATCCCTGAGGTCGAGCAGGAGCACCGGGACGACTGGCTGGCGTGGATCGATTCGCGGCGGGACCGTGCGCTGGACGAGGCGTTGGAAGAACGGCCCGCATGGCCTGAGCCCTACACGATCATCAAGGCGATTGCCGAAGCGACGGATGGCGAAGCGGTTGTGACCACAGATGTCGGTCAGCACCAGATGTGGGCCGCCCAGCACTATGGGTTCGACCATCCCGACCGCTGGATTACTTCCGGCGGCTTGGGGACCATGGGATTCGGGCTGCCGTCGGCGATCGGCGCAAAGATTGGACGGCCGGATCGCGAAGTGTGGGCGATCATTGGTGACGGCGGGTTTCAGATGTCCTGCAACGAGCTGGCCACGGCGGTGCAGGAAAATCTCGATATCAATATCGCGGTCATAAATAACGGGTATCTCGGCATGGTGCGCCAGTGGCAGGATTTGTTCCACGCCAAGAACTATTCTGAAGTCAAGATCGGGGCTCCCGATTTCGAGAAGCTCGCCGAGGCGTACGGGATCACCGGGATCACCGTGCGGACTGACGCGGAAATTCGTCCCGCGATCGACCGCGCGCGTGCGATCCGGGGACCGGTGCTGATCGATTTCGTCATCGAGCCGGAAGCGAATGTCTGGCCGATCGTTCCCCCGGGCGCCGCGAATTCAGGAATGCTGCATCAGCAACGGTATGAAGGGTAGGGGCATGGGATGAAGAACCGGCACACCCTCAGCGTCTTGGTGGAAGACCATCCCGGCGTGCTGAATCGGGTGGTTTCGTTGCTGAGACGCAGATCGTTCAATATTGACTCGATCACCGTCGGGCATTCGGAGCAACCAGGCGTATCGCGGATGACGATTGTCGTGCTCGGGCGAGATCAGGAAGTCGAGCAGGCTGGCAAGCAACTGTACAAGTTGATGGAGGTGCTGAAAGTCACTGACGTGACGCCGCTGAACTGCATAGCGCACGAGCTTGCCCTGATCAAGGTTGCGGCAAAATCACAAACACGTTCAGAAATTCTGCAGATCGCGCAGATTTACAACGCCCGAGTCGTTGACGCCAGTCCGACCACACTGCTCATCGAGGCAACAGGACCGGAAGAGCAGGTCGACGGGTTGCTGAACATGTTGAAGGCGTTCGGTATCCGTGAGCTGGTGAGAACCGGACCGGTGGCCATGATGCGTGGGACGTCAACGGTGGGAGTCAAGGAGGGTCCGCGGCCGGACCGCGAGTTGGCCGTGGCCGGGAATGGAACGGTAGCTATCAGCAACTGAGATGAATGCAACGTGTTCGATCGACCAATGGAGGGGAAAGCCGCAATGCCCGCGAAGGTTTACTACGAGAGTGACGCCGGACTTGACGCGCTGCAGGGCAAGACCGTGGCCGTGATTGGTTACGGCAGTCAAGGTCACGCGCACGCACTGAATCTTCGAGATTCCGGGGTCGACGTTGTCGTAGGGCTGCATGAGGGAAGCAGTAGCCGCGCAAAGGCGGAGTCTGAAGGTCTGCGGGTTTCCTCGGTTGCGGACGCGGCGCGTGATGCCGACGTCATCATGGTTCTGGTTCCAGACCACATCCAGAAGCGGTTGTACGAGGAGGAGATTGCACCGAATCTGGCTCCGGGCAAGACGCTGATGTTCGCGCACGGATTCAACATCCATTTTGGCGCCATCACGCCGCCGGAGGGAATCGACGTGGCGATGATCGCGCCAAAGAGTCCTGGCCATCGGCTACGCGAGCTGTTTCAGGAGGGAGTCGGCGTCCCCGCGCTGCTTGCCGTGCATCAGGACGCGACTGGGGAGGCGACGGATACCGCTCTTTCCTATGCCAGAGCGCTTGGGTCGCTGCGCGCGGGAGTGCTGGGAACAACTTTCAAGGAGGAAACGGAGACCGATCTATTTGGCGAGCAGGCGGTACTGTGTGGTGGCGTGAGCAACCTCATCGAGGCGGGGTTCAACACCCTGGTGGCCGCCGGATACCAACCGGAGATCGCGTATTTCGAGTGTCTGCACGAATTGAAGCTGATCGTCGATCTGATCTACGAAGGTGGTCTGGAGTACATGCGCTACTCGGTGAGCGATACCGCCGAGTTTGGTGACTATTATGCCGGTCCGCAGGTCATTGACGGCCATGTGAAAGAAACGATGCAGGGATTGTTGGCGCGTATTCAGGACGGTTCCTTCGCGAAAGAATGGCTCGCGGAAAACGAGGCGGGGCGTGAACGATTTCTCAGCATGCGGGAAAGCGCCCAAGGCAGCGAGGTCGAGCAGGTTGGAGCGGAACTGCGCAAGATGATGCCGTGGCTGAGAAAAGGCCGTCCGGTTGCGGTCGCTGGCCAGGCGGGAGGCTGAACGATGCCGAAAGATGCAACAGACGTAGCGCAGGATGCAGAGCGTGTCATCGTTTTTGACACGACGCTGCGCGACGGCGAGCAATCACCGGGTGCGACACTGACAGCGAACGAGAAACTCGAGGTTGCCGACGCACTGGTCGAGCTTGGTATCGATGTCATGGAGGCGGGCTTCCCCGCCGCCTCACCTGGCGATTTCGAAGCGGTACGCTCGATCGCCAATCGAGTCAAAGGAGTGACAGTTGCGGGTCTGGCGCGCTGCAACGAATCAGATATCGAGCGTGCCGCCCAGGCCGTACGAGGTGCGGAGGCGGCGCGCATTCACACCTTCATCGCGACATCTGACATCCATCTGAAACACAAGCTCCGCATGGAGCGGCAAGAGGTTCTCGATCGAGTCGCGCACATGGTGCGTTTTGCCAAGGGCTTCACCGCCGATGTCGAATTCTCGGCCGAAGACGCGACCCGGAGCGAATGGGAGTTCCTGGCCCAGGTGTTCGGCACGGCGATTGCGGCGGGCGCCACGACGCTCAACGTTCCGGACACCGTTGGATACACATCTCCCCCAGAGTACGCGGCGCTGATGGAGTTTCTCTTGGAACAGGTTCCGGGTTTGGAGCGAGCGGTGATATCGGTCCATTGTCATGACGACCTCGGTATGGCAACCGCCAATACGCTGGCCGCGGTCCGCGCCGGGGCGCGCCAGGTCGAGGTAACCATGAACGGGATTGGTGAGCGTGCCGGGAACACGTCGCTCGAGGAAGTCGTGATGGCGTTGGCGACGCGTGGCGATCAGTTTGGCGGCGGGTGGACTCGCATCCGCAAAGACCGCCTCGTTCCGACCAGCCGGTTGGTGAGCAGCCTGACCGGGGTAGTCGTTCAACCGAACAAGGCGATCGTGGGTGCGAACGCATTCGCGCATGAGGCGGGTATCCATCAGGACGGGATGCTCAAAGAGCGGACGACTTACGAAATCATGGATCCCACAGACGTTGGCTGGGAAGGAACCCGCCTCGTGCTCGGAAAGCATTCGGGGCGGGCCGGGTTCCGTAATACGTTGCAGGAGGTAGGAATCCGGCTTGATGACGATCAACTCAACGAGTCGTATCAGCGATTTCTCGATCTTGCAGATCGCAAGAAATTCGTTACCGCGGCTGACCTCGTCGCACTCGTCAGCGATCAACTCGAAGTGGCCGATGACCCGCTGCACCTTGTGCGATGGAACGCGAGTCTGGGCTCCAATGGGCCGGCCACGGGAAGTGTGGTGGTGAATCGCGAGGGTCAGGAAATCAGTGGCGACGGACAAGGCAACGGCGCCGTGCACGCCCTCTTTCAAGCGATCGACAGCGCGATCGGGATTCCGTGCGAGCTCGAGGATTATCACGTCGAAGCCGTGACACCAGGGGAAGACGCCCAGGGTCAGGTCAGGCTTCGCATTCGCGCCAACGGCCGGGTGTACACCGGTCACGGACTGGCGACCGACGTTATCGAAGCGAGTGCGCGGGCCTATCTGGCGGCGTTGAGCAACGTGCTGCAAGATCAACCAACGGCGATTATTCCCGGTCCCGTGTCGGCCGTCTCCCGGTGGACCTGATGTCGAAAACGCTGAGTGAAAAATTGTGGGAACGCCATCTGGTGCACGAGGCTCCAGGCGATCAGGATCTGCTGTACATCGATATGCATCTCGTGCATGAGGTGACCTCGCCACAGGCCTTCGACGGACTGCGGCTGGCGAACCGTCCCGTACGGCGGCCTGATTTGACACTTGCCACGGCGGACCACAACGTACCGACGATTCACATCGATCGGCCGATTGCGGATCCGGTTTCGGCAACCCAGCTACGAGCCCTCGATACGAACTGCGCGGCATTTGGCATTGAGCTGTACCCGCTCGCTCATCCGAACCAGGGCATCGTGCATGTGATTGGTCCCGAGTTGGGACTGACCATGCCGGGGATGACCGTCGTTTGTGGGGACAGCCACACTTCAACCCATGGCGCCTTCGGCGCACTCGCGTTTGGTATCGGCACCAGCGAAGTCGAGCACGTCATGGCGACCCAGTGCCTGCCGCAAATCCGACCCAGGACGATGGCCATTACGGTAGACGGAGACCTCCAACCGGGAGTGACGGCGAAGGACGTGATTCTCGCCATCATTGGCATGATCGGCACCGGCGGTGGTATCGGGCACATTATCGAGTACCGGGGCTCGGTTATACGGGCGCTGTCGATGGAAGGCCGGATGACGATCTGCAACATGTCGATCGAAGCTGGAGCCAAAGCGGGGATGATCGCGCCAGACGACACGACCTTCGCCTATGTTGAAGGTCGCAAGTATGCCCCCAGAGGCGTTCTCTGGGAGCGGGCCCTGGACGATTGGCGCACCTTGCCAACAGATAGCGCGGCGGAATTCGCGCGCGACGTCGCGCTGGACGGATCGGCAATTCGGCCGCACGTCTCCTGGGGAACGAACCCTGGACAGGTCGTGCCGATTGACGGGGCGGTGCCCAGTCCGGAAAGTTTCGACGACGCTGGCGCGCGCGAAGTAGCGGCGCGAGCGCTGACGTACATGGGGCTTGTCCCGGGAACTCCCATGCGGGAGATTGCGGTCGATACCGTCTTTATTGGCTCTTGTACGAATAGCCGTATCGAGGACTTGCGGCTTGCGGCAGACGTCGTAGCGGGACGAACGGTGAAGCCGAACGTCCGCGCCATGGTTGTGCCCGGCTCAATGATGGTGCGGGCCCAGGCTGAGGTGGAAGGTCTGGACCGGATATTCAAGGATGCTGGTTTCGAGTGGCGCGCCGCGGGCTGCTCGATGTGTCTGGGGATGAACGCAGACAAACTGCGAGCTGGGGAGCGCTGCGCGTCGACGTCGAACCGAAACTTTGAAGGACGGCAGGGACCGGGGGGGCGAACCCACCTGGTATCGCCCGCTGTCGCCGCCGCCACGGCGATCGCCGGGACGTTCGCAACACCATCCGAGCTCGGGTAAACCGATGCAACCCGTGACACGCATTGTGGGAACGGCGGCGCCACTGGATCGGAGCGACGTCGACACGGATCAGATTATCCCCGCGTCCTGGTTGAAACGCGTGGAGCGAACGGGGTTTGGTATAGGACTTTTTTCGGCATGGCGAGAAAATGATCCCGACTTCGTGCTGAACCGGCCAGAGTTCGGCGGAGCAAAAATTCTCATCGCTGGTCCCAATTTCGGGATTGGCTCGTCGCGCGAACATGCGGTTTGGGCGTTGACCGATTTCGGGTTCGAGGCAGTCGTTTCACCGCGCTTTGGTGATATTTTCCGGAACAACGCGACCAAGACGGGTCTGGTGCCGGTGGTCGTCTCGGAGGAGTTCGGCGAGGCACTGCTGCGGGCAGTCGAACATGATCCGACGCTGGAGATCATGATCGATGTGGCCGAAGGATGGATTTCCGCGCCAAGCGTGGGATTGGAATCCGAGTTCACGCTCGACGAATTCACGCGTCATCGCTTGCTCGAGGGATTGGACGACATTGGATTGTCGTTGCGGCACGTCGACAAGATTTCGGCGTACGAAACTGGGCGGCCAGCGTGGATGCCAAGTGTCGATCCCGACTAGGGGCGGTCAAGGACCGCATACTCAACGACGAAAGGTGCAACCGCGAGCGTCAACGTTCGATATGACGACCGCGAGCTCAGAGGCGAGGATTTCATGCCGAGAATCGCGCTTTTCGCCGGCGATGGGATCGGTCCCGAGGTCATCGCGGAGGCGGTAAAGGCGCTGCGTGCGGTGGAGGGGCGGTCCGGGGAAACTTTTGAGTTTGTTCCGCTTGCCATAGGTGGTGATGCACTCGATCGTTTCGGGTTGCCGATTCGTCAATCGGACATAGACCTTGCCGGAAACGCTGACGCGGCGCTCCTTGGGGCGGTGGGTGGACCGGCATGGGACGCCGTGGAGCCGGCACTGCGACCAGAGCGGGGTCTCCTTCAGATTCGCCACGCCCTCGGTCTCTTTGCAAACCTGCGGCCGGTTCACGTGCTTCCCGCGCTCGTGCAAAACTCGCCATTGAGAGCCGAGATCGTCGAGCATGTCGATCTTCTTGTGGTGCGAGAGTTAACGGGCGGGATCTACTTTGGCAGGCCATCCCGACGGTGGGTCAGTGCTCGGGGCCGGTCGGCGGTCGACACGCTGCGCTACCGCGATGACGAGATCGAACGGGTCGTGCGCCTTGCTTATGAACTGGCGCGAACGCGCCGGGGCCGGCTGACGAGTGTGGATAAGTCAAACGTCCTTCGTACGTCGCAGCTATGGCGCGAGGTTGTCGATGAACTGCGAGAAGAGTATGCGGACGTCGAAACCGAGCATATTCTTGTCGACGCGATGGCGATGCACCTGATCCAGAATCCGGGCAGATTCGACGTGATCGTGACCGAAAACATGTTCGGCGACATCCTCACCGATGAGGCGTCCGTCCTCTCGGGATCGATCGGTCTTCTGCCTTCGGCCAGCCTGAGCGACAAGGTAGGGATGCAACCGGGAACGCGATACGGTCTATATGAGCCGATTCACGGGAGCGCGCCCGATCTCGCGGGCAAGGGCCGCGCCAATCCGGCGGGAGCGATTCTGTCGGGAGCGATGCTGTTGCGATGGTCGCTCGGAATGCCCGACCTGGCTCGAAAGATCGAGCAGGCGGTTTCTAACGTGATTGCATCCGGGGTGCGAACTATCGACATCGCGGAGCGGGACGTAGCGGCCGTCAGCACCGCTGAGTTCGGGGACGAGGTCGTACGTCATGTCACAGAACGGGGCGCGGCTACGAGGATCACGTCGCCAGCGGAATGACGGCGAAACTCTCGAATTCGGGATAAGACTCGGCGGGATCGATGGTCACGATTTCGATTTCGGCCACCATGAATTCGCCGCAGACATCGTTTCTCCAAGGGTCGAGAATTCGCATCGCTTCACGAGGAGAAACATTGCCGTCGTAGTGCGCGATGGTGCAATGAGGCAAATAGGGAAATGTTGGAACGTGCGGTACGGCTGCCAGGTCGAATAACCGCTCATGGATTTGAGCAAGCGGTTCAGCGCTGCGAACCTCCAGAAAAACGGCGTCCTGAAATGTATTTACGCCGCCAAGAGCAACCGGGAACGGCGCGATGCGGGAAACCGGTTCGGCCGCGGCGTGCGCGAATTCTTCCAGCCGGGCGGCGCTGATCTCATCAGGGCGCCGGGGTTGGTCGACGACGAATCCGAGCTCCTGAAGCATGATGTGCAGGAAATGATCGGGATGAATGCGAGTTCCCAACAGCCGTGAGAGATCACCGCGCACGCGGCTGAGTCCAGGCTCGAGCACCTGACCAGGTACGCGGACGACGCACGCGGCATACGGACCGGGTTGCGCGCGCCAGTACGGTGTGTCATGCCGGCCATCGCTGGTGGTCTCACTCTGCTGGAACGCGTCCCAGATTTGCTGATAGGGATCGACGTTGCGTTTCGGTGGCAATGGCCCAACCATGCGTGCGTCAGCGCTCGATTCTGAGCACGCGGAGGCGAGTTTCCCCATGCGGAGCGGCAGCGACCGCTTCATCACCGGGACGCATTCCGAGCAGCGCCTGGCCAACAGGCGACTCGTTGGAGATGAGTCCCTGGGCTGGTTTCGCTTCAATTGCTCCGACGATCGTGAAGCGTTCTTCATCCCCTTCGACATCGACGACGACGGTCGAACCGATCTGGACGCGATCGACGCTGCCGCCGGCGTTGGTTTCGATCACCACTGCCTGACGCAGCAAGGTATCGAGATCGGCGATTCGCTTTTCGGTCATGGCCTGGTCGTGTTTGGCCGCGTCATAGCCGGCGTTTTCGCGCAGATCGCCATGTGAACGCGCTTCCGCAATTGCGGCGACGATGGCCGGGCGACGTATCTTTTTCAGGTCATCGAGCTCGGAGCGAAGTCGCTCCAAACCTTCCCGAGTGACCGGTACTTGTCGATCAGTCACGGAATCTCTCCACACGACGCGTCCCCAGAGGGAGGCGCCGCGATCAGCGACGACTTTGCTGCCGCAGCGGTTATCGCACTTCCATGGTGCATTCGATTTCTACGGGAATCTGGCCGGGGAGGGCGACGAAGCCGACGGCAGACCGGGTGTGGCGGCCGGCCTCTCCGAACACCTCGACTAAAAGATCCGAGCAGCCGTTGATCACTTTAGGTTGATCGGCGAAGTCAGGGGTCGAATTGACCATTCCCAGAACTTTGACAACCCTGGTCACGCGGTCGAGATCACCCAGCGCCGCCCTGGCAGTAGCCAGGATTTGCAATCCCACCTCACGTGCCGCGGCATACCCTTCGTCCAAAGACATTGTGCTCCCGAGTTTGCCGCGTTGAGTTTCATTTCCTGGTCCCGTGCCAGAGATGAAGAGGAGGTTGCCGGTTTGCACCCAGCGCACATAGCTTCCCATCGGTTGCGCCGGCTCCGGCAATACGATTCCCAACTCCCTGATCTTCCGTTCAGCACTCATCGCTGCATCCTCTCCGTGCGAGCAGGTCGCCCACTACGCTGCCCGGCGTCCGAACGCGTTGCCGATGCGATCAACCGCCTCCTCCAACAGCTCGTCGCTGGTGGCGAAGGAGAGCCGAAGATGTCCCTCGCCGGCGGCGCCGAACGCGACGCCAGGGGTTACGGCAACGTGGGCTTCCTGGAGGAGGAGATCCGCCGCCGCCACGGATGGCATCCCAGTTTTTCGAATATCGACAAAGGCATAGAACGCGCCTTCGACGAGCGGGCAGAGCACGCCGGGCAACAGATTGAGATCGGCGGCAACGGCTCGCCGCCGGCGATCCCACGCCTGGACCATCTCATCGATAAAGTTCTGGGGGCCACTGAGCGCCACGACGCCGGCTCTTTGCACGAACGACGTGGCGCACGTCACGGAATGGCTATGCACCTTTTCAATTTGCTGAATAAAAGCCGGTGGGCCCGCGACGTAACCGAGCCTCCAGCCGGTCATGGCGTACGCCTTGGACAGCCCGTTGAAGATGAGCGTCCGTTCGGCCATGCCGGGAAGGGTGGCAATGCTCGTATGTCTATTCTCATCGTAGAGGATTTTCTCGTACATCTCGTCCGAGAACACCAACAGGCCGTGGTCCAGAGCGAACGAGGCGATGTCCCCCAATTCACGATCGTCAAGCACGCGCCCGGTCGGGTTATTTGGTGAGTTGAGCAGCAGGATGCGTGTCGCTGGCGTCAAGGCACTCGTGAGATTGGCACGTGTGAGGCGCCAGTTGTCATCTGGATCGAGCGGCACCGGAATTGCCGTGCCGCCCGCGAGCTCGACCATGGGCGCATAGGAGACCCAGGCGGGTTCCGGGATCAGGACATCCACACCTGGCTCGACAAAGGTGAGCGCGGCCTCGAACAGCGCCTGTTTGCCGCCGGGCGTCACCACGACGCCGCCCCTAGGGTCGACCGTGATCCCGTTGTCGACGCGGAGCTTTTCGGCAATCGCCTCCCGGAGCGCCGGAATGCCGGCGCTCGCGACGTAGTGGGTCTCGCCGGCGTTCATCGCATTGGTCGCCGCCAGGCGAATATGCTCTGGGGTGATGAAATCGGGATCGCCACCGCCGAGATCGATCACGTCGATGCCTTGGGCTTTCATCTCCCTGGCGCGATCGGAAACGGCCAGTGTCGGCGACGGCGCGAGGGTGCGGACGCGATCGCTCACAAACCCCGACATCGGCGCGAGTGTTTTCGTGGGTGACGACATGCGAAGCCCTCGCCGCATCCATCGAACGGGAGTGCCGCTTCAAAAAGGGATGTCCCGGAATCTCCTCAGTGACCAGTGATTCTAACATGGCGTATTGGGCGTGCCCCACTTGATTCGCCGCGGCCGAAGTGGCGGGCAGCGACGACACCCGATTTAGCACTCACCCTTGCAGAGTGCTAAACGGGCTGCTACGCTTGGCAAAGTCAAACGTTCCGCCTCGTGTGAGGCAGGACTTGGATCGGTCGATTGGTAGGAGGACAAGGAGACGTGGCGAAGTCAAATGGGACGGCGACTGCCGTCAAGCTGCAGCCGCTGGGTGACCGCGTGGTCGTGCAGCCAGCGGACCGCGAAGAGACAACGAAGTCGGGAATCGTCATCCCTGATACTGCCAAAGAGAAGCCGCAGCGAGGAAGCGTGATCGCGGTGGGCATGGGCCGCCGGGATGATGACGGCGAGCGGATTCCGATGGATGTCAAGGTCGGGGACTCGGTGCTTTTCGCCAAGTATGGTGGGACCGAATTCAAATATGAGGAGGTCGAGTACCTCATCCTCTCCGAGAAGGACATTCTTGCCAAGGTCGAGGACTAATCGAGGTTCGGAACAGGCACGCGGCACATTATTCGACTCGCAGGAAATCAGCGGAGGTAAGCAGTGGCTAAGGTTATTGAGTTCAACGAGACAGCGCGAGGCTCGCTCAAGCAGGGCGTCGATACGTTGGCGAATGCGGTCAAGACGACACTCGGTCCCAAGGGCCGAAACGTTGCGCTCGACAAGAAGTACGGCGCGCCGACTGTCACCCACGACGGCGTTACCGTCGCCAAGGAGATCGAGCTCGAGGATCCATTCGCGAACATGGGCGCGCAGCTTCTGAAAGAGGCGGCAACCAAGACCAACGATGTTGCCGGTGACGGTACGACCACCGCGACGGTGCTGGCGCAGTCGATCGTGCACGAAGGAATGCGCAATGTCGCCGCGGGCGCGAATGCCATGCTCCTGAAGCAGGGCATCGATCTCGGATCGAGCGCGCTCGTCGAACGGCTCTCCGCGATGGCCACTCCGGTCAATGGCAAGGACGAAATCGCTCAAGTTGCGGCCATTTCCGCCGCTGACTCCGACATTGGCGATCTGATTGCCGAGGTCATGGAGAAGGTCGGTAAGGACGGCGTGATCACGGTCGAGGAGTCCAAGGGACTCGAGTTCGAGACCGAGTACACCGAGGGTATGCAGATCGACCGGGGCTACCTTTCCCCTTACTTCGTCACCAACCCGGAGCGGATGGAAGCGGAGCTCGACGATCCATTCATCCTGATCACCGACAAGAAGATCTCCTCGATTCAGGACATCTTACCGGTGCTGGAAAAAGTCGCGGCCGCCCGCGCCCCACTCATGATCATCGCCGAGGACGTTGATGGCGAAGCACTCGCCACGCTCGTCGTCAACAAGCTGCGGGGCACGTTGAATGTGCTCGCGGCGAAGGCGCCGGGATTCGGCGACCGCCGCAAGGAAATGCTGCGTGACATCGCGGCTCTGACCGGCGGTCAAGTGATCTCCGAGGAAGTTGGCCGGCGGCTCGACAGCGCCACGCTGGAGGATCTCGGCCGGTCTCGTCGCGTGGTTTCTACCAAGGACGACACCACGTTCATTGAAGGCGCAGGCGATTCGGACGCGATCAAGGGCCGGATCGACCAAATCCGCACCCAGATCGAAAACACAACGTCCGACTTCGATCGCGAGAAGCTGCAAGAGCGACTGGCGAAGCTTGCCGGTGGCGTTGCGGTGATCAAGGTCGGCGCGGCCACCGAGACCGAGCTGAAGGAAAAGAAGCACCGGGTCGAAGACGCGTTGAGCGCGACCCGAGCCGCGGTCGAGGAAGGCATCGTGCCAGGTGGTGGCGTGGCGCTGATCAATGCGCTGGGTGCGCTTGACGGGGTCAAGGCCGCTGGCGATATTCAGACCGGCGTGAACATCTTCCGCCGCGCGCTGGAAGAGCCGATGCGGGGTATCGCTGCCAACGCCGGCAAAGATGGCGCGGTCGTGATCGAGATGGTGCGCCAGGCTCAGAAGGAGAAGGGCAACACCAACATCGGCTACGACGTGATCGCCGACGCGTACGTCGACATGGTCAAGGCGGGGATCGTCGATCCCGCCAAGGTCACGCGGTCGGCGGTCGAGAATGCGGCGAGCATCGCCGGGATGATTCTCACCACCGAGGCGCTGATCACGGACAAGCCAGAGGAGAAGTCGGCCGCACCGGCGATGCCGGGAGGCATGGACTACTAGTCCAGATCGACATATCTGACAGCAGGCAAGCAGAGGGCGGCCCCGGGGCCGCCCTCTCTTTTTGCGTCGAGGAACTGAAAGATTCCTCGCAATCCCCTGTCACGGTAATCCGGGCACATGGGGACCACGCTCATGTAGTGCCAATCTCGGCACGCGGGCGCGGAGGGCGATCGCCGCAGTCTGAGAAACCCTCACCCCAACCCCTTTCCCTGAGAGCACTCCGGTGTCAAGCGGGAGTCGGGCGCAGCTCTCCCATCCAGCGACGTGCCAGACGATGCGTTGAGGAGAGGTGGTCACCGCACCGAGCCGGGACCGCCGGAACCCCCCGGCGCCCAACGCCCTGGGCTGCTACCTGCTGGAGCAGGCCGGGAAGAGGAGCGGACCCCCCACGACGGGGAGCGCGCGCCCGGAAATGATCCGACCCAGCACGGTGGCGGAATACGTCAGCCATGAGCAACACGACGGGTCGACTCAGGAGCGGGACCGCGTCGGTGCGCGCAGCAACCGGAAGGAGATACGGCCGTACCTCCCGTGGCCACTGCTGACCGAGGCGGGCTCCCGGACCAGGGCGTTGGGCCGGGGCAGGAATGCGTGGCGCGGTGGTGTCGACGGTGTCCGACCGCGTCCGTGTTCATCCCCTCTCCTTAATAAGACCCTTTGGGGACGGGTTTTAGTGCCACCTTCGTAGATATTGGCGTGGTTGCGTGGCTCAATTTGTAGCTTAGGCTACGTAAAAACTGACAATTATGGCGAGTTGGAATGCTTGAAGGTCGGGGTTCCTATCCAGCGTCAGCCGCAGCGCAGACCATCTCAGGCACGTCGAGGAAGCACTCGAGCAGTGGCTCGCCGCTGGCGCCGCGCTGGGTGGCGTGCCAGTTCTCGCCGTCGGATTCAAGTGTGAGAAAGCCAAATTCCGAGAGCGTTTCGGCCTGCGCGACAGTGGAATCGTTCAGCACACCGGCGGCCGGGCTCGCGGTGGGAAGTCCATCGAGGGCGGTGCCAGCGTTGCCAGAAATGATTTGCGGCTGTTTGCCCGAATCTTCGTCGAACGCAATCGACTCAGCGGCGTGAATATGTCCTGAAATGATGAGGGCGTAATCGCCCTCGAGCGAGCCATCAGTGGCGGCCTGGTAACTGGCATTTTCCACTTCGAACTCGTCAGTTTTGCCTTCCAGAATGCCCCAGACTGGCCGGTGCGTCACCAGCCACGAGCCAGTGGGCGCCATCGCCCCGAGCACCGCGAACTGCTGGGCATATTGCGTTTGCTCGTCCGGTGTGACTTTCGTATCACCGGCTTCAGCGGAGTCGATGACTGCCAACGAAACACCGTTCAATGGCGCCACGTATGGTTGTGTGAATTGTTGACAGGACGATTGATAGGCACGGGTGTCGAGATAGGCGAACCAGCCTTCAGGGCTGCGCTCGCACGTTTCATGATTGCCGCGTATGAACACCCAGGGGGCAGCAGCGAGGAGCGACGAGGCCGGGGCGAAGAAGTCGGCATTCCAGGTCGCCCAGTTGTCGCCGAATGGACTTCCTTGGCAATCGAATCCCAGTGCCGGACAGGGGCTCTCGCGGTAGAGGTAATCACCAACGTGAACAATTAGATCCGGCTGCCAGGCCGCGACCGACGCTGCTACTTGCGCAAAGGGCCATTGCTGGGGGTCATTGCAGCTTTGATATCGTTTTTCCCAGTCGTTCAACCGGCAACCGGTATCGCCGATCACGGCGATCCGCTGCAGGGAACCGGAGGGAAGCGGAAGTGTCTGGTCGGCGATCGTGGCCGTGTCGGTACCGAAAGGAATGGTTGCTTCGCACGCAATGACGGGGAAGGCTGCAGTCGGTGTTGTGCGCCGAGTCATCGCGAGGTCGAGACCTTCGAGGGTCAGTGGAGGGCAAGCACCATCGACGATGACTCTGGCGATTAGCAGTCCGCCGGGACCGAACTCCAACCACGCTGGGGGTAACTGACCGGCTACGTCATCTGATGCCGGAGATGCGGATGGGGTGGCTTGCTGGGCCGAGATGTTCAAGAACGTGAGACGAAGAAGGGACAGACACACTGTCAGCGCCACCACGACCGCCACGGCATGTCGAGACGATATCGCGCGCCCGGTCATGAATCGCTCTCATCGCTATTCTTGCCTGCGCCAAACATGGGGGTGAGGATAGTGGGAAACAGTCGCCGGCCAAACTGCTCGATGATGATGGCCTGGGTTGGACATGCGCGTGCGCCGGCGAAGAGCTGATCGATGGTGGCGTCATCCGGGTTCTCGATGACGGCAACGCCAGTCTCTTCATCGAGGACGTAGACGCCGGGAGCGGCAGTCGTACATTTGGCGTTGGCGATGCAGCGCTTGGGGTCGATGTAGACTCGGGTGGATCCTTTGGTGATATCCATCGCCATGGGTGAGTTGCTCGACTCCTGAAGGCCGCGATGCCGGCGGCGGTGGCCGAATTGGCGATCACTCTGGTGCGGACGGCGGGATTCGAACCCGCACGAGGGTTGCCCCTCAGCGGTTTTTAAGACCGCGGCGTCTGCCATTCCGCCACGCCCGCGCCGATCGAGAGACGTTGGCAGAGCATACATCGCCCGTCCATCGCCGCGCACAAAAAGACCCGGGCGAGGCCCGGGTGACGATGGAGCGGAAGACGGGATTCGAACCCGCGACCTTCTCCTTGGCAAGGAGATGCTCTACCACTGAGCCACTTCCGCGTCGCTTCCGTCGCAGTATGATAGTGAGGCTCAGAATCCTCGTCAAGGAGTTGCAGGAGTGCCAGATGTCTCCGACTTCGTTGCCAGGAACGCTTGTCGGCCCGGAGTGGTTAGTGACGCATCTGGATGATCCAGATGTGCAGGTGGTCGACATCCGTGGGTATGTGAACACGCAAGATCTTGGCAACGGCGAACAGCGTGCGGAATATGTGGCGGCAGGCGAGGAATACCTGGCCGAACATATTCCGGGGTCCACGTATGTCGACTGGACCCTGGACATCACTGACCAGGACTGCGCGGTCAAGGTTCAGTTGGCGAAATCTGACCTATTTTCTACCGCCATGAGCGAGCGTGGGGTCGGCGACGCGACCGACGTCGTGATCGTCGATCACACGGGAGGTCATTTCGCGACCCGGTTGTGGTGGGCGCTGAAATACTATGGACACGATCGCGCGGCAGTTCTCGATGGAGGATTCAATCGCTGGAAGGCGCTCGGGCTCCCGCTCACGCAAGCGGTTTCGGAGCCTGAGCGACGTCAATTCACGCCACGGGAGCACGGCAATTTGCGAGTCGATAGCGATGGGTTACTGGCGAAAGTACGTGCGGGTGATGCACTGATCGTCGATGCTCGCGATCCTGGCCAGTATTCCGGGGCGGTGCGGCGGGGGGCGCGGGGAGGGCATGTGCCTTCGGCGGTGAATATCTGGGCGAAATCGCTCTTCGCCGACGACGGCACCTGGAAGAAGGATGAGGAGTTACAGCACGTCCTCGCTGCTGGCGGAGTGAAGTCTGGCATGCCTGTCATCACCTATTGCAATGGCGGCGTAACAGCGACCGCAATCCTGTTCGCGCTCGATCGTATCGGTCATGGGTCTTGGGCGAATTACGACGGTTCCTGGAATGAATGGGGGGAGCGGCCCGAGTTACCGGTGGTCGAGGGATCAGCGTGATATGCGGGGTGTGGGAGGGGTGCCAAGGGGCAGACTCGAACTGCCGACCGCACGATTTTCAGTCGTGAGCTCTACCAACTGAGCTACCTTGGCGATACGTGCCGGCCCGGCTGGTGGGCGATAGAGGGCTCGAACCTCTGACATCCACGGTGTAAACGTGGCGCTCTTCCAGCTGAGCTAATCGCCCATGGCTGGCGGGAAGCGGTGCCCAGGAAAGGATTTGAACCTTCACGCCCTAATCGGGCACTAGCCCCTCAAGCTAGCGCGTCTGCCAGTTCCGCCACCTGGGCAAGGCTTTGCACGGCACCGCGCGATTATAAGGATCGCCAGTACGGGGAGTCAACCGATAGCAATTCACCGATGCTCCGGCCGCTCAGCAGATACGGGGCGCCGGGGAGCAGGAAGAACCGCGGCCAAGCCGCGGGAGAGGGCGTATGCTTTCTCTCACCTGAGAAATTGATTAGCGTGCGCGGGCGGATGCCAGGCGCGGTGGATCGTATAGGAAAGTGTGGCTGCCATGGCGATGGGAAGAGGCGGAGAAGGAAGGCCAAAAGTTACGATCATCGGCACCGGAATGGTAGGCGGCGCGGTGGCGCAATACCTGGCACTCCGCGACTATGCCTATATCGTGCTGCTAGATGTCGTCGACGGGCTGCCGCAGGGAAAAGCGCTCGATCTGGCGCAATCGGCGCCGGTGCTTGGATACGATAGCGCACTGACGGGGACTAACGCCTACGAGGAAACGGGGGACTCGGACATCGTAGTCATCACCTCGGGCATTGCGCGCAAACCGGGGATGAGCCGCGACGACCTCTTGCGAACGAATATGGGAATCGTCCGCTCAGTAACCGAGCAAGCGGTGCGAAATTCGCCCAACGCGATCTTCATCGTCGTGTCAAATCCGCTGGATGCCATGTGCCACGTGGCATTCGCGGCCGCGGGACTGCCGCGAGAGCGCGTCATTGGGATGGCAGGAGTACTCGATTCCGCCAGATTCCGGGCGTTCATTGCCGAAGCAACAGATGTGTCCGTTGAGGACGTGAGCGCCATGGTGCTGGGTGGTCATGGCGACACGATGGTTCCCATTTCGCGTTATTCGACGGTGGCGGGAGTGCCGATCACGGATATTCTCGAACCAGAGCAGGTAAAAGCGCTGGAGGAGCGCACCGCCTCCGGCGGCGCGGAGATCGTGGCTTTGCTAAAGACAGGTAGTGCCTACCAAGCGCCCGGGGCATCGGTGGTGGAAATGATCGACTCGATCCTGCTCGATAAGCGCCGAATCCTGCCGTGTAGTGTCTATCTGCAAGGTGAATTTGGAATCGACGGCCTGTTCGTCGGCGTGCCGGTGAAGCTCGGACATGGTGGGGTGCGTCAGATTATTCCGCTTTCCTTGTTGCCAGAGGAGACTGCTGCGCTCCAGCAATCAGCCGCCGCCGTCAAGGACCTAGTCGACACGATGGCGCGCCTTGCCTCGAATGGCGAGCCCGATGCCTGACGGCAGCGGGGGCTTTACCGCGCCAGGATCCGACACAACCGTTGTCCAACGACCGTAGTTAGATGTCCCGCATGCTCGACGTCGATTCCGCGCTGAAGGTGGTTTTGAGGGCGTTCGCGCCATTGCCGGCGGAGGCGGTTGCTCCGCGTGATGCAGCGAACCGCGTTCTGGCCTCCGATGTTGTTGCTCGCGACAACGTTCCTCCATTTCGCAATTCGGCGATGGACGGTTATGCGGTGCGATCTGTTGACACGCTAGCGGCGAGCCGATCGGATCCGATCGAACTACCCGTCGCCGCGAATGTCGCAGCCGGGGATCGCAGCGCGGCACGGTTGGAAGTGGGCCATGCGATCCGAATCATGACCGGAGCGCCCATGCCCGATGGCGCGGACGCGGTGGTGCGGTTCGAAGAAATCGACGAATTGCAGACTGGAGAGTATCGCGATCGGCGCTCCGTGCGAGTGTATAGCGCCGCCGCTCCGCGCGAAAACATTCGCGAGATGGGCGAGGACGTTTCCGCGGGGGACGTCGTCGCCACACGGGGCACGGTGCTCAGACCGGCAATGGTGGGGCTCATTGCTGCTACCGGCGAACGCTCGGTGCTGGTCCATCGGCGTCCCGTTATCGGCGTCCTCTCGACTGGTAACGAGCTCGTCGATGCGGGAAGCACACTTAAGCCGGGAACGATCCGCGACAGCAATGCGCTCGTGATCGCTGCGATGGCCCGGGAATGGGGGGCGCGAGTGCGACTGCTGGGGATCGCCCGTGACACTGTGTCCGAGTTGACTGCCTGTCTCTCGGATGCCAGCGAACTCGACCTGGTGGTTACGACGGGAGGCGTCTCCCGGGGTGACTTCGATCTCGTCAAAGATGTGCTTCGCGCTGTTGGAGACATAGCGATATGGCAAGTGCGGATGAAGCCGGGGAAACCGCTGGCGTTCGGAACAGTGGCAGGCACGCCGCTACTTGGTTTACCTGGAAACCCTGTTGCTGCCGCGGTGAGCTTCATGCTTTTCGGTCGTCCCGCGGTGCGAACGATGCTGGGAGATTCCGATGTGACACCGCGCACCGTGGAGGTGCAGTCGGCCGATCCGATCGAAAACCGGGGGCGGCGAAGGCACTACGTGCGGGTAACATTGAAACCTCAGGAACAAGGACCAGCAATTGCGTCGGTGGTTGGGGATCAGGGCGCGGGTATTCTCAGTTCCCTCGCCGCGGCCGATGCATTGTTGATCGTTCCGGAAGACGTGGAACGAGTGGAACCAGGAATGCGGCTGCGCGCCATGGTTCTTTAAATCTGCCGACGTTCACACCCGGTAGACTGTCTCCCTGATTTCAGTCGTGCTGGGCGAGGAATGTCCGGCAAGACATTCCCGGAGGAACAATGGTCCAGCGACTTGGCGCCGTGAACGCAATGCGCACCATGATGGCCGTTTTGCGGGAGGTCAGCCTCGAAGACATTCGCGAAGAGGCGCAAATCACACCGCGACTCCTCATAGTTGGATCCACGCAAGAGCAGGCACGTCGTCTTGGCCTCGCTTTGACAGGTGATGAAGGTGCCCATACAACGGTGCTTCGCGCGGTCGATGAGTCCTTTGACGCGGTCGGTAAGGTAGATGCGGCGGTGATCTGGGACCCGGAACGGACGGGAGCTGGCACGCGCGTGGCGGAAGCGCTTCGGTTCGCATCCCCGCAGGTGCCGCTTGTTCGAATCGAAGGATTTGGCGTGGAGGACGCTGCCGCGATCGAACGGGTGCGTCTCGACATTGTGAAGCGGAACGCCGAACGTGCTCCCGCGTTCGGCCGAGCGTTGCCTGTGTTCCGCCCGGCCGCGGCGAAGCAGGTCATCGA
>JACCXM010000100.1 GCA_013697005.1 Chloroflexia bacterium | reverse complement strand
CGTGTTTGCCGCCGCTCTGCCCGCGACGAGCGACCAGACACAGCAGGTGCTCTTTCGCAACGATTACGCCACTGACCGGCTTGGTTGGCGCGAAATCGTCGTCACCAACGGCGCGGATATCAAGCTGGGTGACGCCGCGGCGCTCAGCATCGATCAATCGAACACCCTGCGCGTCTATCCGGACGAGCTCCTCGCCAGCCCACTTGACGAGCGCACGGTGACCGCCGTGTATCAGCTATCCGTTGGCGCCCCCGCGCTGGCCGGCGCTCCGGCCACAATCGAGGCGGGGTCAATGGGGATCGGCGAGCGGCTCGGCGCGATCGTCAACGGAGGCGATCTCTCGACCACCGGTCTGCTGCTGGCGCTGCTCGCCGCCGCGGGCTGGGGCGCGGTGCATGCCCTCTCGCCAGGACACGGCAAAACCGTCGTCGGCGCCTATCTGGTCGGCAGCCGAGGCACGCCGCGTCACGCGCTCTTGCTCGGGCTGACCGTGACGATCACGCACACTGCCGGGGTCATCGCGCTTGGGCTGGTGATTCTCTTTGCCTCGCGCACGATTCTACCGGAGCAACTCTATCCGTGGTTGAGCCTCGCGTCGGGTCTGCTGGTCGCGGCGCTCGGGTTGACCATTTTGCGGCAGCGATTGCTGGGTCTACCAGCGTTCGGCCGCCATCACCATGACCATGGACATTCCCATGCCCACGACCACGCCCACGACCATGCTCATGCGCATGGGCTGGAACACTCCCATGATGGACACACTCACAGCCATCTCCCCCCGGGCGCCGAAGGCGAACGCGTGACGTGGCGTAATCTACTGGCACTGGGCATCTCCGGCGGTATCCTGCCCTGCCCGTCGGCGCTGCTGGCCCTCTTGAGCGCAGTCGCCGTCGGTCGCGCCGGATTTGGCTTGATGGTCGTGATCGCCTTCAGTCTGGGGCTGGCCGCCACGCTGACCGGCGTCGGCTTGCTCTTCCTCTACGCCGGCCGCATGCTGGAACGGCGCGCTTTGAGTGGACGGTGGGCCGGCATACTGCAGTACGCCCCGGCGGTCGCCGCGCTGGCGGTGACCGCCTCCGGTTTGATGATCGTTGCGCGCGCATTGGTCGAGCTGCGGCGCATGTGACGCGGGTGCGGCTGACACGCCCGGAAAAGCCAGGAACGGCACGTGGTCGTGATGTCTGGACACCGGCGCCACCATCTCACGAACGACGAGGTGGGATGGCGGCGCCGGCGTGTCGACGTGCGTTACCGCGCGACAGTTCACCAGCGGCGTTACGGTGTCGCGTACCCGTCGATCGTCACGTTGCTGGCTTGCGCCGTGCCGTCGCTCCCCGCATCGATCGTCGCGCGGCTGGATTCCACCGCGCCGTAGCCACTCGCATCGTCCCATGCGCTACCGGCAGCCAGCACGGCGAACAGCGCTTCCTCCTGCATGCTGCCGAGGTCACCGCCGCTCAGCGCGAGCTGGGCGGTAATCACCCGGCTCGCCTCGACACCGGATGGCGATGTGGTCAACGCATAGGCCGCACGGTTTGTCTCGACCGAGTTGTAGCCGCTCGATTCGTCCCAGGTCGTCTCCGCCGGCGCGAGGGCCTGGGTGAGCTCCTGCGCTGCGACCGCTACCGGGGCCGCCAATGCGACGCCAAACACCGCGACGAGACCGAAAACCGCTGCTCGGGGGAACTGGTTCTTGCGCATCCCGATATCCTTTCTCAGCCCGACCGAGTCGTGCCCGCCCGGACGACGTCATCCGGGGTGCCGGTGCACGGCGCCGCCCAATGCAGCGGCTGAGAACGAGCATGCGCGTTTGCCGGCTGCGGCGCATCCGTACCAGTACGGACTCTTGTACGGTGTTTGCTGTCCGCGGATGCGCGGGGCGTCGTTGGCCCGCTACTGGGCCGGGATGTCGCTACAGGCCACCACCGCCGGGGCCTCACCATCCACGATGGCGATCGCATGGTTGCCATCGGTCAGGGCCTCGAATTCAATGTCGAGGGTGATCGCGCTGATCAGCGTGTCTTCCGCAATCGGATTCAAGGCGACCTCTGGCGTAGGCGCAAGATCGGCGCACGTTCCGGTGTAGAGACCAAGCTCCTCGCCACCAGTCGTCTCCAAGACATCGATCTCGAACTCGGTCTGGTCGCCATTGGCCGTCATGGTCACCTGGCCGACAACAGCGGAACCACCCAGTTCGATGATATCGAAGATGGCGTCCGCGGCCCTGGCCTCGACCTCGCCGGCGGCCACGTCACCCGTGATTTGATCATTGGCGCCTTGTAGCGACCACACTTCGAAGTCGGCATATGGCGTCATCGCGCCATCGCGTTTATTATCCTGGTGAAACCCCGCACTGGCCCAGATGTCCCCAAGGGAGGGACTGGCCGCGAGATCGAGGGTCGCCACATAGTCGCCGTTGACCGCCAGATACCCAATGTCGCCGAGGCCGACCAGGTCGACCTCGTTGCTCCCGCCGGCGCTGGTATCGAGCGGGGTGACCGGACCAGAGCCCAGAATAAAACGCGGTCCGCGCGATAGGAACCACTCACCGTCGGAGCTGATCGACAGCCGCAGCTCCGCGTCGCCCCCGTCGCGGAATCCGAATCCGATATCCCACGCTTTCTCGTCTGTGGGATAGGGATTCGTGAATTGGGCATGGGCGAGGAAATCGCGTAATCGCACACCGGCGCTGATCGGGTTGACCGTCCCCGTCTCCATGGGAATTTCACCGGCCAGCGGACCAGATACACTGGCGCCGGATCGCGCGAGATCCATGAGCTCGGCCATGACCACGGCGTCCGCTTCAGATACGGCGCTGGCGACCTCCGGCGACGACAGGTCGAGGGACCAGACTTCGAAGTCGGCGAACGGCGTGCTCTCCCCGTCAAGCTGATCCTCCTCGTAGTAACCGGTCCCCACTCCGACGTCGCCGGCAATGCCGCGTGCGGTGAGATCGAGAGTGGCGACATACTGGCCATTGAGCGCAAAGTACCCTTGATTGCCGACGGCCACGAGGTCGAGCTGGTTGGTCTCTTCGGCCCCGGTGCGCAGTCCCTCGACTTGTCCGGTGGCGATCTCCGGGTTGATGCCCTCCTTGAAGAACCAGCCGCCAGCGGAATCGACGATGAGTCGAAATGCCTCGTCGCCACCGGTGCGGCGAAACGAGATACCGATGTCAAAGAGGTGAGTCTCTGCGGGGTAGGGATTGGTGAATGTGGCGTGGGCGTAGAAATCGCGGGTCGTGACGTCTGCCAGCGAGAGATTGACCGCGCCGATCTCGATCGGCAATTCGCCCTGGAGGGGGCCGGCAATGCTGGGACGCGCCTGGGCCTGCTCCAGCAGCAGCGCCAGCAAGGCGTCATCGTCCTGGGCGGCCACCGGTGGCGCGGCAGCGAGCAACGAGACCATCAGCAGCAAGCAGCAGGCAAGCGCAATCAGGACACGCTTGGAGACACTCCCTCAGACCGAGATCGAGCACATGGCAACCTGACGGCGAATCAGAGTCGCCGGATTTGGAAGACTACTGCTGGGAGGATACACCGGATGCCGCGAACGCTAATGCCACACCGGATACATTGGCGTGAGCCGCTTTCCTAAAGCACGCCGGTCGTGA
>JACCXM010000091.1 GCA_013697005.1 Chloroflexia bacterium | reverse complement strand
TGTAGGCAGCGACTTCCCACTCGCCGAGACCGATATCGCCGGGCAGCTCGACGTAGACCGGACCCGGTTGTCCGCTGTTGGCGATCTGAAAGGCACGGCGCATCGTCCAAGGAATGTTCTCGGGAAGCTCGACGGTGGTCGCCCATTTGGTGATCGAGGCGAGCATGGCGATATGGTCGGTCTCCTGAAAGGCGCCTTTCCCGTAGGTCTGACGGGGCGCGCGCACTCCGAGCACAAGCATCGGGGTACACCCGGAATAGGCCTCAAGGATCCCCGGAACGAGGTTGGCGATGCCGGGACCTGGACAGCCAAAGCAGGCGGCGATCTGGTTCGTTACTCGCGCGTAGGCCATCGCCATGAAGGCGCCGGAGGTCTCGAAACGGACTCCGATCGGACGTGGTCCTCCGTCCGGTTCGGCGGCGACGAGCGCGTCATAGAGGTGGCGCGGATCCCCGGGCAGCCCGAAGACAAACGGCACTCCCTCTGCCTTCATTGCGAGAACGACGGCGTCCCACCCGGTCATCTGTGGCATGACACTTCCTCCGGCAAGATATGGGGCTCACGCGGCAATCATGAGTCAGACATGGAGCGGCAGGCTACGAGCGAACCGGGAGTCCGTCAATGCATTGCGGCATCGGCGGGGACGCCCGTACCGGGACGCAGCAATGGCCCAACCAAGGTGAGCGGAGTCGCCGGTTGCAGCTCGTCGCCGCGGCGCATGAACAGGCACATCCCGGCCGCGACCAGACAGAGCAGTCCGCTGCCGATAAAGGCAAGCTCGTAGCCGCCGGTGACAGTCCGGATGATGCCCGCCGCCGAGGCCACGACGGCGGCGCCAAGTTGGTGCGCGGTGAAGATCCAGCCGTAGACAATGGCCCCGGAGGCGCGGCCAAAGGTTTGCGAGGCCAGGGCAATCGTCGGGGGGACGGTGGCAACCCAATCCAGCCCATAAAAGACGATGAAAAGGATCAACGCGAAATTGGGCAGCCCAAACGCCACGGGCAGAAAGAGTAGGGACAGTCCCCGTAGCCCATAGTAGGCAAACAGGAGCTTGCGCGAGTCGACGCGGTCGGTGAGAACGCCGGAGACCGTGGTGCCGACGACATCGAAGATACCGATCACGGCGAGCAAGCTCGCGGCGGTGACGAGGGCCATACCGTGATCGATGCTCGCCGGAATGAGGTGGGTGCCGATCAAGCCATTCGTCGATGCGCCGCAGATGAAAAACGTCCCGGCCAGCAACCAGAAGTTCCGGTTTCCACTGGCCATAGTGAGCCCACGAAACGCGGTCGCGATCGGGTTGCCCCGCGCCGGGGCGGGCGGATCGGCTTCACTCGCGCCGTAGGCGCGCAAACCACGGTCACCCGGCCAGTTGCGCAAAAAGAGCAGCACCAGCGGGACGACGGCCAATGTGGCGATGGCCACCGTCAGTGACACATAGCGCCAGCCGCGCTCCTGGGCCAACCAGCCTAAAAATGGCAGAAAGATAAGCTGCCCCGTGGCCGAGGCGGCGGTCAACAAGCCGACGACCAATCCGCGCCGCTGCACGAACCAGCGATTGGCGACCGTGGCCGCGAAGACCGTCGCCATCGTTCCCGCACCGAGGCCGACGACGATTCCCCACAGAAGATAGAGCTGCCACGGCACCGTCATCAGGGTCGTCAGGGCCGCACCGGCGGCAATGAAGACCAGGGCGCCCGCCACCACTGGCCGGATTCCCCAGCGGTCCATCATCGCGGCCGCAAAAGGTCCGACGAAACCGAAAAGCACGAGATTGATCGATACCGCGAGCGAAACCGTTGCCCGCGACCATCCGAACTCCCCTTCCAGGGGCACCATCAGTACGCTTGGCGTGGAGCGGGTGCCTGATGCGGCAAGGAGGGTGACGAAGGCGACCGCGAAGACGATCCACGCGTAGTGGATGTTGGCGGCTCGAGACAGGGCATGGCGATTCACGGCGATCGTTCTCCGTTGGGAACGGCTTTCCGGCGCTGGCCCGCCCCGTTCCGCTCGGCGGATCGGTCGAGCGTAACGAGAAACGTCCCGATGCGCCGCAGCGCTTCCTCGATCTGGTCCAGACTGGTGGCGTAGGCGCAGCGGACATGCCCTGCACCGCCCGGTCCAAAAGCGTCCCCCGGTACGACCGCAACGCGTGCTTCGTGCAGCAACCGGGTGGCGAACTCGTGCGCCGAGAGCCCGGTCGATTCGATGGAGGGAAAGGCGTAAAACGCGCCCGCGGGCAGATGACAGGTCAATCCGAGTCCATTGAGACCGGAGACGATCGCCTGCCGGCGGAGTGCATAGTCGTCGACGGTCGCCTGCACTTCCCGCTCCGGAACCCGCAATGCCTCGATCGCCGCCTCCTGGCCCCCGCGCGAGGCACAGAGCGCGGTGTACTGGTGGATGCGGGTCATCGCCGCGATCAGCGATTTCGGCCCGGCGGCGTAACCCACCCGCCAGCCGGTCATGCCGTAGGTTTTCGAGAAGCCGTTGAGCAGCAGGGTCCGCTCCAGCATCCCCGGCAAGGTCGCAAACGGAATATGGGGCGCATCGTAGGAAAGCCGGTCGTAGATTTCGTCGCTGACGACCACCAGCTCGTGCCTGCGTACGACGCCGGCAATGGCCGCCAGCGCCTCAGGGTCCGGAACCGCCCCGGTCGGGTTGCCCGGATAGTTCAAGAGCAAGACTCGTGTCCGCGGGGTGATCCGGCGCTCCAACTCAACGGCACGCGGGATGAACCCGTCCGCCGCGGGGGCCGATACCGAGACCGGGACTCCGCCCGCTAGCGCTACACAGGGTGGATAGGCGACATAGGCCGGGTCGGGGATGAGGACTTCATCACCGGGATCGAGCAGCGCCCGCAGGGCCAGATCGAGCCCTTCGCTGACGCCGACGGTGATGAGCAGCTCTCGCTCCGGGTCGTAGGCCAAGCGGTAGCGGCTCGCCAGCGCCGCAGCAATCGCGGAACGCAGCTCGAGCAAGCCACTGTTGGAAGTGTATGTGGTGCGCCCCCGCTCCAGCCCGTAGATGGCGGCCTCGCGCACTCGCCAGGCCGTGCCGAAATCGGGTTCACCGACGCCGAGCGAAATTACGTCATCCATGCGCGAGACGACGTCGAAGAACTGACGGATGCCGGAGGGTGGCACCGCCATTACGACCTGTGAAAGCCTCACGTTCACGCCATCACTCATGGTGTCACCGGCAGGCGATCGTCCGAAGGGGCATCTTCGACGAGAATGTCGCCATCGATCTTGTACGCCTTGAGCAGAAAATGGGTGTTGGTGGCGGTGACACGGTCGATCGGCGCCAGCTTCTCGGAGACGAATTGGGCGATCTCGCGCATGGTCGGCGCTTCGACGATGATGCGCAAATCGTGGCCACCGGAGACGAGGTGTACCGAGCGCACCTCGGGGTGGCGATAGATGCGGGCGGCGACCTGATCGAAACCGACTTCGCGCTGTGGCGAAACACTGACGTCGATAAAGGCCACGACGCGTTCGACGCCCAGCCGGTCCCAATCGACGACGGTCTTGTAGCCGCGGATCACCCGCTGTCGCTCGAGCTGGCTGACGAGCGCGCTGATCTGATCTTCGGAAATGCCGGTCAGCGCGGCGAGCCGGGCTGGGTCGCGGCGGGCGTCGGCGATCAACGCGGCCAGAATGCGCCGCACCGCCGGATCCCGGCCATCGAGATGCATTTCGCGCGTTTCGCCATTTGCACTGAACTCGGCCAACTGAGCATCCCTTCCCCGGACAAACACGGACGAATGCGGTATGGGAGAGTGTACGCCGTGCCCGTTTGACTGGGCTCTCGTTCAGGGCACGCCTGAAATCTCCGTAGATAACTCCGTAGCAAATACGGAGGCGCCCGAGAGTCCCAACATTCAGGCTGTGGTTGTGGCGCGGCGATGGTCGGCAAGAGCCGGTCGCGGTCGCCCATGGGCCGGATCGCCGGCCAGGGACCGCGGAAATGCCGGGACGACTGATTTCTGATTCGAGCATGCGTGACGCGCTGCTTGTCGTCATGGTCGCCACACTGGCGTTCGCGCTTGGCGTCAGCAGAATGAGGACCGAGCCCAACCCGACGACGCTGCAGATGTCTGCCGCCGGACCCGGCAAGCCCCGCTTCTCGACCGTCGATTCTGTGCTCGAGTTTGGACCAACACTCCGAACGCTGGCATTGGTTGCGGCGGCCCGGACTCAGCAAGTGAGCCTGGATACCCGGCACTCTCCCGCGACAACCGCGACGATGGCCACATCTACTCTGGAAGAACGATTTTCCGGCGAAGGTGGCGGCCGCAGGGATATCAGCGGCGGCAGCGACCCGTTCAGTCGCCGCGCCTACCTGTTGGATACCGCCGCGTTGATGCTACGACGGGGCTGGATCGGGCTGGAGAGGGACGAAGTCGGTGAGTCGGTAAGTCGGTGAGTCGGAAGCATGACGAGCGAGGTAAGCCTCGCGGCGGGCGACGCAGGCGTTCCCCCTACGGGCGGTGGCCATATCACTCACGACTCACGACTTACCGACTTACGACTCCGCTACCAGTAGCGCATTGCCGTCTGGAACAATTTGCGTAGATCGGCTTCACTCACTGGTCGTGGCGACAGCTTGGTGACGCGATGCTGGGGCAGGGTTCCTTCGACGAGCGCGTCAATGTCGGCCGAACCGAGACCAACACCGGAGAGCCCATTCGGCATCCCGACGCGGCGCATGATGGTTTCGATCTCGCCCGCGAGGATGTCTCCCGCGTCTGCTGGGGCGGCGCCGCGAGTTTCTGCACCAAGCAACCGGGCCGCTTCCAGATGCCGGCCGGGATTGGCCGGGGCGGTCCAGCGGAAAACGGCCGGGGCATTGAGGATGACCGACATCCCGTGGGGAACGATGGGATGGTCGTCCGGGTAACCCGCCGGAACATAATCGCGAACCATGCCCGAAACGGGGTAGCTCATGCCATGCGGCAAATGGACCCCGGCGTTGCCAAACCCGATTCCGGCGTAAGCCGCGGCCAGCAGCATCTCGCCGCGCGCTTGATCGTCTCCAGGGTCATCGACCACGCGAGCGATATTGCGCGCCATCGTCTGCAGAGCCTGCGCCGCCCAGATATCGGAGATCGGGTTCGCACCCTGATAGGCGGGGCGTTGTCCGGGATGCGCGGGCGCCGGCCGCTCGTGATAGGGCAGCGCGGTGAAGGACTCGATCGCGTGGGACAACACGTCCAGGGCGGAACAGGCGGCCACCATTGGCGGCATGGTGCGTGTGTTGTCGGGATCGACGATGCCTATCGCGGGACGAAGCGCGCGGTGGGCGATACCGGTTTTGGCGTGCAGCGCCTCGAAATCGAAAATGGCGACTCCGGTCGTCTCCGAACCGGTGCCAGCGGTGGTTGGAACCGCGATCAGGGGCCGCAGCGGTCCCGGTACGGGTTTCCCCTCCCCGATCGGGGGGTTGACGTAGGTCAGCAGCGGGGCCGGGTAGGTGGCGTAGAGATTCGCGGCCTTGGCGGTGTCGATGACACTGCCCCCGCCGACGGCGATATAACCATCGAACTTTCCTTCACTGGCGAACGCGGCCGCTGCCAGGAAGGTGCCGTCGGTGGGTTCGATGCGCACCCGATCGTACAGCACCGCATCGATGCCTTCGCCCCGGAGCGCTGCGAGGACAACCGCGACCGTTTCACCGGCCGCAAGGCGAGGATCGGTGACCACCATAACCCGGCGGGCGCCGAGCCGGGCCATATCGGCCCCGATCTCCCGCGTAGCTCCTGGGCCGAACTTCATCGACGAGGTGTCCATCGTGAAACGAGATTCGCGCGCGGGGTCGGCCACAAAACCTCCGGCGTTGGGTGATCGGGAGAACGGACTAACTTACGTCCACATCGCCCTGTGACCCCATCATCCTGTCACCCACGTTGACTAGCCGCCGGAGGTTGTGGTCTCTGAGCCACCATCGGCGGTATTGCCTTGGCGGTCCCGTTTCCGTTCGCCAGTGGACGTCGAACCGACACCATCCTCCGATGCCGAGTTGATCGAGCCACCCGCTGGCGCCTCACCGGAGCCAGGTTCGGTGGAGATCGACGACGATTCGCCTGACCCGCCCTGTCCACCGGTATTGACGTCTTCCGGAACGGCCGAGATGGGTTCCGCCACCGGGGGTGGCAGCAATTCGATCGGAATGTCGAGGCCGCTCAGCACCGTCAGACCGTAATTGGTGACGTCGTCCAGAATACCCAGCGCTTCGAGCAGCTCAGCGTTCTCAGGCAATGGCGCCCCGGTCGACCCCGTGTCTTCGGTCGCCCCGGCATCGCCCGCCGAAGCGCTGCCGCCATTGCCGTTCCCATCGCGGCCTGCGTTGCCACTCGACGTGTTGCCGGAGTTCGCCCCGGCGCCAGAGTTGCCATCTTTGCCCGAGCTCGCTTGCTCGAGCGCCTGCGACGACTCCTGCTGTGCCAGAACTCCTCCTCCCGGCATGACCACAAGGGTCAATGCAACAGATGCGATCAGCGCGGCGGAGCGCGCCCAGCGTGTACTGCAGAACATGAAATGTGTCCTTCCCTGAACTTGCCAAGACGTGCGGGTCGTCGTCACATGCGACCAATCATGGCAACGGGGTGAACGTACCCTCCCGGACTCCCCTGCGTCAACGTCTGGAGGCGAAAACGCGTTTCGCGCGCATTGGGGGAGAGAACATTGCACCCTGGCACAAGAACTGCGGGGACGGGTCAGGCGTAGATGGAGTTGAGGTGGTTAGGCACGGATGAAGGAGGGGGCCAAGATGTCTGGACGGTTGATATCGGTCGCGGCCAGCGCGGCTACGCTATTCGCCATGGTCGCACTGAACGGTCCCGTGGCATGGGCCTAGGACGCCACGCCAGAGACAGACGCGCCGCTTGAAGCGCGTCCAGTCCATATTCATTCGGGCAGTTGCGAGGAGCTGGGTGACGTCGTGCAGCCCCTCGCTGAGCTCACCGCTCCCGAGGGCGACCGAGTCGGCCAGGGCCGGCGCGCAAACCTGGCCGAGACTTCGTACACCGTGGTCCCAATAACGCTCGATGCGATCCTCGCCGAGGATCATGCGATCAACGCCCATTTGTCCACCGAGGAGATCGGCACCTACATTGCATGCGGCAATATTGGCGGCGTGCTGAACGCCGACGGGGCATTGGTCATCGGTCTCAGCGAAGATTCGAACTCCGGTTTCACGGGGATCGCGTTCCTGGCGCCAGGAGACGATGGCGCTTCGACTGCTGTCTCGGTCTTCATCGCGCAGACCCAGGGTGGTGGCCGCAACCGGGCGCAAGATGCCGGCGCGGACGCGGCGGCCACCCCTGTCGGCGAAGAGAGCAGCTAGAGCGAACTGCTGCCGGAAAACGAACGGGTTCTGGACTCCCTGCCCCGCGCACACGGGGTGGGGGGGTCTGTGCCTGAAATTGCCCGATCGTGGCCCCAGTATCCAGGGTAATCTGCGATGATGGATCGGCGTTGGGATGCGACACCCGCTTCTCAATGAGATTCATCGGTGTGCACGCGGAGGCCCGAATGCCAGTTCCATTTCGCGATCGCGCTGACGCTGGCCGACAGCTCGCGGCTCGGTTGTCTCACTTTTGCGATCGTACCGATGTACTCGTGCTGGGATTGCCCCGGGGTGGCATGCCAGTCGCGGCCGAGGTGGCGGCGGCGCTGCACGCGCCCCTCGATGCGTTTCTCGTGCGCAAACTCGGCGTCCCTGGCCACGAAGAGCTCGCCATGGGCGCCATCGCGTCCGGCGGGCTGCGTGTGCTGAACGAAGAGACCGTTCGCGAACTTGGTATTCCCCCGGCGGTCATTGACGCCGTCGAAGCCAGCGAGCGCCGGGAGCTGGAACGTCGCAATCACCTCTACCGAGGGGTGCAACCGCAACCGACCATCACCGGCAAGTTCGTCATTCTGGTCGACGACGGATTGGCGACGGGTTCGACTATGCGGGCAGGCGCCTTGGCCCTGCGCGAGGGCAATCCCGCCTGGCTCGTAGGCGCAGTACCGGTTGCCGCGCACAGTGTCTGCGCGGCCATGGGAGACGAGGTCGATGAGATGATCTGCACCGTGACCCCGGATCCGTTCTTCGCCGTCGGTCTCTGGTACGACGATTTCGGTCAAACGTCGGACGACGAAGTCCGCGGCCACCTCACCCGCGCCGCGAGCCGAGTGGCCGCAAACCCGGTTGCCCAACGAGGAAGGCTGAACCCCGCTCCTGTACTGCTCGCCCCCGCCGCGAAACGGACGGTGAGTGAGCAGGCTATCGAGTCAAGAGGAGTGCGCTTCACGTGACATCGACACTTCCCGGCGCGGCCGACTCCATCGCGGAAGCCCGCGCCGACGGGCTCGGTCCCCTGGAGTACCTGCAGTCTCGCGGCTACGTTCAGGACGTGTCCGATCCCGAGGGATTGCGCCGGGCGTTTGCCGGCGACGTCGTGACCGCCTATGTCGGATTCGATCCAACCGCGCCATCGTTGCACGTGGGCCACATGATCGGCATGATGATGCTCGCCTCCCTGCAACGGTTCGGGCACCGGCCGATCGCCCTCGGTGGCGGCGGCACGGCCCTCGTCGGTGATCCTTCCGGCAAGACGGCGACGCGCGCCATCGTTTCGGAAGACGAAATCCGGGCAAACCTGGAGCGGATGCTGCCGCAGTTCAGCCGTTACCTCGATTTCGCGGGCGGGCGGTGGGACGGCAATCCGCCGGCATTGCTGCTCAACAATGCCGACTGGCTGCTCGCCCTCCAGTACATCCCATTCCTCAGGGACATTGGGCGCCATTTTTCGGTCAACGAGATGCTGGCGGCGGAGACGTATCGTTCGCGGCTGGAGACGACCGGGTTGAACTTCGTGGAGTTCAACTACCGCATGGTGCAGGCCTATGACTTTCTGCACCTCTTTCGCAGCGAAGGTTGTGCCCTGCAAATGGGCGGCTCCGATCAATGGGGCAATATCGTGGCTGGCGTCGAGCTGATTCGAAAGGCTGATGGCGGACACGCCTTCGCGCTCGTTTGTCCGCTATTGACCACGGCCTCCGGGGAGAAAATGGGCAAGAGTGAGGGCAACTCTCTCTGGCTCGACCCGGAATTGACCTCGCCGTATGACTTCTACCAGTACTGGATCAACGTGGACGATGCTGATGTCGAAAGGCTGTTGCGCCTCTATACGTTTCTGCCCGAATCGCGTATCGACAATTTAACGCGTGCTGGCGGTGAAGCCCTCCGCGAGGCGAAGCAGACTTTGGCGCGCGAAGTCACCGCGCTGACACACGGCAAGGCAGCGGTGGAAGCCGCCGAGGCGGCGACCCGGGCGCTATTCAGCGGGGCGCCGGACATTGACGACCCGAGTATCCCCACCACTGAGGTTTCCGCGGACCAGAGTGCTGGCATGTCTCTGGCCGATTTGTTCATCGCGGCCGGGCTCGTCTCGTCGCGCGGTGAGGCCCGGCGCAAGGCCGCGGAGGGCGCCCTCTGGCTGAACGGGGAACGCGTGTCCGACATCGACGAGGCATTCTCGTCACATGGCGAAGACACGCTGCTTCGCTTTGGCAAGAAGCGGTATCGGCGTATCCGTCTCGTCAGCTGAGAACCGAATACGTTGCCACGGATTGAGATCGGCACGTTTCAGATCAGCGACACTGCTGCCGACAAGTTCTGGGTCCACGGAATCAGCACCGATCAGGTGGAGGCTGTCCTCGATCGAGAGTGGACCACTTCTCGCAACCGGGCTGGACGGGCGGCCCCATGGGTACTCATGGGTCGAGACGACCAAAGCTGTTGCCTCGCCATACCGATTCTCCCGACCGACGATCGTCTCGTTTGGCGTCCCGTTACTGCTTGGTACTGCAAGGCAAGTGCGGCTGCCAAGTTGCGGTAAAATAGCGATCATGGAAGCTCCAATCCGCTACGAATCTCTCCAAGAACCGATCGACGAGGAAGAGCGCGAGCTCATGGACCCCAATTCCTGGGACTGGGACAGCACTCAGGCAGGTGTAACCGTAGGTGAACCCGGAACGACGTTCACTCTGGATTTCTCACGCGATGAGCATCGTGCCCTAGCCGACGCCGCGCGCGCAGAAGGGCTTCCAACTCACGCCTTCATCAAGCGTTTAGCACTTAATGCGGCACAGCCGAGGTCGACCGAGCGCCCGCCGGCCCCAATCAGTCGCCCAGACCGGGAACGGCGTTCCGGATAATCTCGAAATCGGGAACGATCGTCAGTAGCCCCGCCAATAGCAGCAAGTCACCGGCGATGACCAGCACGAGCAACGCAAGGGGGCCGGCGGGACCGCCCTGACGAAGCAAGCGCCCCATGCCGAGCACATTTGCACTGGCGCCAGCGAAGATGACCCATATCAGCCCGACCAGAAACCCGCCCAGAAGTTGCGATTGGGTATGCGGGAGATTTCGCCAGAGCAACACCGCGACATTGAGGATCGCGAGCACGATACCCGGCAGGAGCAACAGCGCCACCGCGCCCCACGCGCCCTGAGCGGTGCGCGCCTGCGGCGCGATCCGGGAGGGCCGTCGTTGGTGGGGCCAGGCGCCCTCGGTCGCAGTCTCGACGGATTGAATGGTGAAGACCAGCGCAACGCACAGGCCGATCAGGAGCCAGACCCGGCTGTCGTCGAGCCGTAGCACCTCGCGGATTTCTTCGAGCGACACCCGGTACTCCCTAGCCACGAGGGCAACGACGCGGCGCGAGGGTAGCACAGCGTCGTCCACGCGACCGAACCCGGCATCATGACCGCTCGATCATGCTGCCCCGGGCACCGCACAATGCGCTCGAGGAAGGCCGGTACGGATCACACTCGAGTCTCTGAAGGAACACGCCGCATATGAACCAAGTCTTCTATGCCGATCCAGAGCATCAGCCGTTCGCGTTCCCGGGTGGTTCGTCGCGCGCCCTGCTCATCCACGGCTTTCTCGGTTCTCCCCGCGAGTTACGGCCCCTGGCGCGCGAGCTTGCGGATGCCGGGGTGACCGCTCGCGGCGTACTGCTGCCCGGGTTTGGCGAGGACATCAGCCAGCTCAAGCATGTGCGAGCAGACGATTGGCTGGGCGCCGCGCGGCGGGCCTGGGTCGAGACGCGGCGGGACGCGGAGCACACCACCCTGATCGGCTTCTCGATGGGTGGCGCGGTTGCTTTATGTCTCGCGACCGAAGCTGGCCTGGCCCCGGATCGGCTCATCCTGCTTGCGCCGCATTGGAAGTTCGCCGATCGGCGTACCGTCGTGCTGCCGATTGCCAAGTACCTCATTCGCGAGTTTAAACCGTTTGGCCGTGTCGATTTCGACAATCCGGACATCCGCCGCATGTTCGCGGACATGGCGCCAGGCGCCGATCTCGACGATCCCGAGGTTCGCCATCAGCTTCGCGATTCCGCCACCATTCCCACGCACGCCCTCGACGAGCTGCGCCGCATCGGGGTCAGCGCGGCAAAAGCGGCACCGCGGGTTTCCGTTCCCACGACCATCCTGCAAGGTTTGCAAGATACGACGTCATTGCCCGCCTACACGCGAGCTCTCGCCGCGCGGATGGGCGCCGATTTGCTGGAGTTCCCCGGCGACCATCTCATTGTCGACCCCGGAAAGCCTTCGTGGGCGACGGTCAGGGATGCGATCGTCCGGCTCGCGACGGCCGCCAATCCGGTATGAGTCGTCTCTTGCGAGCTCTCGCTTTGGCGGTATTCGGGATGCAGATCGTGCTGGGGGCACGGGTCTTCATCAGAATGGCGGGTACAGCGGGTGGAACGCGTGTCAAACCGGCGGCGGGCATTCGTGTGGGCGACCGGGTAACCATCATCGTGCCGGTGCTCGATGAGCGCGCCCGTTTGGCGTCCTGTCTTGATGGACTCCTGACGCAGGGTGCGGAGGTGGCGGAGATTCTCGTCGTCGACGGTGGATCAACCGATGGCACGCCCGCGCTCGCCGCCTCCTACGCCACTCGCGATCCCCGGCTGCACCTACTGTTTAGCCCACCGCCGTCTTCCGGGTCCAACGGCAAAGCGCACAACCTCGGGTATGGGATTGCCCAGGCCGATCCCCGAAGCACCTGGGTGCTGACTATCGACGCCGATGTCCGGCCAGCGCCAGGTCTCGTGGCCGCACTCGTCGCACACGCGCGTCAGGAAGATGTCGATGCGCTGAGCGTTGCCACGCAACAGCGGCTCTCCGGCGCGGCCGAGGCCCTCGTCCACCCTTCGATGCTCGCCACGCTCGTCTACCGGTTCGGCATTCCCGGTCACGCGACGAACGACCCGGTCGCGGTGCAGGCCAACGGTCAATGTTTTCTCATACGCCGCGATGCGTTGCTCGACATTGGTGGCTTCCGCGAGGTGCTCGATTCGGTTTGCGAGGACGTGACGCTCGCGCGCATCCTGGCCACGAGCGGGCGCCGTGTTGGATTTTATGAAGCGGACGGGCTCGTCGAAGTCGCCATGTATGCTGGCGCCGGTGACGCCTGGCGCAACTGGTTGCGTTCGCTCCCGATGCGCGATCGGTTCTGGGGAATCCCCGGTTGGCTCGGTTTGGCGGAGGTGCTTCTTGTCCAGGCGGTTCCTTTGCCATTGACCTTGGCCCTCGTTCGGCAAGGTGGCTTCCCTGGATTCTGGGGCCGTTTCAATCTGGTTCTGTTCGCGATGCGAATCGGTGTTCTGGGCGGCACGTCCCGCGCCTATCAAAATCGGCCGTGGACCTACTGGGTGTCGCCCCTGTGCGATCTGCCGGTTGCGCTTGGGGTACTGTTGAGCGCAGTGCGCCGGACCCATACCTGGCGTGGCCGTGCCATTACACGCGGAGCATCGCGGTGAGAATTGCGAAAATCCTGCTCGTCGCCCACGTCAGCGCACTGGTCTTCGGACTGATGGGTCTGCTCTACGTCATTCCCAATCTCGCCCTCTTCGCGGGCGATTCCCAGGCGATGCAAGTTTATGCCTATGGTCTCGAGTACGCCGGATCGCTGCACATCATTCTCGGGGCGGCGGCGATGTTCGCCTACGGGATCGCCGCGATCGGTCTGCGCCGGACCGGACTTTTTTTCGCGTTTGCCGTTCCCTACTCTCTTCTTTCGGAGCTGATCGGCACTGGAACTGGTTGGCCCTTCGGTAACTACGCCTACACGTCGTATCTCGGATACAAGGTGCTCGACCACGTTCCCTTTTCGATTCCACTCTCCTGGTTTTATGTCGGCTTTGCGTCTTTCCTGCTGGGAAGCATCATCGCCGGCAACGCGGGCTGGAAGGCGCAGGCCTTGCTGAGCGTGGCCCTCGGGGTCTGGTTCCTCACGGTCTGGGATCTGGTGCTCGATCCGGCCATGGCGCATGAGGCGATGGCGATCCGTTTCTGGGAATGGAACGAGACCGGACCCTACATGGGAATGCCGGTGAAAAACTTCGTCGGTTGGTCGCTCACCGGCGCGGTGTTCATGAGTTTGGCGCGATGGGCGTGGAACGGCGCCGTCGATTCACGCGCTGCCGGGCTTGCTCCCTGGTTCCCCTTCACGGTCTACACGGCGAACACGATCTTCGCCATGGCGCTGAGCGCCAGTGTCGGGTTGTGGGGTGCGATCGTGCTGGCTCTCGCGCTCGGCATCATTCCCGCGACTTCTGCGCTACGCCGGCACCGTGCGCCGCGTCAGGTTGCCGCCACCGAAACGTTGTGGCAGCCCGCACCGAGCCGCTGACCGTCCGCGTTGGGCGCCGAGTCGTTGCGGCGTTCTGCTCGCGTCAGGTGCGGCGGCACGTCGATCTGACCGTTCTCGGCCGCGACAACCTGCCGCCGACGGGTCCCGTCGTCATCGCCGCCCGGCACGTTCATCATCTGCTCGACGGCTGCGTCCTCGCCGGACAAATCGATCGGCCATTGCACGTTTTCGTCGCCGTCGACTGGGCGCCACCGGGTCCACAACGGACCCTGCTCGATCTGGCCACCGGTCTGCTGCGCTGGCCAGCGATCATCCGCTCCGAGGTCGCGGCAAGACACCCGGCGGGAGATGCTTCGCGGCGTTTGCGTGCTGCCACGCGCGAGGCGATAGCCCTCTTGCAGGCGGGTCAGGCGCTGATCGTCTTCCCGGAGGGCTACCCCAATATCGATCCCCACCCGACCCCGAAAAGGGGAATTACAGACATGCTTTGCTTCCAACCGGGTTTCGTCCGCATCGCGGTCATGGCCGCGGGAGGCAGCGCGGGTAAGGTGCCCATCGTGCCCGCTGGTTTCTGGTACGAAGCACTAGCCGGGAACCGCTGGCGCGTCATTCTGCGCTTTGGCGAGCCGGTTTACGCTGAGGGCATGCGCGATACCCGGACAGCGGCGGCCGTGGAGCGATGCGTACGGGAGTTATCCCGGGCACCGGAATTACACGGTACACCGTGTCCCGCCGCCTACTCGCGGCCCACCCGAGATGCCACCGTCTCCGGAACGTAGAGACTGAAAAAGGCCATCGCAACACCTGGCATGGCGCGGAGTTTGTGATGGTGCGGCACGTATGCCCGGCGCGAAAAGACGTCATATTCCTGGAACTCGATGCGGGTCAGAATCTTGGCGTAGAGGTGTGCCGCGGCGAGTGTGGCGACCTGACCCGCGGGTGAAAGCGCCGGCACGCCGAGCCGGCCGCTGGCATAGAGCGCACGCGCGCGGGAAATCTGAAACCGCATCATGTCGGCGAAGCGGCCATTTGGCCGGCCAGCTTGCACCAGCTCGGGATCGCAGCCGAACCGCTCCAGTTCGTCGAGGGGAAGGTAAAGCCGGCCCATGCGGCCATCTTCCCCCACATCGCGCACGATATTGGTCAACTGCATCGCGATCCCAAGATCGACGGCGTTGGCGAGCGCTCGCTCATCGCGGCAGCCAAAAACGGGGGCCGCCATCAGACCGACCGTCCCCGCAACCCGATAGCAGTAGAGCTTGAGATCGTCCCACGTTTGATACCGCCGTGGTTCGAGATCCATGCGCACCCCGGCGATCAGATCCCGCGCCGCGTACCCGGGAATCGCGTACTGCTCCCGTGCGACGGCAAACGCCACGGCCACGGGATGACGCGGCGTGTCGAGCTCTCGCTCCCAGGCATCGAGCGCCGCCGTGGCCGCGGCACGGCCAGTGGCAGGTGCGCGGTCGACGAAATCGTCGGCGAGACGGCAATAGGCGTATGCGGCGGCGATGGCATTGCGTGGACCCGGCGGCAGGAAGTAACTCGCGAACGCGAACGTTCGCCCGTGCTCGCGCACGAGCGCCCGGCAGAGCGCCCAATTGGGGCTCATCGCCGCACGCGGACGATCGACTACCCGGACCTGGGCCACGACGCCCTCCGTCGCGAATCACGTCAGCCGGTTCAATAAGTGGGCGCTGCCGGCGAAGGAAGCGAACTTCAGCATGCTACGTGGCGCTCGGCGTCAATCGCAATAGCGGAATGATGCGCGGACAACACTCGCTCACTGGTCTGCAACTGGTAGAAAGCCCGCGGTGCGGAGTGCCGCCAGTTCCTGGTCACCACGTTCTCGCAATGCGCCCATCCAACCCTCTCGATACGGCCGCAGGATGGCCACAAGTGCTTCGGCGACCGCTAGGTTGCGGAACCATTTGCGGTCGGACGGAACCACGAACCAGGGCGCCCAGGCAGTCGCGGTGCCATCGATCGCCGCCTGGTAAGCCGCCTGGTACGCGTCCCAGTGCTCGCGTTCCTGCCAATCACCGACCGACAGCTTCCACCATTTTGCGATCTCGTCCTGGCGTGCCAGAAGACGCTCCTTCTGTGTCTCGTTGCTGATATGGAGAAAAAACTTTGCGACAATCGTGTGCGACTGCGTCAGCATCAACTCGAAATCGGTGATGTGCGGGTAGCGGTTGGCGACGACGTCCGGCGTGACGATGCCCTTGACCGGCTCGACCAGCACCGCTTCGTAATAGGAGCGATTGAAAACGGCGACCATCGACCGTGGCGGGGTGTGGACGTGGTGCCGCCACAGAAAATCGTGGGCGCGCTCTTCTTCAGTTGGTACCTTGAATGACGTAACGCGCACACCTGGCGGGTCCATGTCGTCGAGAACGGCGCGGATCGTGCCGTCCTTGCCGGACGTGTCCATTCCCTGCAGCACGATCAACAGCGCATCGGTGCCGGCCGCAAAGAGGAGCTCCTGGAGCTCGCCGAGCTCTTTGACGTATGCTCGGAGCTGCTCTTCTCCTGCTTGCTTGTCGAGTCCACCGTCGCTCTGAGTATCGATCCCGGCGAGATCGTGCGATGCGGCACCGTCACAGCGAAGGGCATAGGGCATAGTCTTGCCTCATTTCTCTGCGTGATTAGTTGCCGCTCCGGATCACGGCAACACTCATGGCGGCGAGCGGCGCCGCATTTGGCTCGGGAGTGGGTATCACGAGTCCACGGCCGAGCACCCGGACCAGTGTCGTTCCAGAAAGCACCATCAGTGCGCCGGCGATCTTCAGCGGTGAAAAGACCTCTCCCAGGGCAATCGCGGAGAAGATATCGCCGGACGCGGTCGAAAACGCCGATGTGTGCGCGATACCGAGAGTGAACGGGGCATTGTAGGCGCCGAACCCATACACACCGGCCACGATCGGCACGACGGTCACCATCGCCCCGTCGGCAATGTTGGGTTGCCGCGAGAACTGCTCGAAATTCATGGGAGAGGGATTGCGGCGAGCAGCGGCCAGGGTTTCATGGCCGCGAGTGTATCAGCGGATACCAGGGCGCTCCTATGCGAGCATGACGCCTTCAAGGGAAAGCAGCTGCTGTTTGATCTCCAGCCCGCCCGTGTAACCACCGATGCTCGCATCGGAACGAATCACGCGATGGCAGGGGACGATCACCGGGATGGGGTTTCGTCCCAGGGCGTTGCCGACCGCACGTGTGGCGCCCGGTTTGCCGATCTTGCGCGCGATCCCGGCATACGTTTCGAGGTGACCAAATGGGACGGCCGCGGTCGCCTCCAGCACCGCGCGCTGAAAGGGGGCCATCGCTCCCCAGTCGAGGGGCACATCGAAGCGCGCGCGCTGACCGCTGAAATACTCACGCAGCTCTGCCGCCGCGTGTTCCAGATGAGGCCGCACGCCGGGGACCGCATCGAGGATGCGTTCCACCCGCACCGGCTCGGCGCCGCGTTCTCTCAACCTGGCGCCAAACATCTCCTCGGTCATGCTTTTGGCGAATTCGATCTCCCGCAGACCTTCCGGCGTGGCGGCCAGAATGAGTGGGCCGATGGGGCTCTCGATTCTGGTGTACCAGACGCGGTCACGCCGGGGGAACGAGACTGGCGGCGGCTCGCGGGGAGCCTCTGCAATGGCGCTCATCGTGGCCAGGGCCTCCCCGAGCCGGTCATACCGGCGCAACTCGTTCGCGCAGTACCGGCAATCGCCGGTGTGTTCGAGCAGCCAGCCCTGGTCGTGATCGGAGAGATCGCCGGCCACGCGCGCCGGCAGCGCATCGCACGCGACGTCACAGGGATCAACTCCCGGCCTTGTTGCGGCTTGTTCCAGTGCACTCGTGGCGTGGTTCGGGGTTTGTCCCGCTAAAGCTGCCATAGTCATTTTCCTTCTGAAACGCGCGAACGCCGTTCGGGCATCAAATCCGGTCGCCGAAGCGGCCGCGGAGTTTTCGCAATGCTTCATGTACGCTGCGCCGGGCGGCGTCCTCAGTACAGCCGAGGGTGGCGGCAATTTCGGCATAGCCGATAGCGAGGTATTTGCGCTGCACCAGCGCGATGCGTTGTTTTGGCGGAAGCGCCGCGATGAACGACTCCACCTCCCGCAGGAGCGTTCCCGCGTCAAGGCGACCGTCGTCGTCCCGGCTCAACGCCGGGATGGTTTCGGCGGCGCCATCCGCGTCCAGTGATCTGAGACGCGAACTCTTCCGCTTGTCGCTGAGGAAGGTGTTCGAGGCGATCCGGTACAGCCACGCCCGGTGGTTGGCGTCGCGGGGGAGTCGGTCCCAAGCGCGATACGCTTTGAGCGCGGTTTCCTGATAGAGATCATCCGCGTCCGGCCGGTTGCGCGTCAAGTGCAGAGCAAAGCGATAAATCTCCGCGCCATGCCGCGCGAGCGTGTCGTCGAATGTGATTTCCACCGCCGGTTCGAGCACAGCCAAACTCGCTGGCCTCACGGCGGGCACGGGCGCTGGGTCCGCTACCGCCACCATCGCCATGGAACCTCCCGCTGTCTGCCGCTCGCGCAGTATCGCCGACGATGCATCATTCCACAGTGAGAAACGCGAGAGTCGTGAGTTTGTGAGATCGCGCGGAGGCTTTCGTGAAGACATCGCACCGCGGTCTGCGCGGTACCATCCTTGCCGCATCGGGAGATGATGCCGCGGGACGAGCGTTGACGGCAAGCGAAGCCAGATTCCGCTCCCTGATCGCCAATGCAACCGACATCATCTCTATCCTCGCCAGCGACGGTGCATTCCAGTACGTAAGTCCATCGATCGAGCGCATCCTGGGGTACGGACGCGACGATCTCGTAGGACGCAACGCCTTCTCATTCGTACACCCCGACGATTTAGACGCCACGCGGAGCGCGTTTGAGCAGGCCGTGAACGATCCGGCGTTCGTGCCAAAGGCCGAATTCCGCTTTCGGCATCGCGACGGCTCGTGGCGGTGGTTGGAGTCGATGGGCACCAATCTTCTCGATGACGCCGATGTAGGCGGCTTCGTGGTCAACTCGCGCGACGTCACCGCGCGCATCGAGGCGGAAGCGGCCCTCGCCCGCGAGCGCGACCTGCTGCGGACTCTGATGGACCAGCTCCCCGATGCGGTCTATGTCAAAGACACCTCGTCCCGTTTCCTGCGTCTCAACCCGGCGACCGCCCAAACCCTGGGTATCGTCGACCCGGCCGATGCGGTCGGCAAGACGGATTTCGACTTTTTTCCTGAGACATTGGCCCGGCAGTATTTCACCGACGAACAAGAGGTGATCGCGACCGGAAAGCCGCTGCTCAACCGGCTCGAGCCGCAAAGTGAAGATGAATTGGCCGCGTTCTGGTGGCTGACGAGCACGGTTCCCCTCCGCGATGCGACCGGATCGATCATCGGCATCGTCGGCAGCGGCCGCAATATCACCGAGCGGCTGCGCACAGAGGAGGCACTGCGCGAGAGCGAGGCCCGTCACCGCGCGCTGCTGACAGCCTTGCCGGATATCGTTTTCCGTCTCGATCGCGCCGGCACCTACCTCGATTACAAGGCCGATCGTCTCACCGATCTGGCGGCGCCACCGGAGAGTCTTCTCGGGCGTACGGTCGGCGAAGTGCTGCCAATAGCCGTGGCCGGCGCGGTCGGCGAGGCGATCGGCCGGGTGCTGGACTCGGGCGGAACCGAGACCCTGGAATACACCCTAGATATTGCCGGAGTGCGGCGCGACTTCGAAGCCCGGCTGGTCGCCGCGGGACCGGATGAGGTCGTGGCTGTCGTGCGCGACATCACCGATCGCAAACGATTGGAATGCGAGCTGCGCGATGCCGTGGCCTCGGCACAAGCGGCAAGCCGAGCCACGAGCCAGCTTCTCGACATGATGAGTCATGAGTTGCGGACACCGATGCAGGCCGTGATGGGGTATGCGGAACTCCTCCTCGCCGGGCCGAAAGGCTCGCTCACCGCGGAGCAGTCCGAGGACGTCCGGTGCATTCACCAGGGAGCCACACGCCTGGTCGGTTTCGTCAAGCAAATGCTCGATCTCTCGCGGCTGGAGGCAGGCCAGATGGGTCTCAAGAGCGAACCCGTCGACCTGCCTCAGATAGTCGATGAGGTGCGGCAGAATGTTGCGCCCCAGGCCGCGGAAAAGTCGCTTCGCCTGCATGTGGACCTCCCCCAGGACCTGCCTCCGGTTCTGGGCGATGCGATGGGGATACATCAGATTCTGCTCAATCTGGTCGGCAACGCGGTCAAATTCACCGATCGCGGCGCGGTGCGCATCAGCGTCCGCGTGGTGGCTGACCGGGTAGAGATCGAGGTCAACGACACCGGCATCGGCATCGCGGCAGACGCATTGCCCCACATCTTCGAGGAGTTTCACCAGGCCGACAGTGGGATGACGCGTCGCTACGATGGCGCGGGACTGGGGCTCGCCATCGCCAGGAGACTGGCCGAGCAGCAAGCGGGGGAGATCCGCGTCACCAGCCAGTTCGGTGTCGGTTCAATCTTTACGCTGCAACTCTCCATAGCGCTGTCACCCGTTGCAGCGTCATAGCAACCGGGAGCCATGTCCTCCCGATCACCGTGACACCCTCATGGTAGGATCCGGCGGCGCGGTTCATGCGTTATGGTCGATGAGAAGTGCGTCACGTCCTTTCATTCTGCAAGCGTCGTGAATCGTTCAGATAGAGACACGGGATAGGCGTTTTTCGTATGGCGCAGCGATTCACCAGCAACGGGTATCAGCGGACCCCAAGCCGCACGGTCGTCTCGCGCGGGCGCGGGCCGGGCGGCGCCCGGCGCCGGACATTACCGCCGCATTTACTACCGGGGGTCTCCCGGCGGCGAAGCAGCACCGGTAAGATGCTCGGCGTTGTGGTGGGACTGACGGTGGTCGCGTTCCTCTTCTTCGCCGTCACCGTCGTCGCGGGCGCACTGTCGACCGCGGCCGCGGTGGCCGCCACGGTGAACCAGTATCAGGAGATCAACGGCAGTCTGCCGAATGCGGCCCACATCGCCGCCGATACCTTCCAGACGACGCGCATCCTCGATCGCAACGGTGAGCTGCTGCAAGAGATTGCCGATCAGGACTACGGTTGGCGCACCTTCGTGCCATTTGAAAAGATCTCGCCGTTCCTGATCGACGCCACGATCGCCTCTGAGGACGCCACGTACTGGAGTCACGAAGGGGTCGAGCCGTATGCCATCGCCCGCGGCGCGTTCATCATTGCCGGCGGATCAGGGTCATCCGGCGGCTCGACCATCACCCAGCAGCTAGTCCGCTCCGTGCATCCCGAAGCCATCGGCGCCGAAGTCTCGGTGCAGCGCAAGTGGCGCGAGGGTCTGGCGGCGGTCGCCCTCGAGCGCCAGTTCTCCAAGCACGACATTCTGACGATGTATCTCAACCAGATTTTCTACGGGAACCGCTCGTACGGGATCGAGGCGGCGGCGCAGACCTATTTTCACAAACCGGCCGCGGAATTGAATCTTTCCGAAGCGTCATTGCTGGCGGGAATCCCGCAGCAACCGACCAATTTCAACCCGGTGCTCTATCCCGACAATGCGCACCGGCGTCAGAAGTACGTGCTCGACCAGATGGTCAAGCTCGGCTACGTCACCCGTGCCGAAGCGAACGAGGCCTACGCCAACTGGCCGACGGTGTATGAGGCTCGCGACGGCGACGGCGCGGTGCTGGACCATCCCCACTTTGTCGAGTATGTGAAGCTGTATCTCGCCGAGACCTATCCCGATCAGGATTTTCTCAAGGGTGGATTCAACATCTACACGACCATCGACACCACTTTGCAGAACCGTGCCGAAGAGGTCGTGACCCAGAACATCCAGCAGCTTCAGTACTACAACGCGCGCAATGCGGCGCTCACCGTGGTGGTGCCCTGGAGCGGTGAGATTCTGGCCATGGTTGGTTCCGCGAACTTCGACGACGCGGCACTAGAGGGACAGGTCAACATCACGACTTCCGCCCAGCAACCCGGTTCAGCAATCAAGCCGGTCGTCTACGCGGCGGCGTTCGAGCAAGGCTGGCACCCTGGCACCGTCGTTCTCGACGCTCCAATCCGGATCGAGACACCTGGTGCGACAGACCCGGTGACCGGCGAGGACGTGCCGTTCTACGAACCGCAGAATTACCTGCAAACCTTCAACGGCGCGGTCACGGTGCGGACGGCATTGGCCAACTCGCTGAACATCCCGGCGGTCAAGGCGGTCGAGTTCGCCGGTGGCGCCGAGGCGATCGTGGAAATGGCGCGCCGCCTTGGAATCAAGCACGAGCTGGCGCAACCGCCCGCCGATTATGGTCTCTCAATCGCCCTCGGTTCCGGCGATGTGTGGCCACTCGAGCTGACCAATGCCTATGCGACGATCGCCAATATGGGGAAATACGTCCCGGTGACGCCGATTCTCAAGATCACCGACAGCGAAGATAACGTCCTCTTTGAAACGGAGCCGGAGAACACGATCGAGGTCGCGGACCAAGCGATACGGCCGGAAATCGCCTATCAACTCGTCTCCATCCTGACCGACAACGAAAGCCGGGCGATGATCTTCACCCGGCAGAATCTGTTCGGGCAGACGCAGCAAACGTTGGGCCGGCCAACGGCCGCCAAGTCGGGCACCACCAATGACTTCCGCGACATCTGGACGATGGGGTTTACCACCGATGTGGCGGTCGGTGTCTGGGTGGGCAACACGCGCAATGACCCGCTGCAACCCATTGACGGCATCCAGGGCGCAGGACCGATCTGGGCGCAACTGATGCTCGATCTGCACAGCCGGCCCGAGTTCATGGCGCTCCTCGATGGTCCCGGCGGGCAACCGATGGCGCCCCAGTTTCCTCGCCCAGCGGGCATCATCGATGGTGTTGTCTGCGAGGCGACCGGCGGCTTGCCGACCGACGAATCATCGAATCGAGGGGAGCTGCTCGTTGCCGGCGGCGCCCCGGCGCTGCGCTGCGATCAGCTCACGCCGTGGCAATACCAGGACCTGGCACGCACGATAGATCACATGCGACGGCGGGGCGGCAGTATCACAGGGGCAGGGGCTGATAGCGTCTATCGTTATGCCCGTGCCGTACGCTTCGGGGAACCGGGATCTGCCTTGCCGACGTTTCCGCATCCGGCTCCGCCGAAAGCGCCAGCACCGGCATAGGGTTCAGGCGATTGCCGGGCGGCGGCCGCGGGGCCGCCCTGGCCGCTTCGGCGCATCGCCATTTGTCCCGTCCGTATCCACTGTACGACGCCGGTGCCGGGAAAGGCGGGATCGTTGCACGGTCATCCCTTCCGGCGGGGTGATCGGCCGGTACGGCACCGGTGAGGAAAGGACGATCGTGGTCTGGCAGCGGGCGCCGGTCTCACTCAGATCGTCGACGATCTTTTCCAGCGTGCCCATATCCGGCACGTTGACTTTCACCAGATGCGTCGCGTCGCCGGTGGTGCGATGCACCTCGGCAACAGCCGGTTGCTCTTGCAATTGACGCGCAAACGCTTCCTGATCGCGGCGATCGACGGTAGCCGAGATCAACGCGGTGATTGGCCGCCCCAGGGCATCCGGGGCGATAACGGCCCGGTATCCAGATATGACCCCTCGCTCTTCGAGCCGCCGCACGCGTTCGATCATCGCGGGGCTGGAAAGACCCACGTGTTCGGCCAGCGACTTCATCGTCAGGCGGCCATTCTCTTGCAGCGCGGCAAGAATCTGCTCGTCAAGGGAATCGACCTGGTGCGCCATGTTTTTCGCTCCCCCGCAAACTTACGGAAATGTGGCGTGTCCGGACACGTTCCTTCCCGTGTGTGCCCTTTTTGCCCTCACCGATTCGCAGCCGTAGGCATTTCGTGCAGTCTATGCGCGTTGCGGAATATGCGCAAGCGTCGCATGCTGACGTGTTTGGCGGCTCCAATTCCGCGTGTGATTCAGGCGAACTCGCTGCGCGCGACGCCGTCAGGGTCGATTGCGCGTAGCATCGCTAATTCGGCCGCTGAAGGCGGCGGTGTGACCGCGGTATCGGGCCCAACCTCGACCGCAAACCCGGTCGCTTCCCGAAATACTTCCGGAGCCACGCCAGTATGCAGGCTCTCGACGTGCAAGCGGCCATCGATCCGGACGAAGACACCCAATGGCGTGACGACCCGATCGACATTGCCGGAGGCGGTTACGAAATCGAGCCGGTCGACGAAGGTGCGCGGGTCGTGCCTGGTGCGCCAAAGGATGACCCGGCGCGCGGTGGGCATCAGCATGGCGCTGCCCGCGCCTCCTGGCAGCCGCACCGTGGGCCGCTCATAGGAGCCGATGGCACTGAGGTTGATACGCCCCTCGCCGTCGATCTGCACCCCGCTGAGGAACGCGACATCGAGGCGGCCTCGCGCGGAGAGATCGAACAGATCGGCCAGGGTGACGAGCGATCGCGTGCCGCGCAGCAACGCCGGATCGACCGTCGAGAGCGGCAATCGTAATGGCGCGGCGTCGATGGCGCCGGTGATATTGAGGTACGTCAGTTCGGGCGCGTGCAGGTGCTTGGCCAGGAGGATGGCCACCATCGGCAAGGGCGACGCCACCCCGTGGAAGACCGTTTCTCCCGATTTGAGGAGGCGCGCCATCGCCACGGCCATCATGTCCCACGGCAGAATGGATCCCGGCGACTCCATAGTCGCCTGGGTTTGCGCGATGCCAGCAGAAACGCTCACCCGACGGCGACGGCCGCGACGGGCGCAAACACCCGCTCGGCGATGAATTGGCGGGAAGCGTCCGGATCACGCGCGGCCATCACCCAAGCCGCGAGATAGTCCGCATCGTAGTCGTAGTCAGGAGTGCAGGAGAATGGCCAGGCGCCGCGCGGCGCCGCGACCACCGCCGCCGTCAGAAACCCGGGGATCGCGACCGTATCCGGTTCCGCCGCAAACAGCGCCCCGTCGACGATCCGCTCCGCGGTGAGGATCACCCGCCGCGCCGCCTGCGCCATCAGGACGTCTTCGAAACGGGTGCCGACGATACGGCCATTGCCCTCCCGATCCGCCTCCTGGACATGGACAATCGCCACATCGGGCATCAGCGCCGGGATGACGAAGACCTCGGTTCCGGAATAGGGATCGCGCAGGGAGTGAAAACCGCGCTGCGCGGGCAAATCCGACCCGTGCAGACCGGCCACTGGCATGAATGGCACCCCCTGGATCGCCGCCCGCAACCCGGCGATGACCGTGGCGCAGGCATGCTCGCGCGCCTCCACGACGCCGGATTCGACCGCCCGGCGATAGGCCGGGGCCATCCCGAACGGCGTTTCGTAACCAACGAACCCCGCCGACACCGCGGCGACGCACCCGGCGGCACAGAGCAAATCGACGTCGTACGCGCCAGCGGTCTTGACGATTTCCAGGCCGCGCTTGCCCTGCCGCACGAGCTCATGTACGGCGGCGCCAGGTCCCCGATGTAGCGTGTTTCCCCCGAGGGCGATCCGCGCGCCATCAGGGATGGGGGCGATGGCATCGGTGAGCGATGTGCGTTTGTCGATCATTGGTTGGCTCCTGCATTGCCGACCGCGTCCCGAATGATACGGCGGCGCCGACTATCATGGTCGCCGCGGTTAACCCTCACCCCCATACCTCTCTCATCGTCGAGCCGGGAGAGGGGGGAGACAAGGATGGCTCGCCGATGCCGATGTTCCCGCCCGAGGTCTATCGCTCGCATCTCACGCCGTTGCGTTTCTTGCAGCGGAGCGCAAGCGTCTTCCGCCAAAAACCGGCTGTTGTCTATGGCGATCGCTCCTGGACCTATCCGGAACTGGCGGAGCGGGTCAACCGGCTGGCCTCGGCTCTGGTTGCCGCCGGGATCGCGCGCGGCGACCGCGTCGCCGTCCTGGTTCCCAACATCCCGCCAACACTGGAGGGGCATTTCGCGGTGCCGCTCGCGGGCGGAATCCTGGTGGCCATCAATACCCGGCTTTCCGCGCCCGAGATCGAGTACATCCTGGACCACTCCGGGGCGAAGCTCCTGATCGTCGATGCCGAGTTGGCGCATTTGGTGGAACCGGCGCTGGCGCGGCTCCCCGCTCTGCAACTCGTGGTGAACGTCGAAGACATTCCCAATGGCACTCGGTTGCCCGGTCCCGACTACGAATCGTTCCTCGCTTCCGGCAGCCCGGAATCACGCGATTGGCCGCTGGAGGATGAGGACGAGACGATCGCCATCGACTACACCTCCGGCACCACCGGCCGTCCCAAAGGGGTGATGTACACCCATCGCGGCGCATATCTCAACAGTCTCGGCGAACTGCTGGAAACACGGATGTCTTCAGACAGCGTCTACCTCTGGACGCTGCCGATGTTTCACTGCAACGGCTGGTGTTATCCCTGGGCGGTGACCGCCATCGGGGGTACGCATGTCTGCCTGCGCAAACTCGAACCGGAAATGGTCTGGAGTCTCGTCGCGCAGGAGGGTGTCACCCACTTCTGCGCCGCCCCGACGATGCTGATCGCGTTGGTCAATCACCCTTCGGCGCCGCAAGAGCCGCTCACGCGTCCCCTGATCATCTCGACCGCCGCCGCGCCGCCGTCACCGACGATCATCGGCCAGGTCGAGGCGTTAGGCGCCGAGATCATCCACGTGTATGGTCTGACCGAGGTGTACGGCCCATATACCGTCTGTGAATGGCAGCCGCATTGGAATCTGCTCCCCGCCGCGGAACAAGCCCAGGTGAAAGCTCGCCAGGGTGTGGGGTATCTCATTGCCGACGACGTGCGAGTCGTCGACGATCGCATGGAGGATGTGCCCACTGACGGCGAGACCCTGGGCGAAGTCATCATGCGCGGCAACAACACGATGAAAGGGTACTACCGCGATCCCGAGGCGACGGAGCGCGCCTTCGCCGGGGGGTGGTTCCATTCCGGTGATCTGGCCGTGATGCACGCTGACGGCTATATCGAGCTGCGTGACCGCAAGAAGGACATCATCATCTCCGGCGGCGAGAACATTTCCACTATCGAAGTCGAGCAGGCCGTCTGCGCTCACCCGGCGGTGTTGGAAGCCGCCGTCGTCGGCGTCCCCGACGACTACTGGGGCGAAGTGCCGAAGGCGTTCGTAGCGGTTAAACCGGGGGCGACGGTGAGCGAAGCGGATCTGCGCGATTTTTGCCGCGATCGCCTCGCCGGATTCAAAGTTCCGAAAACGATCGCGTTCGGCGATCTCCCCAAGACATCGACTGGGAAGGTCCAGAAGTTTGTCCTGCGAGAGCGGGAGTGGGCTGGCCGCGAGAAACGGATCAATTGAGCGCAGCCTCACGTCATCCGGAGAAACGCCATCGGTCTCGCATATCCCACCCCACCAGCGCGAGAAGGACCAGCGTTGCCGCGAACATGAGCGAGAGTGTCGACACGTCACCGGCCGTGAATAGCAAAATCAGCAATGCCACAATCGCCATCAGCCGGGATGCAGGCAAGAGTCCGCTCAGGATCCAATTGAACAAGGCGTTGCCAATTAGATAGAGCGCTGGCCCGCCAAGGATCAACACCGTTAACTCGGGAGTGGTCGTGTCCAGCGGGTGCGCGATGGTGAGTTCGTCGGCGCCCGCGGTCATGATGATCCCCGCCACCATTGGCAAGTGAAGTTAGGTGTACGCCGACCGCGCCAGCCAGCCTGGGTTTCCGCTGCGCGCGATCGCGTCGCGCCCCGCCGCGGCGCCGCGATCGAAATAGAGCCACCACAACGAAACGCTACCGATGAACGCGCCTATGAGCGCGAGCACGGTCTCCACCGAACGGAGCAGGTCGCCGAATGCGGCGCCGGTCAGCAGAATCGACTCCCCCAGTGCCAGAATAATGAACAGCTCGTTACGCTCGGCCAGATGCCCGCCTGAGATCGCCCAGACGGGGATACGAGTGTTCGCCCGGCCGGGAATGGGGAACCCGAACCACGTCACCACGTAATCCAACGCGACGGCCAGAATCCACAAGGCCAGCCGGACATCACCTTCCAGCAGGCCGCCCCCAATCCAAAGCGCGCCAAGGGCAATCGACCAGATCAACACTCGCAGCGAACTCGGGCTGAGCGAATGGCCGAGGCCAAGGGCAAGGATCGTCCACGCGTTACGGCCGACCTGGATCGCAACAAAGGCAATGGCGAATTCCAGCCCGTCGTCGCCAAAGGCCGCCGGAATCGCGGCCCCCATGAAGAGGCTAATCACCATGATCGCAATGAGGAGCAGTCGTACGGGGATCGTGCTCGAGTCAAACCAACTTGTGGTCCAGGCGGTGAAGCTCCAGGCCGACCAGACCGCCATCAGCAGCAGCAATGTCTCCCCCGCGCCGCGCGGTGACGGGTGCGCCAGCAACAGGTGCGAGAGCTGGGTGATAGCGAAGACAAAAACAAGATCGAAAAACAGCTCGATCGGCTCGATACGAGCCAGATTTTCTGCACGGTCGCGCAGGAGAAGACCGCGGCCCATACCTGTTTTCAGGAGGCGATTGCCGTTCACTGCTGCGCCACGTTCCTCGAAGCCACGCGACTCGCCGTGGATAACGTTGGCGTCAGCGTACCGGACCAGGGAGCGTTTGCGCGCCCTGAATGGACGTTGGGCTGCAGTGGAGACCGCGGACGCCACCTCGTCGCGGTCTTAACAGGCTCAGGCTCAACTGACGGCGGCGACCGCCTGCAAGATCACGTCGTTCACCGCCTGGGGTTGCGAGAGCATCACCACGTGCGAGGCGTCGACCTCGACGATTTCGGCCCCAGCGCGCTCGGCCATGAATCGCTCTCCGGTGACCCCGATGGTGACGTCACTGGTCGCAACCACCGCCCAGGAGGGGAGTGTTTTCCAACCCACTGGTCCAGATGGCTCGCCGAAGCCAATCGCGCCACCGGGCCGCTGCGAAACGGCCATCGCCGCGGCCTGCGCGGCGGGCAGGTCGGTGCAAAAGACGTCATGGAACATCGCTTCATCGATGTAGAGCTCCACGGCCGGTTCCTCGCCTTCCCCGGTCGGAAACTGCGCCGGGCGCAGAGCCGGAGCGAGTTGGTTGTCAGTGGCTTGCTCGGCGAGCCCTTGCAGACTCTCACCTTCGTCGGGGATGAAGGCGGCGACGTAAACCAGTCCCACCACATTCGTGGCTTGCGGCGCAGCGTTACTGATCACCACACCACCGTAGGAGTGACCTACCAAGAGCACTGGGCCGGGGATCTGGTTGACCACGCTGGCGATGTAGGCGGCGTCGCCGGAGACGCTGCGCAGCGGGTTGGCGGGCGCTTTCACGGTGACTCCAGCGGCTTGCAGCATCGGGATCACCGCCGCCCAACTTGACGCGTCGGCGAACGCGCCATGGACGAGAACAACGATTGGTGCGCCACTGGCTCCGGTTGGGGTTGATTGTGACATGAGGACGCCTCCTTCTGGTGTGGATTGGGTTGCGGTTCCGGACAGTGCCGCCGTGGGGGTCATGCCTTTGGCTCCAGTCAGGGTGGCGAGCGCTCCGGCACTCGCGAACCGGTTGAGGACCGTGCGGCGCGACACCCCGTGACCGAGAGTTCGGACAATGCGATCGGTACCGTACTGTTTCATGGGGCTCCCTTTATGAAAATCGTACTGTCGTAACCCTGAAGGATCGGTCAAACCCTGTCAAACGTGACTGCCCTGTAGTCTTGTTAACTGAGGAGAATCGGATATGCGCGTGCTGTTCACGAGCCAACCCGAGTCCGGACACTGGCATCCACTCATCCCGCTGGCGCGGGCGCTGGAGGCGGCGGGGTATGAAATTGCCTTCGCAACGACCCCGATGGGCTGCGCCCGTCTTGGCGCGATTGGCGTCCGCTGCATGCCGGTTGGACGCGATGAGACCGCGGAGGAGATCGCGGAGCGCGGCGCGCGCCTGAACGAAATGGCGGCGGAGGACCGCGCCGTGGTCTTCTGGAGCGAGGTGTTTCCAGGCAGCCGGGCCGCGCGCGCCCTGCCCGATCTGTTGACTCTGGTCCGCGCCTGGCGGCCCTCGGTGGTGGTGCGCGAATTTCTGGAATTCGCAGGTTGCATCGCCGCCGAAGCGGAGGGAATCCCGCATGTGTCGGTGCAGGTTGCAGCCTGGCGACCCTGGCTACATCCGTTGCTGCACCCAGCGCTCGACCGGCTGCGCGCCAGTGTGGGTCTGGATTACGATCCGGATTTGGCGATGCTGTATCGTCATCTGTTCCTGGTTACGGCCCCGCCAAGCTTTTCGGATGCCGCGTCCCCATTGCCTCCCACCGCCCAGAGCCTGCGACCCGTGGTCTTCGATCGGTCCGGCGACGAACCAATGCCCGCTTGGGTCGAGTCGCTGCCAACGGACCGGCCGACGGTCTACGCGACGATGGGGACCGTCAATAACAAGGAAGTGGGCGTGCTCGACGCGATCCTGGACGGGTTGCGGGACGAGCCATTCACTCTCATCATGACGACCGGGCGCGACCGGGAACCTCGTGCCTTTGGCCCTCAGCCCGAGAACATCCATCTGGAACGCTATATTCCGCAGAGTTTGCTCTTCCCGCATTGCGACCTCGTGGTCAACCACGGCGGGACCGGCACCGTCATGGCGGCGCTCGGCGCGGGTCTCCCCATGGTCATCGTTCCTGTCGCCGCCGATCAGCCGGAGAACGCCCGCCGGTGCGCTGAGATCGGGGTGGCACGCGTTGTGGCGCCCGCAGCACGGACGCCCGATATGATCCGGGCAGCCGTACGAGCGGTTTTGGCGGATGCTCGATATCGCGTAAACGCCATGCGATTGCGAGATGAGATTGATGCGATGCCCGGACCCGGGCAGATTGTGGTGATGCTGGAGCGAATTGCGGTTGACCGCTGACTCCTGATGTCAGGCCGCTACGGCATTGCCGCGCATGGGGCGCCACAGCCCTGTTGCGGAGTCGCGCTGCCGTTGCGCAGGCTGTTCGCCATGTGCTGCAAGAATCGGCGCGGATCATCCCTGCCCGTGAGGCGCTGAACCTG
>JACCXM010000084.1 GCA_013697005.1 Chloroflexia bacterium | reverse complement strand
TTCTGGGACCGCATCAACCGCCCCGAGCAGATTCTCGCCAGCCTCCCCGAGGCGATGCGGGTGCTCACCGATCAGGCGGAGACCGGCGCGGTCACGATCTGCCTGCCGCAGGACGTGCAGGCCGAGGGCCACGACTTTCCCGCCAATTTCTTCGAAAAGCGGGTTCACCACATCTCGCGCGCCGTGCCCCCGGCAGAGGACCTGCGCCGCGCCGTGGCGATGATTCGCGACGCCGAGAACCCCCTCATCATCGCCGGCGGCGGCGTACTCTACTCCGAGGCGACCGCCGCCCTCTCCGATTTCGCCGATGGGTTGGGGATTCCGGTGGCCGAAACCCAGGCCGGCAAGGGGGCGCTCCCCTGGAACCATGCCTGGAACGTCGGCGCGATCGGGCCCAATGGCAGCCTCGCCGCCAACCGCCTGGCCCGCGATGCCGACCTGATCGTCGCCGCCGGTACCCGGTTGGCCGACTTCACGACCGCATCGCACACCCAGTTCCAGAACCCGGACGTGAGATTCCTCAGCATCAATGTCTCTTCGCGCGATGCCCACAAGTTCGGCGCGCTGCCTTTGGTGGGTGATGCGCGCGCCACCCTCGATGCCCTGCGCGACGCCCTCGCCGCGGGCCGGCACCGCACCAGCGCGGGCTACGGCGACCGGGTGGAAACGCTCAAGGCGGAATGGGACGCCGTCGTCGACGACATTCTTGCCGTCGCCGATCGGTCTCATCTGACCCAGGCAAATGTGATCGGTCTGGTCAACGCCGCGAGCGGACCGCGCGACGTGGTGGTCTGCGCCGCCGGTGGTCTGCCGGGCGATCTCTTGAAGCTCTGGCGTCCCGTCGATCCGAAGGGCTACCACCTCGAATACGGCTATTCCACGATGGGGTACGAGATCGCCGGCGGGCTGGGGGTGAAGATGGCCGATCCCTCGCGCGAGGTCTACGTGATGGTCGGCGACGGCTCCTACCTGATGCTGCACACCGAGATCGTGACGTCTCTGGAAGAAAGGATGAAACTGACTATCGTCGTCGTCGACAACGGCGGCTTCCAGATCATCCGCAAACTTCAGATGTCGACCGGGTCGCCGTCATTCGGCAACGAGTTGCGCTATCGCGATCCTGAGAGCGGAGAGTTGGACGGTCCCTACATTCCGATCGACTTCGCCGCCAACGCCGCCAGTCTCGGCGCGGCGGCGATGACCGCCTCGAACGAGACCGAGCTGCGTGATGCGTTACAGCGGGCCAAGGCGGAGACGCGGACGGTGGTCATCCACGTCCCGGTGCAGAAGCACGCCAGTGTGCCGGGGTTCGACTCCTGGTGGGACGTGCCGGTTGCCGAAGTGTCGGGCGTGCCGACGGTGCGCGAGGCCCGCGAGGAGTACGTCGAGCAGGAGAAGAACGAACGGTTCTTCTACTAGATGCGCTGCTCCTCTCCCTGCGCACACGGGCAGGGAGAGCAACCGTTGCCTGCCACATTCCTGCGTTACGATCCATCAAGGAGATGACGGGCGGCTCGCGCGCGTCACGACCATTATCATCCCCCATGGGGTGCAGAGGTGTGGCGCCGATTGTCAATTTCGCGCCTCGCCGATCGTCCTAACGCGACCGTACACACCGGGTCGCTGTGACCCACGACTTCAGGAGTGACCATGACCGGCTCTGCCACCCAGGGAATCAAGACCGTGCTGCATCCCGTGTCCGACCTCGCGACGGCCAAGGCGGTGTACGCCGCCCTGCTCGGCGTCCCGCCGCAGACCGACGAGTCCTACTATGTCGGCTTCGAGGCCGCGGGCCAGCACATCGGGCTGGTGCCGGGCGGTGGACCGCAGGGCATCACCTCGCCGGTCGCCTACTGGCACGTGCCGGACATCGAGGCGAAACTGGCTGAGGTGATCGCCGCGGGCGCCACCGTGAAGGAGCCCGCGCACGACGTCGGTGGCGGCCGCCTGGTAGCCACCGTCACCGACCCCGATGGCAACGTCCTCGGGTTGCTTCAGGGCCGATGAGTGCCGACCCCCGCTCCCGCGCTCAGCGTCGTCACGACACCGAGCATCGGCTCACCCACGACATCGATGTCTGGGTGGCCAGTGCCGCGGCGGACGGTGCGCCGTACCTGGCGCCGCTGTCCTTCGACTGGGACGGCGAAGCGTTGCTGGTGGCCACGCCGCCGGACAGCCCCACCGGCAGGAACCTGGCCGCCACCCGCGCCGTTCGGCTGGGGCTGGGCCACACCCGCGACATGTCCATGATCGATGGCGAAGTCGAGATCCTCGAGATCGACGCGCTGCCGCGGCAGCGGGGTGACCGGTTCACCGCGCGCACCGGCTTCGACTCGCGTGCGCTGGCCACGCCGTACCGCTGGTTTCGCATCTCCCCGCGCCGCATCCAGGCCAGGCGCGAGGCCAACGAGCTCGAAGGCCGCAAGCTGATGCGCGACGGCCGCTGGCTGATCGACGAGCGGTGGCGCGCCGTGCCCGACGAGGCAATCAAATAGGGTTGACGGGGGCGGCTCGCTCGCATGCGAGTCGTCGCCATCGAATCTCGCAGAGGAGAATGCAAGAGATGGCCCAGAAGTCCGCCAAGCGCACCACCGCGACCCACGAGACCTCCGCAGGCTTCACGGCCCAGGAACGCGCCGCGATGAAGGAACGCGCCCGAGAGCTGAAGGCGGAAGCGCGCGCGAACAAGGACAAGGCGGCCGGGGAACGCGATGTGCTGGCGAAGATCGCCGAGATGTCGGAGCCGGATCGCACTTTGGCCGAGCGGCTCCATGCGATCGTCAAAGCCAGCGCGCCATCCCTCTCGCCGAAAACCTGGTACGGGATGCCCGCGTATGCCAAGGACGGCAAGGTCGTCTGCTTCTTCACGGCCGCCTCCAAGTTCAACGCGCGGTACGCGACGTTCGGTTTCAACGACGTCGCGAACCTCGACGAAGGCACCATGTGGCCGACCTCCTTCGCGCTGACGGAGTTGACCGCCGACACCGAGGCCAGGATCGGCGCGCTCGTGAAGAAAGCGGTGAGTTGAGTCCAGTTCCGGAACCCGGCTCCCCACCCCGTCACCTGGAGACACGATGAGCATGGCCACGATGATGGACACGCGGTCGCCTGCGCTGCATGGCGCCGACAGCCACGATCTGATCCGCGTGCACGGCGCGCGCGTGAACAACCTCAAGGACATCAGCGTCGAGATTCCGAAGCGCCGGCTGACGGTATTCACCGGCGTCTCCGGCTCGGGCAAGAGCTCGCTGGTGTTCGGCACGATCGCCGCGGAGTCGCAGCGGCTGATCAACGAGACCTACAGCGCCTTCGTGCAGGGCTTCATGCCGGCACTGGCGCGGCCGGAGGTCGACCTGCTGGAGGGGCTGACGACGGCGATCATCGTCGACCAGGAGCGGATGGGCGCCAACGCCCGCTCCACTGTCGGCACCGCCACCGACGCCAACGCGATGCTGCGCATCCTCTTCAGCCGGCTCGGGCAGCCGCACATCGGCTCGCCCAACGCGTACTCGTTCAACGTCCCCTCGGTGAAGGCCAGCGGCGCCATTA